>DHXL01000262.1:0-3680 GCA_002415335.1 Oxalobacteraceae bacterium UBA5157
TCGTCGGCTTCCATCATCCGGGCCACTTCCGCCGACAATGGACTGATCACGAGGTTTTCACGTTGTTCCTCGACCTGACCCCATGATGCACGAAACACATTGCGCTTACCGACCCATGTGCGGGTCGCGGTGTTTATCGCGCGGGTTCCGATGTCGGCAATGATGTGCGATGCCATCATTGCTGAAACGGGCAAGCTCGTGGAGTGCAATGCCGGCACTGCCAAGGTGAAGTGACCGGTGTGATCGGTGACGGCAGGCTTTTCATCCGGATCACATTTGCCGTTGTTGTTGATATCCACGCAAACCAGCGCGCCTTGATAATAACCGGCCAGAATAGTGGGATCGGTGGCGCTGCCCGATCGATAGGCGGTGCTGGTCACCACGCCTTTGATCGGCATAAGATGCGCCGGATGTGTTGGATGCGCGGGAATGTCTTTTTCTTTTGCTCCAGCAGGCAATGCGCCGGTACTAAATGCAGCGACCAGGGCAAGAACAATCGGACGATGGGTAAGGGAGTGGTTCAAGAAATCCTCGCAGGCGAGTGGATCGGTACGCGTAGTCTAATGAACATCTATTACGGAGCGATGACGTTCCCGCTTCAAACAAATGACACACTACTGAAACATCGCGTTCCGGTTGAAGTGCTGCTCGAACTTATCCGCCGTTGTCGCGAGAATGTCATTCATCCCCCGACGCGCACGACTTCTTCGGTAACCCTACCAGCGCAAGACGCGCGGCCCGATCAGCGCACCGATGCCGGCCGGTATCAGGATCCCGAGCAGGTACCAGAAGCCAATAAAGGGCGCTTCGATTTCCGGACAATGGAGACAGTACACCACCGCCGCCGCCGCGCCAGCAGCGAAACCGGCGGCGGCGCCGGCCAGCCGCAGGCGGGTTGGCGCTAGGCCGCGCATTACCTTCAGGATTGCGGCAAAAATCGGTAACGAGAGCGCTGCGATCAGGAACGAGCAGACGCGCCAGGTACTTCCCCAGAAAAGCTGCGCACGATCATCCGGTGCCGCATTCATCAGCGATATCAACGCCACAATCCATATCAGCAGCACCGGGGCCGCGATCAATACCGGCAGCATTCCGGTGCGGGCGCCGGGCGACGAGAGGCGCGCGGTTGCGATCCGGCCAGCCCATGCAAGCGCTACGACAAACGCGATTTTGAGCCAGAATGCCGGCAGCGTAGTGACCTCGGCCAGATCCGGTCTTATCCCCAGGAATGCCATCATCATCGCAGTGCTCACCAGCAGTCCGCACGAAATAATCATGACGATGCGGCGCATCGGCAGCGCCGGCGCGGGCGCACGCACGTCGGGACCGCTGGCCAACATATTTATCAAATCATCTGTTTTCATGGTTCATCTCGCAGTCTTGACGCCAGTGTTCGCAATCCGCGGTGCACCGCGACCTTCACGGAGGCTTCCGACATCTGCAACGCGGTCGCCGTTTCACGTACCGACCAGCCATCCAGCTTGGTGTGCATGATCGCGGCGCGCTGCTGGGCCGGCAGCAGTTCGAGCAGTTTGCCGAGATTCCGTTGCACTTCGCGGGCATCGGCGTCCGCGGTCGAAAATATTTCATTCTCGTCGTCCAGCGGATCGTTCAGCATTTCACGCCGCGCGTGTCGCCGCAACCAGTCAATCAGCTTATATTTCGCAATCGCATACACCCACGCGGTCAGCGGCACACTCGTATCATAGGTCAGGCGCTGGTTATGAATCGCCAGTAACGATTCCTGCACCAGGTCTTCCACTTCTTCCGGCCAGCGGTTCAGGCGGCGCCGCAGGAACGCGCGCAAATGTGCCGCCGTAGCCTGTAGAAAACTGCGGTATGCCGCTTCATCACCTGTCAGGCCCTGCATTAATAACGCATGCATTCGCAACTCGGTGTTATGCAGGCGATCGCTATCTTGTATTCGCTGCATCTGCGCCTTAGGTAACATTTTCTTGGAAGTATATTTCGCCCTTCGCGAAATAAATTTGCTCCGGTCTGTAACCAAATCTCTCCTGCCTGCGAATTACCTTTCACTACATCCGCTGGAACGGTATCGCACCATGAAATCAATTGAAATAATCGCCGTGGCTTATGCCGTCGGGGTGACATCGCCATCGTATGCCGGCAATGTCCGCAAAGTCAAAAGCGGCACTGCAACCGTGGCGCCGGTGGAACTGTACACCAGCGAAGCTTGCTCGCGCTACGCGCCAGTCGACTATTCATTGAGCCAGAACATTCAGGCCGGTGCGTTCGTGCAGGACAATCATGACTGCAAGGTACAGCGGTCGGCCAGCGCCACGCAGCGTGTCCAGATAAGGAGTCTGTGATGCGCGCCGATAACGTCACCATTCATCCGTGGTGGCTGCGCGGCGCGCACTGGGCCAACGCGCTGGCGGTACTGGTGCTGGCGACCAGCGGCTGGCGCATCTATAACGCGTCGCCATTATTCAAATTCGCCGTCCCTTCGGCAATGACGCTCGGCGGCTGGCTGGGCGGCGCGCTGCAGTGGCATTTCGCCGCGATGTGGCTGCTGATCGCCAATGGAGTTTTCTACCTGCTGATCAACTTCGCGTCGGGTCGTTTGCGGCGGCATTTCTTTCCCTTGCCGCCACGCCAGCTCATGAACGATTTGGGCGCAGCATTCAGAGGCAAGCTGGCGCATGCCGATCCGCGTCATTACAACACGGTTCAGCGCGCGGCGTACTTGTTCGTGATGGCCGATCGGACGACGGCGAAGCGATGCTGGCCGATGCGATTCGCAAGATCAGCCAGCCATCGCGCCGCGCTTTCCTGCAGCGTACCCTGACGTTGGGTGGCCTGTCGCTACTGACCGGTTGCTCGACCAGCGACGAAAGCAGCATCGAAACCGCACTCGCCGGCGTGTCGCGTGTCAATGACCGGCTGCAGGCGCTGCTGTTCGATCCGACGCGGCTCGCGCCAACTTATCCGGACCCGATGATCACCAGGCCCTTCCCGTTCAATGCCTACTACGGTGAAGACGAGGTGCGGCAGGTTGATGGCGATACCTGGCGGCTTGAATTGAGCGGCCTTGTGGCGGATCGCAGGACATGGACGCTGGCACAGTTGCGGGCGTTGCCGCAAACGGACCAGGTCACGCGGCATATCTGCGTCGAAGGCTGGAGTGCGATCGGCAAATGGGGCGGCGTGCCATTCGCAGGTTTCCTGCGCTCTATCGGTGCGGACCTCAGCGCAAAGTATGCCGGCTTCAAGTGTGCCGATGACTACTACACCAGCATCGACATGGCTACCGCCTTGCATCCGCAGGCGCTGCTGGCGTTGACTTACGACGGCCGGCAACTGCCGCCACGCTATGGCTTTCCGATGAAGCTGCGCATGCCGACCAAACTGGGTTACAAGAATCCGAAACACATACAGGCGATCTTCGTCACGAATTCGTACCCCGGAGGCTATTGGGAAGACCAGGGGTACAACTGGTTCGGTGGCAGCTAAGAGACAGCTGCGCTGACGCTTCGGCAACTGCAGTTCCAACGTAATTTACCCAAAAAGGAAAACATCATGAAAAGAATCATCACCGTAGTCCTCTCCTCTTGTCTGCTGATGTCGGGCGCCGCGTTTTCCCAGGACGCGATGAAGAAAGACGGCATGGCGCAGAACGACATGGCCAACAACGCCATGAAGAAAGACGCCATGAAGAA
>DHXL01000262.1:3876-5181 GCA_002415335.1 Oxalobacteraceae bacterium UBA5157
AAGAAATATGGCATGGGCAAAGGTAATATGAAAAAGAACGAGATGAATGCGGATGATATGAAGAAGTAATTATTCTGCATGTTCTGATATGCAACTCGCCAGCCTTCCCCCAGCCGCGAAAATGCGGCGAGTGTACAGTCATGGTTCTTGAGCACGGGACTTCAGGAGGCTGGCATGAACGATTTTGATCGAGCCGACCTGCGCACGAATAACGGCGCAGTGGCGATAGCGATGAAATACGGGGAAAAAATGAGACCGAAATCGACACAAGAATTTAACCGGACGCAGAACGGAATGTGGAACTCGGTGCGCCTCGTTGCCGAGAGGAACGCGGCGCTGACGCTGGCTGTCGTGCTTGCGACCGGCTTCGGCTGTTCGGTTGACAGCGCGCTTGCTGAAACGGTCAAGCTTCCGGCACCGGCGGTCGATTTGGCAGCGGGTAACGCACCGGAAACGGCGGTCCTGGCAGGCGGATGTTTCTGGGGGATCCAGGCGGTGTTTCAGCACACCAAAGGCGTCTTGAATGCGGTGTCCGGCTATACCGGCGGCACCAAAGACACAGCCGACTACGCACGGGTGAGTTCCGGCGACACCGGTCATGCCGAATCGGTGCAGATCACTTACGATCCGCATCAGATTACCTATGGCAAGCTGCTGCAAATCTATTTTTCGGTCGCGCACGACCCGACTCAGCTGAATCGCCAATATCCTGATTCGGGGACGCAGTATCGTTCGGCTGTTTTTTTCAAGGACGCAAAACAGAAGCAGGTCGCGGAAAAATACATTGCGCAATTGGACGCCGCGCACGTATTTCCCGCAAAAATCGTGACACAGGTAAACCCGTTCAACGCGTTTTATCCGGCAGAATCCTATCATCAGAACTACGCCACGCTGCACCCGGATTCAGGGTATATCGCACGTTTTGATTTGCCTAAAATTACGGATTTGAAATCGATGATGCCCGCCCTGTACCGCGAGAGTCCTGTGCTGGTGGCGTCGCAAGTTTCGGCTCCCGGCAAACAGAAATGAGGTCACGCGCCCGTATGGCGGCCGGGGCTGCGAACATGCGGAAAGCGTCATTTCTTGGACCGACCATTCGCAGCAATGAGGAGGCAGTACCGATAAAAGCAATGCGACGCTGCACGCTTGATTTTCACCCATTCTCCATCCTTGGCCGAAAGCCGCGAACAGCGCCGTCAGCCCGCGTTTTTTGAGCCGGCAATTCACTTAACTGACAAGATTGTCAGCTGACTGTCAGGGTGGCGACCCGCAATAGCGCCTACTATTCGCAAGTGCCCATGGACG
>DHXL01000414.1 GCA_002415335.1 Oxalobacteraceae bacterium UBA5157
CTGCGCTCGATTCTGGAACATGCATTATTGGACGTTATGTATGAGTTGCCGAACCAGCAAAACGTGGCCAAGGTTGTGATCGATGAAAATACGATTACAAATAACGCGAAACCATTGCTGATATACCATGAGCAACAGAAGGTCTCGGGAGCCAAACAATAAATATCTGCAAGAACGTGTAAAAAGCGTGTTTGTCGGGCCGTTTTTTGCCACAAACGCAGTACAATTTAAAGAGGCAGGAAATCACTCAGGCTTCCATTGCAGAGCCACCCGCGGGTAACTTCGTGTGTGGCTCTTTTTATTGGTTGATTTGGGTTCCAAAGTGATTTTTGTTGCCGTCCGGGCTTGTGTTTTGGCCGCTCGCGCCAACATCATTAACAGGTTTCTCGATAAGGCTCGCCATGACAACTACTACATCCACTGAACACACCCAACTGCCGCTGTTGCCGCTGCGCGACGTCGTGGTCTTTCCGCATATGGTGATACCACTGTTTGTCGGACGTCCCAAATCGATCAAGGCGCTTGAGGCCGCGATGGAGCAGGGCAAGAGCATCATGCTTGCCGCCCAAAAGGCTGCTGCCAAGGATGAACCGTCCGCCGACGATATTTACGAGATCGGCTGCGTCGCCAATATTCTGCAGATGCTGAAGCTGCCGGACGGTACCGTGAAGGTTCTGGTCGAAGGGGCGCAACGCGCGCGTATTCATCACATCAGCGAACTGGAAACACATTTCGTTGCGGACCTGAGCACGGTCGAATCCGAGCCCGGTGATGAATCCGAAGTGGAAGCGATGCGTCGGGCAATCGTCCAGCAATTCGATCAATACGTAAAACTGAACAAGAAAATTCCGCCGGAAATCCTGACCTCGCTGGCGGGTATTGACGACGCGGGCCGCCTGGCCGACACCATCGCTGCGCACCTGCCGCTCAAGCTCGAACAAAAGCAAGTCATCCTGGAGATTTTCAACGTCGCCAAACGGCATGAGCACTTGCTCGGGCAGCTCGAAGGCGAACTCGATATTCTGCAGGTCGAGAAACGCATTCGCGGCCGCGTAAAGCGCCAAATGGAAAAGTCGCAGCGCGAGTACTATCTGAACGAACAAGTCAAGGCGATCCAGAAGGAGCTTGGCGAAGGCGAAGAAGGCGCGGATCTCGAAGATCTCGAGAAGAAAATCATTGCGGCGAAGATGCCGAAAGAGGCGCGCGAGAAGGCGCAAAGCGAGTTGAAAAAACTCAAACTGATGTCGCCGATGTCGGCCGAGGCGACCGTTGTGCGCAACTACATCGATACCATGCTGAGTTTGCCGTGGAAGAAAAAATCCAAGGTAAACAACGATCTGACCAATGCCGAAAAAGTGCTCGAGGACGATCACTATGGCCTCGACAAGGTGAAAGAACGCATTCTTGAGTATCTTGCCGTGCAACAGCGCGTCGACAAGCTGAAAGCGCCGATCCTATGCTTCGTGGGTCCTCCGGGAGTAGGCAAGACCTCGCTCGGGCAATCGATCGCGCGCGCCACCAATCGCAAGTTCGTGCGCATGGCGTTGGGCGGGGTACGTGACGAGGCCGAGATTCGCGGGCACCGCCGCACATATATCGGCTCAATGCCGGGCAAGATTCTGCAAAGCCTCGCTAAGGCGGGCGTGCGCAATCCGCTATTCCTGCTCGATGAGATCGATAAGCTCGGCATGGATTTCCGTGGCGACCCGTCGTCGGCACTGCTCGAGGTGCTCGATCCGGAGCAAAACCATACGTTCTCCGATCACTACGTCGAAGTCGACTTCGATCTGTCGGATGTGATGTTCGTCGCCACCTCGAACTCGTACAACATCCCGCCGGCGTTGCTCGACCGGATGGAGGTCATCCGGCTTTCCGGTTATACCGAAGACGAGAAAACCAATATCGCACAGCGTTACTTGATGCCGAAGCAGATCAAGAATAATGGGTTGAAGGACGAGGAAATTGCGGTCTCTGAATCTGCGATTCGCGACATCATCCGCTATTACACGCGCGAAGCTGGCGTACGCTCTTTGGAACGCGAGATTTCGAAGATCTGCCGCAAGGTGGTAAAGATGCTCCTGCTAAAAAAACAGGACAAGAAAGTGACCGTCAATTCAAAGAACATCGACAAGTTCCTTGGTGTCCGTCGTTTCGATTTTGGTATGGCCGAGAAGGAGAACCAGGTCGGCCAGGTGGTTGGACTGGCATGGACCGAAGTCGGCGGCGATCTGCTCACGATCGAAGCGATGTCGATGCCAGGCAAGGGTGGCATCATCCGCACCGGAACCCTGGGTGATGTGATGAAAGAGTCGATCGAGGCAGCGCGCACCGTGGTGCGTAGCCGCGCGAAGAAGCTTGGCATCAAGAGCGATATCTTCGAAAAGAGCGACATTCATATTCACGTGCCGGAAGGCGCAACGCCGAAGGATGGACCGTCGGCGGGCGTCGCGATGACCACCGCGCTGGTATCGGTTTTCACCGGGATTCCGGTGCGAGCGGATGTCGCGATGACCGGCGAAATCACACTGCGCGGAGAGGTGTTGCCAATCGGTGGCTTGAAGGAAAAACTGTTGGCGGCGCATCGCGGCGGCATCAAGATCGTGCTGATCCCGGAGCAGAATGTCAAGGATCTTGCCGAGATCCCTGACAACGTCAAGAATAAACTGGAGATCGTTCCGGTGCGCTGGATCGACAAGGTGCTGGAAATCGCGCTTGAACGGCATCCGGTTCCGCTTACCGAAGAAGAAGCGACGGTGGCCGCTGCGGTCGCGCCGACGACCGACAAGACCGACGCTACGGTGGTCAAACACTAAGCGCGGAAGCCTGTCTGAAAAGGCGTTCTTCGGAACGCCTTTTTCTTGTGCGCCCAGCATGGGCGCA
>DHXL01000232.1:0-2381 GCA_002415335.1 Oxalobacteraceae bacterium UBA5157
TCCAATGCACTGAAGCGCCTGCGTGGCGCGCTGCAAGACGAACTGTTGATTCGCACCGCGCATGGCGTGAAGCCGACTGCGCGCGCCGAAGAATTGTGGCCGATTGTCCGGAGCGCGCTGACGATCCTGGAGACGGCAATTGAACCGCACATTTCCGAGATATCGGAATCGCAAGCCACGTTTCGATTGGCAATGGCGGATTCGACGGCCTCGCTCCTGCTGCCTCCGCTGATGACGTTGATTAAGCAAGATGCGCCGGGGATGAACATCCGGATGTCGCCGCTGACAACCCGTGATCCGCGCCCCATGCTCTTGCAAAGCGATATCGATCTGGCAATCGGCTTTTTTCCGGGCGTGGTCGCCCAGATAAAGGGCGAGCAGGGCGTTGCATCATCGATCCGCCACAGTCGTCTATATACCGGGGAATATGTGTGCGTCATGCGCAAGGGTCACCCGCTGGCCGACGGTGAACTAACGCTAGACGGCTATTGTGCGGCCGAGCACGCGTTGGTCAGCTTTTCGGGACGCGCGCATGGGCTGGCCGAGGAGGTGCTCGAGAACCTCGGGCGCAAGCGCCGGCTCGTGCTTACGGTGAATCAGTTCTTTACCGTTGGCCGCGTCGTCGCGAAATCCGATTTGCTCACGGTGATACCAAGGCATTTGATCGCTTCGACCGGCATGGAGCATCTGCTGGTCTCAAAGACATTACCATTCACCTTGCCCGCCGTGCATGTGGATATGCTGTGGCATGAACGAGATACGCACAATCGGGCACACGCGTGGTTGCGTGATCGTTTGATTGAACTCACTGATTCCGATATCGGGGGCATCGAGCCGTAATGGCGTTCAACGCAACGGTTATCAGATTAAACATTTTTGAAGGAAATTGATCTACCGACGGGACAGCGGAGGTGATGCAAGGGCGGCTCAGTTCCTCAACCACCTCAAGATGCGCTCGGCCCAGCGACGTTATACTGTCCCTTTTCAAAATTGACGCGACAAAACCTGCCGGTTCCCAGCTGAATCGCATAAGGGGGGAGCGCGTTTTAAACCGCATAATCTCGATTATTTAACAGGAGGCTGAGTGCAGCCGATCATTTCAGTCAAACGCCTCACCAAGACCTACGCATCCGGTTTCCATGCGCTCAAGGGTATCGATCTGGATATCCATCGTGGAGATATCTTTGCCCTGCTGGGACCGAACGGAGCCGGCAAGACCACGCTGATCAACATCATTTGCGGGATCGTCAATCCGAGTGAAGGGTCGGTCACGGCCGATGGTCATGACGTCGTGCGCGACTATCGCGCGGCACGCTCGAGGATCGGCCTGGTGCCGCAGGAATTGTCCACGGATGCCTTCGAAACCGTGTGGGATACCGTCAGCTTTAGCCGCGGCATTTTCGGCAAGGCCCCGCATCCGGCGCATATCGAGAAAGTGCTGCGCGATCTCTCGCTATGGGACAAGAGGAATTCGAGGATCAGGGAACTGTCGGGTGGTATGAAACGCCGGGTCATGATCGCCAAGGCCTTGTCGCATGAGCCGTCGATACTCTTCCTCGATGAGCCCACCGCCGGTGTCGATGTCGAGCTGCGCCGCGATATGTGGAAGATGGTCCGGGGCTTGCGGGACAGCGGCGTGACGATCATCCTCACTACCCACTATATCGAGGAGGCCGAGGAGATGGCCGATCGGATTGGGGTGATCAACAAAGGCGAGATCATCCTGGTCGAAGACAAATCCGTGTTGATGCAGAAACTTGGCAAGAAACAGTTGAAACTGCATCTGCAGCACCCGTTGTCTCGCATTCCCGAGGAGCTCGCGGGCCGTGAACTGGCACTTGCCGCGGACGGCAACGAATTGATTTACACCTTCGATGCGCAGAGCGAGCAGACCGGGATTGCCGATCTGTTGCGGCAACTCGGGGAGCATGGCATCGATTTCAAGGATCTGCAGTCCAGTCAAAGTTCGCTCGAGGATATCTTCGTCAATTTAGTGAGAGCACAACCATGAATATCTACGCGATTCGCGCCATTTATCTGTTCGAGATGGCGCGCACCAGACGAACCCTGATGCAGAGTATCGCGGCACCGGTTATCTCGACGGCGCTTTATTTCGTGGTGTTCGGTGCGGCGATCGGCGCCCGCATGGTCAAGATAGAGGGAGTCAGTTACGGCGCCTTTATCATTCCTGGCTTGATCATGATGTCGCTGATGACGCAGAGCGTCGCCAATGCTTCCTTTGGTATTTACATGCCGAAATTTTCCGGCACGATTTACGAGATTTTGTCGGCACCGATTTCCGGGATCGAGATCGTCGCCGGCTATGTCGGCGCTGCCGCCACCAAGTCGATCATCCTCGGCCTGCTGATCCTGGCTACCGC
>DHXL01000232.1:2548-4759 GCA_002415335.1 Oxalobacteraceae bacterium UBA5157
TACTTGATCAGCGGATTCCGCTGGAGTTTTTACGGTGTCTCCGACGTGCCCGTCGCGATCAGCATGAGCATGGGATTGACCTTCCTCGGGCTTTGTCTGGCGGCCGTGTGGTGGATCTTCAAGAGCGGGTATCGCCTCAAGACCTGAATACGCGATCGCCGTGCAAGAGCGCCGTCATGCGCCGCCCCGTTCGCGTTTGCCTTGATCGATCTGCGCCTCGATTTGCTGGCAGCGCGGCCCGGAGAATTCAGCCTGCATGGCGTCCAGGAACACCCGCGTACGGGTCGGCATCAAGCGGCGCCCGGGAAATACCGCCCATGCCGTGACTGCAGGTACGTTCCAGTCGGCCAGCACCTGGACCAATTCTCCGCGACGCACATGGGCCTCCGCGAAATGATCGGACAGCACCGTGATGCCGGCGCCCGCACGCGCAAACTTGAGCAACAGCTCGGGTGAATTGGCGGTGGCCCGGCCGGGAGGCGTGCCCTCCCAACGCGATTCGGCGCGACTGAGGCGCCACGGCGCCGGTTCGCCGTTGCGCTTCAGCAGGAGCAGGGCGTCATGTTCCATTAACGCCTCCGGCTCGGGCGGCACGCCGTGCCGCGCCAGGTAGCCCGGCGACGCATATAGCCCGACCGAAAATACGGCCACTCGCCGCGCTGCCAGCGAGGCATCGTCGGGCAGGTCGCCCATGCGGATCGCCAAGTCAAAATTCTCCCCAATCAAGTCGACGCGGCGCGGCGACAGATCGACCTCCAGCGAGACGGCGGGGTATTTCGCGACGAACTCGGCCAGTAGCGGCCCCAATACTTCGTTGGCAAAGTCGCTCGGCATCGATATCCGCAAGCGCCCGCTCGGTTCGACCTGGCGGTGCTGCGCCAGCGCCAGCGTGGCCTCGACCTCGGACGTTACCTGCTGGGCGTGCAGCAGCACGCTATTGCCGAAATCGGTGACCGTGAGCTTGCGCGTAGTGCGCAATAGAAGCCGCTCGCCCAGTTGCGACTCGAGCGCGGTCAGGCGCCGCGACAGCGTCGATTTCGGCATCCCCATGCGCTCGGCGGCGCGGCTGAAACTGCCTTCCTCGACGACACGGGCGAACAGTAAAAGATCATTCGGTTCGAGAATCATTTTCCCTCCATCGTTCCGTCAATGGAACAATGATACCCATTTTACGGTCTTCCGGATCGATTACGGAATGGTTAAAGTCAGTCATCCCAACCAAACACGTGAAGGAAACCATCATGAAGATTCTACAAATCAATTCCAGCGCACGCGCCGAAAACTCCCATTCCACTCGCTTGGCCAATACCCTCGTCGAGCGCCTGCTCGCCGACCAGCCGCAAGCCGAGCTCACGGTGCGCGACCTGGGCCGCACGCCGCATCCGATGCTCGATGAAGCGGCGCTGCAGGCATTGTTCACCCCCGCCGAACAGCGCACGCCAGCGCATGCCGCGCGCGTGGCGCAAGACGATGCATTGATCGCCGAGATCCAGGCTGCCGACGTTGTGGTACTCGGCATACCGATGTACAACTTTGGCGTGCCGGCGCAATTGAAAAACTGGATCGACGCGATCTCGCGCGTTCAGGTGACTTTTCGTTACACTGAAAAGGGACCTGAAGGTCTGTTGACGGGCAAGAAGGTATATGTCGCGCTGACTCGCGGCGGGCTGTATCGCAATACGCCGAATGACACGCAGACGCCGTATCTGCAAACATTTTTCGGCTTTCTGGGCATGAACGACGTGCAATTCGTGTACGCGGAAGGCCTGGCGATGGGTCCGGAAGCCGAAAAAAATGCGCTGGAGTCGGCGCTGACCCAGATCGAGCAAGCAGTGGCGGCGTGAGCGCCGCCCGTTGAACCGGTAAGGAGAAAATCATGACACTCCGCACAACCAAATCGACATTCCAGCCCGATGCGTTCGCGCGTTCGCGCGCGGTCGAACAGTTAGTGGCCGGCCAGGCTACTTCCGACGGTGCCGGGGTCAAATTGACGCGCGTATTGACGCAGCCGCTGCAGGTTCGGCTCGATCCCTTCCTGATGCTCGATGCCTTCGGCACCGACAAGACGGAAGACTATATCGGGGGCTTTCCCGACCACCCGCACCGCGGCTTCGAGACGGTCACCTACATGATTGCCGGCCGCATGCGCCACCGCGACAGCGCCGGCCATGAAGGCTTGCTCCAAAACGGCGGCGTGCAGTGGATGACCGC
>DHXL01000181.1 GCA_002415335.1 Oxalobacteraceae bacterium UBA5157
CGCGCCAGGTCGAGCACGCGCCGATTTCCGATGCGGCCGCGTCCGTGCGCACACCGGCCGCGTTCGCGCTCCTGCTGCTCGTCGTCCAAATCGGACTCGGCGGCTGGGTCAGCACCAATTATGCGGCACTGGCCTGCACCGATTTTCCGCTGTGCCATGACGCGTGGCTGCCGCAAATGGATTTTGCGAATGGATTCACGCTTTGGCGCGACTTGGGCAAGACTGGCGCCGGAGAATACCTCCCTTTTGCGGCGTTGACGGCCATCCATTGGACCCATCGCAGCTTCGCCTTCGTCGTAGCCTTATCGGTCGCATGGGCCGGCTATCGCGCGCGCCAGATCGACGGCTTGCGCAGCACCGGCCACTGGCTGCTGATCGCGATCGCGCTGCAGCTTGGCACCGGTATGGCAGCCATTTTCCTGAGGTGGCCGCTGGCAGTTGCGGTTGCCCACAATGGCGGCGCCGCGCTACTCGTGCTGCTGCTGGTCATGTTAAACTACAAGGCTCGAATTCCAGCCGCCGCCAAGCGTTTCACCGCGTAATCGCAGCATGAAAACCAACGCATGACTACCCTCACCGCAACTCCCCATCGACTGGCCCAGTATTGGGCCCTGACCAAGCCGCGCGTGACGCAGCTGGCCGTGTTCTGCGCGGTGATTGGGATGTTCCTGGCCAGCCCCGACCTGCCGGACTGGCATGTTGTGGTCGCGGCGACTATTGGCATCTGGCTGCTGGCCGCCGCCGCCTTCGCCATCAATTGCCTGGTCGAACGCGAGATCGATTCACGCATGGCGCGCACCGCGCGCCGTCCAATGGCACGCGGCGACATCACGGTGCCGCAAACCCTGGTATTTTCCGGCGTGATCGGCGGCGCCGGCATGTGGGTGCTATACAACCTCGTCAATCCGCTTACCATGTGGCTGACGTTCGCGACCTTCGTCGGCTATGCCGTGATTTACACCATGCTTCTGAAGCCGGCGACACCGCAGAATATCGTGATCGGCGGCTTGTCGGGCGCGATGCCGCCGGCACTGGGCTGGGCCGCGATTGCCAATGACGTGCCGATGCAGGCGTGGCTGCTGGTCCTGATCATTTTCGTCTGGACGCCGCCGCATTTCTGGTCGCTCGCGCTGTACCGCCGGGACGACTATGCGAAATCCGGGTTGCCGATGCTGCCGATCACGCACGGCCTCGCATTTACGCAATTCCACGTCTGGCTGTACACCATCGCACTCGCCGCCACCACGATGCTGCCCTACGCGGCGCATATGAGCGGGCTGATCTACCTCGCCAGCGCGGTGATTCTGGATGCGATTTTCCTTTGGCGGGCGTGGCAGATCTATCGCCATTACACCGACTTGATCGCACGCAAGACCTTCACTTACTCGATCATTTACCTGTCGCTGCTGTTTGCCGCGCTGCTGTTCGATCACTACTTCAAATTCTAGTCAACATGCGTGCTTTCTTTCTCGTATTGTTTTCCACGCTTTGTCTGCTGGCAGGTTGCAGCGCCAAGCAAGCCGAGCCATTCAAGAATACCGATATCACCGGCCTCGAGTACGCGAAAGATTTCGCGCTAACCGACTACACCGGCAAACTGCGTACGCTCGCCGATTTCAGGGGCAAGGCGGTGGTCCTGTTCTTCGGCTACACGCAATGCCCGGATGTCTGCCCGACCACCATGGCGGAGATGGCAAGCGTGATGAAGCAGCTGGGGCCGCTCGCCGACAAGGTGCAGGTGCTGTTCGTGACCATCGATCCGGAACGGGACACGCCGGCCCTGCTATCCAAATACGTGCCGGCGTTCGACCCACGTTTCCTGGGCCTGGTCGGCGACCAGGCCGCCACCGAAAAGATCGCGAAGGACTTTCGCGTGTTCTATCAGAAGGTGCCGGGCAAGACCCCCGGTAGCTATACGATGGATCATAGCGCCGGTAGCTACGTGTTCGACCCGCAAGGCCGGATTCGCCTGTTTATCCGCAACGGGCAGGGCGCGGAACCGATCGCCCACGATCTGAAGATTCTACTGTCCTGATCGGAATCGGCATTGCCAGGAAATTGGAAAGGCGCCCGATTGGGCGCCTTTTTTGATTTTTTGCCGCTGCGGAAATACGTCAAGCGGTCATGCCGCTCTGTCCAAAACGCGCAATGGATTCGCTCAGGCGTAAGCCGCCAGCGAGCCCTTCATCTTCTTCAGCGCGACCGCTTCGATTTGACGAATCCGTTCGGCCGAGACGCCGAACTCACTGGCCAATTCGTGCAGCGTCGCACCAGAGCCGTCATCATTGGCGAGCCAGCGCGCTTCCACGATGCGGCGTGAGCGCGCGTCAAGCTTGCCCAACGCACTTTCCAGTCCTTCCGTTTGCAGGCGATCGTATTGCTGTGCTTCCAGCACCTTGGTCGGTTCTTGCCGATCGGAAGACAAATAGGCGATCGGGGCAAACCTGTCGTCTTCATCGTCAGTCGGCGCTTCCAACGCGATATCGCGGCCGGACAAGCGGGTTTCCATCTCGATCACTTCTTCTCGCTTGACGTTCAGCGTCTTGGCCAACGCATCAACCTGGCTTGACGTCATCGTGTCCAAGCCTTCCTTGTGGCTCCGCAGATTGAAGAACAACTTGCGCTGCGCCTTGGTCGTGGCGACTTTGACCAGACGCCAGTTTTTCAAGATGTACTCGTGCATCTCGGCCTTGATCCAATGCATCGCGTACGATACCAGTCGCACGCCCTGGTCCGGATCAAACCGTTTGACCGCTTTCATCAGCCCGATATTGCCTTCCTGGATCAGGTCCGCATGCGGCAGGCCGTAGCCGAGATAGCCGCGCGCGATCGAAACCACCAACCGCAGGGGCGACAGGATCAGCGACTGCGCAGCGGCCAGATCGTTG
>DHXL01000001.1:0-2024 GCA_002415335.1 Oxalobacteraceae bacterium UBA5157
TGGCTGCCGATTGGTTTGCTGGTATTCAAGGCGGCCAATCCAGCTGCGATCTGGGCCATTTTCATTTGCTCGATCTGGCCGATGATCATCAATACCGCAGTCGGCGTGCAGCGCGTGCCGCAGGATTACATGAACGTGGCCAGGGTGCTCAATCTGTCCGAATGGAAAATCCTGACCAAGATACTGTTTCCGTCGGTGCTGCCCTACATGTTGACCGGCGTTCGGCTGGCCATCGGTACCGCCTGGCTGGTGATCGTCGCGGCCGAGATGCTGACCGGCGGCGTCGGCATCGGTTTCTGGGTCTGGGATGAATGGAACAACCTCAACGTGCCGCACATCATCATTGCGATCGTCGTGATCGGCGTGGTCGGTCTGCTGCTTGAGCAGGCGCTGGTTGCGTTGGCCACTTCGTTCACTTACGAAGAAGTTCGCAGCTAGGCACTGAGCCACGGGACGCGTTAAGTAATGCGTACCCGGCAACAACTTTTTTGCGCTGGAAATCACGGAGAAAATTATGGATAGCGTCGCCAGCAAGTTCATCGATATTCACGATGCGCAGATGTCCTTCAACACCAGGAAGGGTGTATTCCAGGCATTGAAAGATATCAACCTGACGGTCGGGAAGGGCGAGTTCGTCACGCTGATCGGCCACTCCGGTTGCGGCAAATCGACGCTGCTGAATCTGCTCGCCGGGCTGTTGACGGCAACCAGCGGCACGCTGCTGTGCGCCAATCGCGAAATCGCCGGACCGTCGCCTGAACGCGGAGTTGTGTTTCAAAACCATTCGCTGCTGCCGTGGCTGACGTGTTACGAAAATGTGTACCTGGCGGTCGAGCGCGTATTCGGCGCGAGAGAAAGCGATACGCAACTGCGCGAGCGGACCATGGCGGCGTTGGCCCTGGTCGGGTTAACCCATGCCGAACAAAGGCGGTCGCATGAAATTTCCGGCGGCATGAAGCAGCGGGTCGGCATCGCGCGCGCATTGTCGATGGAACCGAAGGTATTGCTGATGGATGAGCCGTTCGGTGCGCTCGATGCGCTGACCCGCGCTCATCTGCAGGATGCGCTCCTGAAAATCGTCGCCATGACCGGATCGACCGTGGTCATGGTGACGCACGACGTCGATGAGGCGGTATTGTTGTCGGATCGTATCGTGATGATGACGAATGGTCCGGCGGCCACCATCGGCGAGATACTGAACGTACGGCTGGAGCGTCCGCGCGAGCGCGTGGCACTGGCGCAGGACGCGCTGTACAGCGAGTACCGGACCTCGGTGCTTGAGTTCCTGTATCACCGCCAGGCACATCCGGCGCTGCAGCAGGCCGCCTGACTTGGCTGTTTCGATCGCGCAAGAAGCTTGCCGCACGAGGCTGTTCGGCAGCAAAATCTCGCCTTCACATATGGGCGAAGTGTCACTATAGTGAATTCACAATGGGTCACTTCCCATTCATATAATGTCGGGAGAGACGATCATGTCACTTTCAGTCACGCTCGAGGATTGCCTTCGTAATAAAGACAGTCGGTATGAGGTTGTGCCGCATCCGCATAGCCATAGCAGCATGGACACCGCAGAAGCCGCGCACATACCTGGTGATCGCCTGGCCAAGACGGTGCTGCTGGAAGACGAGTTTGGCTATGTTGCGGCAGTACTGCCTTCGACCCACCATGTTCGGCTATCCGAATTGTGGAAGAAGACCGGGCGGCGCCTGGTGTTGGCCAGCGAGACCGAGATGCGCGAGCTGTTCAAGGATTGCGAGGTGGGGGCGGTGCCGCCGGTATGCACGGCGTACGGCTTGCAGACTTATCTGGATGAGAGTTTGATTCGCCAGCCCGATGTGTATTTCGAGGCCGGTGATCATGAACAACTGATCCATATGAGTACCGATCAGTTTCTGGATTTGATGGCGGAGGCGCAGACTGTGCAGTGTGCGCATCGAATGTAAGAAATTGCGGGACAGAGTTTAGCGTAGCGGTACTCTGTCCCCAACCGAATGTAAAAAATTGCGGGACAGAGTTTAGCGTAG
>DHXL01000001.1:2266-3772 GCA_002415335.1 Oxalobacteraceae bacterium UBA5157
GATACTCTGTCCCCAACCGATCAGAATGGCACGGAAACCCATATGCGAGCAGCCAGAGTATTGAATTGACGTGAGATCGTCTTACCGCGCCACGATCAGGTAAAGCAACAGCAGATTCACCACGACTGACACGATCGCCGCCGCCCGCCACAGCAACAGCGGATCACGCTGCAGCAGCGGCTTCGCCGCCGGCGCAGCGAGCGGGCGCGTGACGCCGCGCTCCAGCGCAAGCAAGAATTCCTCCGCAGTCTCAAAGCGCTCCATCGGGTCGCGTGCGACCGACTTCAGCAGTACGTTTTCCAGCCATAGCGGCACATCTGGGCGGTAACGGTTCGGCGGCACCGGCGCGCCGAAGCGTGGATGCTGAAACGGTTCGATCTCGCCGTACGGATAGCGGCGCGTCAGCATCAGGTACAGCGTGACGCCGGCCGCATAGACGTCGGTTTGGCGCGACGGCGGCGCGTTGTCGAATTGCTCCGGCGCCAGGAAGGACGGCGTGCCTGCTTGCGGCGCCTGATTGCCATTTTCTTCCGCTTCCAGTCCCGACTGCGCGACGCCGAGATCGAGTATCCGTAATTCGCCGTCGTCGCCCAAGTGGACATTGTCCGGCTTGATGTCGCGATGAATGATGCTGCGCCGGTGCAAGGCGCCGATCGCGCGTACCAGCTTGGCGCCGTGTGCGATCACGTCCGGCACGGTGAAGTGCTCGCCGGCCGTCAGCCGTTGCTGCAACGTACTGCCTTCATGCCAGGTGCTCAGGTAGTACAGATAATTTTTTTGTTGGGGCGTGATGACTTGCGGAAAGAAACGCGCGACAACCCGCTTGGCCAGCCATTCTTCATGCGCGAACGCGGACCGTTCCTGCGCATCGCCGGCGCGGTCAGGATGCAGCGTTTTCAAGACCAGTTTGCGTTTCGATTTCGGGTCGATCACGCGATAAAGCAGCGTGACATGCGAGCTGTGCATCAATTCCTCGACCGGGTAACCGTCGATGCTTTGGCCGGCCTTGAGTTTGGGCGGCAACGGCAACTGCTGTGATCCCGACAAGGCGTCGCGCAGATTTTCTTCCGGCAGCGCGTCGACTTTCAACGCCAGGGCGCTGACGTTATCGGCGGAACCGGCCCGCAACGCGGTCTGCACCAAGGCATCGGCAGTGGCGTCGGCATCGCTGCGGCCGAGTGCCAGTGCGGTCAAGTGGTGGCTCAGGTCGTACTCAGTCATCGAAGCCCATACGCCGTCGGTGACCAGCAGGAAAACATCGCCGGCGCGCAGTTCGCCCATGCCGTGGTCGATCGCCAGTTGCGAGTCGAGGCCGATGGCGCGCGTCAGCACGTGCTGCATTTCGGGCCGGTCCCACACGTGATCGGAAGTCAGGCGCGTCAATGTACCCTTGCGCAGCAGATAGAGCCGCGTGTCGCCGACATGCGCAAAATAATAGAAGGTGCCGCGCAACACGACCGTAGTCAGCGTGGTCGCCATGCCAGCCAGTTGCGGACGGACCCGGCC
>DHXL01000042.1 GCA_002415335.1 Oxalobacteraceae bacterium UBA5157
GGGATATTTTTCGGCGACAACCATCAGGCGCGACAGCGCGGACGACAATTGGCCCTGCACTTGCTGGAATTTCTTGAAGGCTTCCGGATCGTTCAAGACTTCCGGCGTGATCTGGAAACTGGTGGCGGAAGCGCGCGCCTTGGTGACGGCTTCCAGCGTTTCTCTTTCATGCGAAGCATAGCCTTTGACCGTATTGACGAGATTCGGAATCAAGTCGGCGCGACGCTGGTATTGGTTGACGACCTCGCCCCATGCACCCTTGATCGCCTCATCCTTGTTCTGGAACTCGTTGTAGCCGCAGGCGGAGAGGTTGGAAGCCAAGACAGCGATCGCGAGCCATTTCAGGTATCTGTTCATTCCGGTTCCCTTTAAGAATTGTTTGATTGTTATTGTCAATTATATGCGGGCGTTTCCGCGCGGTTTCAATAAGACGGTACTCATTGCCGCCAGAACCAGCAGCATGGCCGCGTAATCAGGCCAGTGCGGCGTTTCGCCCAGCATCCAGGCGCCGGAAAATACGCCGAGAATCGGGATCATCATTACCGACAGGCTCGATGCGACCGGCGGCAGCGTGCGTGCCAGCCGGAACCACACCACGTGCGCAAAGCCGAAGATGACGACGGCGTTATACACGATGGCGCCCCACTCGGCATGGGTAGGCAGGCGCCATGCCGCGTGTTCGAAAACGATCGCCGCCGTGCCCAGCAGCAGCGTGGTCAGCGCCAGCATCCAGAACGTGAGGGCGATGGTCGCTATAGGCAACTGCGAGCGCCTCATGGCGACCGTGCCATAGCCCCAGCCGGCAGCGCCGACCAGGACCAGCAGGCTGCCGAGCGGCTGGCCGCGCAAGGTCGCAAATTCACTCGATAGCAATAGCAATGCGCCGGCCAACGCGAAGCCTACCCCGAGCCACGCGATGCGCGTCACCCGCTCGCCAAAGAATATCAATCCGCACAGTACCGCCCACACCGGCATGGTATAGCCAAGTATCGCGGCGCGCCCCGATGACAGCAATTTTACGCCGAGAATCACGCAAACATGCCAGATCAACATGTTGGAGACGGTCAGCCGCGCGATCGCGCGCATGTGGCAAGGCGCAATCGTCAGCGCCACGCGTTGCGCGCGCGGCCAGCCAAATTACGGGCAAGTCGCCCAGCATGCACAGCGCGCGAAAAGTCAGCGGTGGAAAATCGCGCACGCCAATTTTCATGATGGGCCAGTTGATGCCCCACGCCAGCGTCAGCAGAATAAGGAGAATCCAGTCTCTTCGGGAAAGTGCCATGTGAAACCATACCATGGCAAGTTACAATGTGCGTGATTGACCAAAAGGGAGTAGCCATGACCTTCACCGAAAAGTTATCAGCGGCCTGGAAGACGCACGATTCGCTGCTGTGCGTGGGACTTGACCCTGACTTGGTCAAGATTCCCGAGGAGCTGCAGGAACAGCCGGATGCAATCTTTGCATTTTGCAAGGAAATCGTTGACGCCACCGCCGAGTTCGCCTGCGCATTCAAGCCGCAAATCGCGTATTTTTCCGCGCTCGGCGCCGAAGATCAGCTCGGTGCGATCTGCGCCTACATACGCGAGCAACATCCGCATCTGCCGATCATTCTCGACGCCAAGCGCGGCGACATCGGCGCCACCGCCGAGCAGTATGCGCGCGAGGCGTTCGAGCGCTACGGCGCGGATGCGGTAACGGTCAATCCCTACATGGGTTTCGATTCGATCGCACCGTACCTGGAGTGGAAAGGCCGTGGCGTTATCGTGCTGTGCCGCACCTCCAATCCGGGCGGTTCGGATTTGCAATTCCTGATGGTCGACGGCAAGCCGCTGTATCAGCACGTCGCGCAAATGGTCGCTGAAAAATGGAACAGGAACGGCCAGTGCGGACTGGTGGTCGGCGCAACTTTCCCGGCCGAGCTGGCCGAAGTGCGCAAAATTGTAGGCAATATGCCGCTGTTGGTGCCCGGAATCGGCGCGCAGGGCGGCGACGTGCAAGCGAGCGTGGAAGCGGGCCAGACCGAGGATGGTTTTGGCATGATGATCAATTCGTCGCGTGCAATCTTGTACGCGAAGGCAAGAAACGGCGAAGATTTTTCGCAGGCCGCGCGGCGCGTCGCCATGGATACGCGCGACGCGATTAACAGCTACAGAAACTAGCGCAGGACAAGGGTTCCTGCATGGGCGAATGGAGCGTGCGGCTGGCCGACAGCACGCTCACCATGGACCGGCGCCGCGTGACCTGGCCGGACTCGGACTCGATCTGGCCGACGCAGCGACCGCGACCGTTACGCCGAGCTTGGCCGCGAGCTGCGCTCGCGATCCCGGCGTTCTACGCGATAGCGGCCAAGCTCGCGCGTGTCCGTGGTCTCGATCCGGGCCACCCGCGCAATCTCAGCAAATTGACGAAAACAAGCTAGCGAACGGACAACCGCATCGATAGCTCGATGACCCAGGAGAACGACATGAATGCACGTCAACTTGCCGGCCAACTAGTCATGATCCGCGTGCCGGGCACCGAACTCTATGCCGACATGGAAAAGTATTTGCGTGACAACCACATCCGCGCGATCTGCCTGTTCCGCCAGAACATGGTCGACGCCGCGCAGCTAGCGCGATTCACCACGGCATTGCGGCTCGCGATGGGGCCGAATTCCTTGATCGCGCTCGATCAGGAGGGCGGCGCAGTGGTGCGTACGACCTGGCTGCCGGCGCCGCCGGCAGCAATGGGGCTCGGCGCCACGGACGATGCGGTGCTCTGCTTCTCGGTCGGTGCTGCGGTCGCGCGCGGCGTGAAAGCGCTCGGCTTCAACTGGAACTTCGCGCCGGTGCTGGATATCAACAACAACCCGAATAATCCGGTCATCGCCGAGCGGTCGTTCGGCGCCGACCCGCGGCGCGCAACCGCGTTGGCGCTGGCATGGATGGACGGCAGCCTGAGCGAAGGCGTCGCGTGCTGCGTCAAGCACTTCCCCGGCCACGGCGACACGCACATCGATTCGCATCGCGATCTGCCGACCGTCGACAAGCCGCTGGCGGCGCTGGAAGCGCTCGAACTCGCGCCGTTCCGTACCGCGGCCCACGCACCGGCGATGATGACTGCGCACATCGTGTATCCGGCGCTGGACCCGGACCGTCCGGCCACGCTGTCGCGCCGCATCCTGACCGGCCTGTTGCGCGAGCAGTGGGGCTATCGCGGCGTCGTCATCACGGATGGCCTGGACATGCGTGCGATTGCCGGGCACTACGGCGCCGGCAATGCGGCGGTCATGGCGCTGACGGCCGGCGCCGACATGGTGATGGCGCTCGGTACGCGGGAGACGCAGCAAGAGACGCTCGATGCGCTGGCCGGCGCCATCGATAGCGGGCAGGTTACGGCGGCAGATATCGCGGCCCGCCTGCAACGGCTGGATCGCCTGGCGCAAGACTATCCGTGCAGCACCGCGCGCTATACGCTCGACACGGAAGACCGGGTTCTGATGGCCGAGGCCTGGAGCCGCGGCTTGACCGCCTACCGCAATCCGCAGCGGCCGGCGATCGGTGCCAAAGTGCGGCTGGTGGTGCGCCAGGACGCGGTCAGCGACGGCGTGGCGGAAGCCGGCGTGCCGGCGCAGCAGCTGTCCGATTGGCTGGCGCATTATTATGAGGTCGTTACCGTCACGTTCGCCGACGCCGAGTCGTTCGATTGGGCGGCCTTGCCGCAGGACGGCCGCGTGCTGATTCTGGCATCGACTTCGCGTTTGCGCTATGGCCCGCTGGCACGCGCCACGTGGCGGCCCGACCTGCATCTGGCGCTGTGGAGCCCGTTTCAGGCGCTCGACATCGACGCCCCCGCGCTCATCACTTACGGCTTTGCCGAGCCGGCCCTGAAGGCGGTGACGGCCTGGTTGATTGGCGAGCTGGAAGCGACCGGGCGCTGTCCGGTTGAAGGCTTCGCAGCCTGATCCATCGCGGTGTGACGCGCGCAAACGAATATCGCCCGCGTGGCATAAATCCCGGCTTCAGCAAGAGCACACCAGAAATTTCTGGAAATGGACACGACGATTATTTCACTGGAGTCCGACCACCAGCGCCTGCAACTGGTGCCCGCCTTGGGCGGCGGCATCGCCGCATGGGATTGGAACGCTGCAGGCAACTGGATACCGATTTTCCGGCCCTGGGATCGGCTGACGAGCGATCGCTTCTCGCTCGCCTGTTTTCCGCTCGTGCCGTGGTCGAATCGGATTACGCAAGGCGGCTTCGAACAGGATGGCATGTTCTATCCGATTCGGCCGAACCGGAGCGGCGAGCGCTATCCGATCCACGGTGACGGCTGGCTGCAATCGTGGCGCACCGTTGAATGCATGGAATCGCGCGTGCGGCTCGCGCTGGAGTCGCATGCGTTTGACGGCAATCCCTATCATTACGTCAGCACCCAGACCTTTACACTGCTGCCGGCCGGCTTCGAGATCGTGCTGGAGGTGACGCATCTGGGCGACAAGCCGCTGCCTTACGGCTTGGGCTTGCATCCGTATTTTGCGCGCAATGCGGCGACCCGCCTTTGCTGGAAAACCAGCGGCGTGTGGTTATCCGGCGGCGACCCGATTCCGATCATGCACTCGCCGGATTTTCCGCTCGGCTGGGACTACAACACGCGGTCCGCACTGGACGGCCCACTGATCGATAACTGCTTCACCGGCTGGGACGGGACAGCCAGCATCGCCTACCCAGATCGCAGCCTCGCGGTCACGATGGCGGCTACGGACTGTAACGGTTACGGCTTGTTGTATCGACCGCCCGATCTACCCTATTTTTGCCTGGAGCCGGTTACCCATCCGATCGACGCATTCCACCTGCCCGAGCGCCCGGGTTTGGCCGTCCTGGCGTCAGGCCAGAGCTTGACCCTGACCACGACATTCTTGGTCGATCAAATTCAGGATTGAACACTATCTATCAATTCGCTATCCGCTGATTGCCAAGCGCCGTCACGCAAGATCAATGCTGCTGGAACGATGCCATGATTTGGCCGCGCAGCCACCGGTTTGACGGATCGTTCTCGCTGCTCGCGTGCCAGTAAAGATACAGATCGGGGGCCCTGACTTCGGCCGGAAACGGGATCAACTGATTGCCGAGCGGCTCATTGATGGCGCGCGCGTAATGCTCCGGCATGGTTACGATCAAGTCGGAGTTGCTGGCGACTTTGCAGGCGGTCAGATACAGCTGACAGCGCAGCTTGATCCGGCGCTCAAATCCCAGTTGCGCCAAGGCCAGGTCTTCCAGTGCCGGGCCGATCTTGCGTGAACTGACCAGTATGTGATCTTGCTCCAGATAGGTGGCGAGCGTAATCGCGCCATCGATTGCAGGATGTGCGCGGCGCGCGACGATCACCATCGGGCCGCCGGCCAGGAACTCGTGATGGATATTGTGAGTCAGCGGCAGCAGCACGTCGACCGCCGCCGCCAGCGTTCCCATCGTGAGTTGCATCTGGAAATCGGCACGATTGTGGTGGACCGAAGAGATCGTCACATGCAGCGCGGCATCCTTGATGCGCTCCATCAAGTTCGGTATCGCGAGCGGTTCGACCATGTGACGCAGTCCGATCTTGAACTCGCGCCGCGAGGTTTGCGGATCGAACTCGGCCAACTGGTTCAGCGAATCCTCGATCTCGCGCAGTGCTCGCCGCACCGGGCCGATCAATTCATGCGCCAATGGCGTCGGCGTCATCACGTTCCCTTCGCGCACAAAAAGCGGATCGCCCACCAGCGCGCGCAAGCGTCCCAGTGCATGGCTGACGGCCGGCTGCGTCAGTTTGAGCGCATCGCTGGCGCGCGTGATGCCGCGCTCCGTGTAGATTGCCTCAAAGACGACAAAGAGATTGAGGTTGATGCGGCTGATGTTGACCATCGGGCTGGAATCCGAACATTGGAATGTCTATTGAGTAACTCTAATTATTATGGACGATATCTGTATGAATAGCATGCATGGCATCACTGAATACCGCGCATTGGTCAGACTGATCGCGCCCGGTTACCCTTGCCTCTGATGCGACGGGCCTGCGCCCATGTCGCCGACCAGTGTGTTGAAAGGGAAAACCATGGAATTCGATTATTCGCCGAAGGTGCTGCAACTGCGTCAGCGCGTCAAGGACTTCATCGACGAGTTCGCGATGCCGAACGAACAGCGGCGTAACGACGAGCTCGCCGAAAATGCAAAGAACGGGAATGCCTACGGCACTTATCCGCTGCTGGAAGAGCTGAAGGAAAAAGCGCGCGAAGCCGGGCTCTGGAATCTGTTCCTGCCGGAGTCGGAACTCGGCGCCGGCTTGAAGAACCTCGAGTACGCACCGCTCGCCGA
>DHXL01000237.1:0-2671 GCA_002415335.1 Oxalobacteraceae bacterium UBA5157
AAGTATTGTGGGAAAGAGTTAAGCGTAACGGTACTCTGTCCCCAACATCATCAAGTATTGTGGGAAAGAGTTAAGCGTAACGGTACTCTGTCCCCAACATTATAGAGGCTGACATGAAATGGACCGACACGATACGCATCGCCGAAGACTTGCATGATAAATTTCCCGACATCGATCCGTTGACTGTACGCTTCGTCGATTTGCACAACTGGGTGGTGCAACTGGATGGCTTCGATGACGATCACCAGCGCGGCGGTGAAAAGGCGCTGGAGGCGATCCAGATGGCCTGGATCGAGGAAGCGAGGTAATTCGAGGTCCGATCATCAGCGGCAGTTGAAAAAAGGAAGGCGGCAATTTATGCCGCCTTCCTTTTTTTGGTGCGCCTTTCGAGCGGCTGCAGCCACCGAGGGCGCTGTGCGCGTCGCGCCGTGGCGTGCACGGTGCACGCCAGGTCAATCAACCGCGTGAGGTCAGCGCGCCATTGACCACTCTCACATGGTCGCCGACGCCCCAGCCGGGCTGGGACGCATAGGGGAAGGTGCGAACGCCGCCGTTCTCCATACGCATGCGTACTTCATAGGTAATGGTGGAGCGGGTGCGCTTTTCGACTTCATTTCCTGCATAACCACCGCCGACCGCGCCGGCGACCGTGGCCAGGCTACGGCCATTGCCGCCGCCGACCTGATTGCCGAGCACGCCACCCAGCACCGCACCGGCGACCACGCCGAGGCCGCTAGGCTTGGCCGCTTGCCGAATTGGCTGCACCGATACGACACGGCCGCAATTGTCGCAACGATGTGCGGCCACTGCGGGAAGCGGGCGCGGTGCGGTGTACGGGGAATGGTGCCGGGTGACGGGTGCCGCCGGATTGGCCGGTTCGACTTGATTTGCGGCGACGCCGGCACCGGTCGTACCCGGCGCCGAGACGGACGAGGCCGGCGTCGAGATCGACGCGGGCGGCGCGTTGGAACTGTGAGAGGTCGGCAATATGCCGGTGATGGCGGCTACACCAACTGCGCTGACCAGTATGACGGCGACCGCCGCGGTGGCGATCAGCGGGTGAATGCGAGAAGGTGATTTGATGTTTTCCATGTGTTGCTCCTGTTCGTTCATAGCCTGTATATCTGAGCAAATTATCGGCTTTTAGTTGCATTTGAAAAAGCGCGCGAGTGTGTCATATGTAAGGTTTTGTAACTGCAAGGGAGGTAAGTTTCTGTCCATCAAGGCCCCAAAAAAAAAGACCGCAGAATGCGGTCTTTTTTTGCGGTCTCTGTGTACCCGATCAATCCTCGCGGCGCAGATGCGGGAATAAGATTACGTCCCGAATATTGGCAGAATCCGTAATCAACATGATCAGGCGGTCGATGCCGATGCCGCAGCCGCCGGTCGGCGGCATGCCGTATTCGAGCGCGCGAATAAAATCGGCGTCGTAATACATCGCTTCCTCGTCGCCGGCATCCTTGGCGGCGACTTGCGCCTGGAAGCGCGCGGCCTGGTCTTCCGCATCGTTCAACTCGGAGAAACCGTTGGCGATCTCGCGGCCGACGATAAACAATTCGAAACGTTCGGTGATGCCGGGCGCGGTATCGGAGGCGCGTGCCAGCGGCGATACTTCGACCGGGTAATCGACGATGTAGGTCGGCTCCCACAATTGCGCTTCGGCAGTTTCTTCAAACAGCGCCAGTTGCAGCGCACCGAGACCGGCCACGGAAAAAGGTTTGACGCCGAACTTCTTTAATTCTTCCTTGATGAAGGCGGCGTCGTGCAACTGTTCGTTCGTGTAATGCGGCGCGTACTTGTTGATCGCGCCGACGATCGTCAGGCGCTGGAACGGCTGGCTTAAATCGAGCGTGCGGCCCTGGTAGGTCAGCGTGGCGGTGCCATGCGCATCGATCGCGGCTTGGCGAATCACGGCTTCGGTGAAATCCATCAGCCATCGGTAATCGACATAGGCTGCATAGAATTCCATCATCGTGAATTCGGGATTGTGGCGCGGCGACACGCCTTCATTGCGGAAATTGCGATTGACCTCGAACACGCGTTCGAAGCCGCCGACCACCAGCCGCTTCAAATACAGTTCGGGCGCGATGCGCAGGAACATTTCCATGTCGAGCGCGTTGTGATGCGTGATGAAAGGCTTGGCCGCCGCGCCGCCGGGGATCGCGTGCAGCATCGGCGTCTCGACTTCCATGAAGTCATTTTTTTCCATGAAGCGGCGGATCGACGACATCGCGGCGGTACGCGCCTTGAACGTGCGGCGCGTCTCTTCGCTCATGATCAAGTCGACATAGCGCTGGCGGTATTTCGTTTCCTGATCGGCCAGGCCGTGGAATTTATCGGGCAGCGGACGCAGCGATTTGGTCAGCAGGCGCAAGCCGGTTACCTTGACCGACAGTTCGCCGGTCTTGGTCTTGAACAGCGTGCCTTCCGCGCCCAGGATGTCGCCCATGTCGTAATGCTTGAATGCGTCATGCGGCTCGATGCCGGTCACGTCGTTGGTGATGTAGAGCTGGATGCGGCCGTCCGCCTTCGGACCGGACGCATCCTGGATCGTGGCAAACGAAGCCTTGCCCATCACGCGCTTCAACATCATGCGTCCGGCCACGACTACGTTGACCGGCTGCGCGTCGAACGACTCATTTTGCAGTGCGTCGTATTGCTCGTGCAGTGA
>DHXL01000237.1:2726-3102 GCA_002415335.1 Oxalobacteraceae bacterium UBA5157
TCGCCCATGTCGTAATGCTTGAACGCCTCATGCGCAAGGGTGCCGGTCACGTCGTTGGTGATATAGAGCTGGATGCGACCATCCGCTTTCGGGCCGGATGCATCCTGGATCGTGGCGAACGAAGCCTTGCCCATCACGCGCTTCAACATCATGCGCCCGGCCACGACCACGCTGACCGGTTGCGCGTCGAACGATTCGTTCTGCAAAGCGTCGTATTGCTCGTGCAGTGATGCCGCCTTGTGTTGCGGCCGGAAATCGTTAGGGAAGGCGACGCCCTCACGGCGAATCGCCGCCAGCTTGGCGCGGCGTTCGGCGATGATCGAATTTTCATCCAGCGGGAGTGGCGTTGCTTCGTTTTGCATAGTCATAAGTTTGG
>DHXL01000322.1:0-625 GCA_002415335.1 Oxalobacteraceae bacterium UBA5157
GCGGCCCATTCCATGTCGCTGGTGCAAGACTGGCATCTCAAGCGCCGGAAATTTCGTGCTGCGAACATCGGCGTCGACGCGTTCGCGACCAGCGTCGTGCAGCTGATCCGGTCGCGCGTACAGATGATGAACCCGCACGCACCGTGAATCGACGTTGTTGCCGAGCTCTCCGGTCTGCGGCAATGGTGAGGCCGCAGACCATGCAGCAGGTCTTAAAACATCAGGCCGCTACCCTTGTTAAACAGGGCGATATCGAGGTAACTCGACAAATGGTCGCTGTGCGGGCGGACGCCGACGGAAAGCCCTCCCAAATCGATGTCGCGGTCCTGAGCGATCAATTCCTGTAAAGCCGAGCGGCTGTGCTTCGCCTGCTGGATGGCTTTTGTCAGTGTCTTGGCTGCGGCAAAACCTTCCAGCGTCAACGAAGACACGGCCTCATCCCGATATTTGCGCATCATGTTCAAATGTTCGACCTGGATCAGCGAAGTAGCGGAATTCGGGTTGGGTACCACTTGCGAAAAAACCGTCCATTCGACCGCCTTGGCACCGGCGACCTCGCGCAGGGTCGATAAGTTGATCAACGAGGTGCCGGCCACGAACATGTTCGCCGCATAGTTGCGGAACT
>DHXL01000322.1:803-2745 GCA_002415335.1 Oxalobacteraceae bacterium UBA5157
CGAAACCGCCAGCCGCTTTGCTTCCATGTCCGTTTCGGCCTGGCTGCCGCCGCTCTTGACATGCGCGACGCCGGTCAACTGCATGCGGTGCGCCTTGATCTCGCTATTCAAACTGCGGAACGCATCCTGGTTCGCCGCCGAGTCCTGATAGACGATGCCGACACTCTTGAGACCGAGCTTGCCGAAGTACGCAAAGATGTAGCTGATTTCCTGCTTGTAGCCGGGCCGCCAGAACAGCACGTGCGAACCGCCGAGCTGACTCGCGGCAAGCGGTGCGTACAGGATCTGGCCGCTGCGCTTGAATGCCGGCGCTTCCAGCACGGCGCGCGTGATGTCGTCACCGACGCCGCCGAACAGGTAATCGACCTGGTCGCGCTCGATCAATTCGGTCGCCATGGCAACCGACAGTCCGGGCTCGCCCTGGTCGTCCCGGACGATATATTGGATGTGTTTGCCATTGATGCCGCCGGCGGAATTGATCGCGTCGAAATGGGTCTTGATACCGGCCACGTAATCACGCCCGATCGCCGCGTTGGGACCTGACAGGTCGATTGCCTGGCCAATCACGATCGTGTTGCCGGCCGTATATCCCAGCAAAGGAAGTGCGATCAGGAACAAGGAAAGCAGCATGCGAACAGTTCGGGCAAAGCGCGTGGTCATCGTTGGGTGTCATGAAATTTGGCAACGGCGATTGTCGCCGGGAATTATGACGACATGATGAATTACACCGTGTCGCAGGACGTGCCCGCAGCCTCGCGTCGACGCCCGCCTTGCATTTTCGCAAGTAATTATATATATTATTTATACGATTAATTTATGAGGAGACGATTCATGGCAAAGAGTGCAGCAACCAGGAAACCGCCGGTGAAAGCGATTGCCGCATCCAAGGCAACGCGCGCAACAGCCAGGCCGAAGCCGGCCCCGGCCCGGAGCAAGTCCCCGGTGGCCAAGGCAAGCGCGGCGGTTGCCGAAGCGACGCCGGGCAGCAACGCAAACAGCGCCGCGCTCACGCCGTCGACCGCGCCGAGCGCCGTGGCAAAGCCGGCCGTGCCGGCGAAGGCAAAAATCAAGAAGGCCAAGCTGGTAAGAGACAGCTTCACCATGCCGGAAGCCGAATATGCGGTGCTGGGCGCAGTGAAGAAGGCTTGCATCAAAGCTGGCTTCGAGGTGAAGAAAAGTGAATTATTGCGGATCGGCGTGGCCCTTATCCAGAATCTCGAATTGGCAAAATTGAAGGCGGTGCTGGCGGCGCTGCCGCCGCTAAAAGCCGGGCGGCCCAAGAAAGAGAAGTAAGCTGCGCAGCTGAAAACCCCCGGCGCCGAGACGCCGGTTTTTTTTGCTTACCCTTGCAGGCTCGTGCTCGTGGCCCACAACGGCACTCCGATTTGCTATCCGCCGAAGCGGATGCAAGATCGTATGTCATGCAATTGACATTGAGCCGTCATTTTGCCGAAGCAATCGGCAGTTACGCTTTGTCCGTCACACTTGATAGGACGATAAATGCGATTACTGCCCATTTCCGCAGATGCGACGCCGAGCCTGGAGAAAATGACCTTTAGCGTTGTCACGCTGGCGGCACCGGACGGCCGTTGCGGGCGTCCCTGCCCGAAGCACGCGAGATCATCATGAACCCGCGCGACCAGTTCTTGGCGGCCGGATTCCTGGCGTCCGAGGCAAGCGTGAAGCGCGTCCCGACGCGCTTTCGGACAATCTGGATTTCGGACATCCATCTCGGTACTACCGGCTGCCAGGCCGCGCGCCTGCTGGAATTCTTGCGCGCGACAGAATCGGATACGCTTTACCTGGTTGGCGACATCATCGACGGCTGGCAATTGCAGCGCCGCTGGTACTGGGACCAGATCCACAATAACGTGGTGCAAGCGGTGCTGAAGAAAGCCAGGAAAGGCACCGAAGTCATTTTCGTCCCCGGCAATCATGACGA
>DHXL01000015.1 GCA_002415335.1 Oxalobacteraceae bacterium UBA5157
GCAGTTCTTTCGGCCATGCGGATCGGCGGGACACGAACAATGTCTCCCTCCTGCAGCCGGTAAGTCTGGTCGATTCGTCCCTTGTTGACGCGCACTTCGCCGGAGCGCAACACACGATAGATGTGACTCTTCGGCACGCCTTTACAGACGCGCAACAAGTAATTGTCGATCCTTTGTCCAGCCTCCTCGTCGGAAATCGTAACGAGCTGGACCTGGGGTGGGACTTGTGACGACTGGGAGCGTGATGGCGTTTCGCCCTGCATTTCAGTTGACTTCCCAGAAAATCTCGCTAAGTCCTTCATTTTGAATATATAATTGTTTCGCAGTGATTACAAAACCACTGCTGGTGTGAGAATAAAAAACACATTCTACACAGGGGCGTCTCCATCGGCCTCGCCAATTTGCAAATTCGATGGAAAAGACGTGTACGCACCATCCCTGCGGAGTCAAGGTTGCACCGTTGTTGTAATCGGATAGCGCGCAAGGATGTCGAACAAGATTGTTTGGATTGTAAGGATAAGTCTGGCCAGCTCGCCATGTTGCATGGCAGCTTGCTGGTTGATGTAGTCGAAACCTGTTTGCCGATTCTGCTAAACCCTATGTTTTGTTTGGCTAAACCAAGTTGCTCACCGCCGTTGACTGTGACCGCTGCGCTCGGATTATCCGAGATGCACGGCGCGGCCTTGGCGCGCACTCGGCATCCCGCTCGATTGTATCCGCGCCCGGTTGTGGCTCCAGCGCTCTTGCGCTGATCGGTCGAACCACAAGGCAATTCCCTCCCCCAAGCTCTCCGTTCTCGCGTACATCCCTGTACTTTTGCCGCAGACACACATAAGTAAAGCGGCACTAAAGATGGCCTTCGGGTCACGGAGCAAAATATAATGAAACGCATGTTGTTTAACGCCACGCAGCAAGAAGAACTGCGCGTGGCTATTGTTGATGGGCAAAAGCTTATCGACATCGATATAGAAACCACTGGACGCGAACAACGCAAGTCCAACATCTACAAGGGTGTCATCACCCGTATCGAACCTTCGCTCGAAGCCTGCTTCGTCAATTACGGCGAAGAGCGCCACGGTTTCCTGCCGTTCAAGGAAGTCGCCCGCACTTACTTTAAGGAAGGCGTCGATGTCCGCAACGCTTCCATTAAAGAGGCGCTGCGCGAGGGCCAGGAAATCATGGTCCAGGTCGAAAAAGAAGAGCGCGGCAACAAAGGCGCCGCCCTGACCTCTTTCGTCTCGCTGGCCGGCCGTTACCTGGTCTTGATGCCTAACAATCCGCGTGGCGGCGGCGTATCGCGCCGGGTCGAGGGCGAAGATCGCCAGGAGCTGCGCGAAACCATGGACCGGCTCGATTTACCTGCCGGCATGTCAGTCATCGCGCGTACCGCCGGCATCGGCCGCAACGTCGACGAACTGCAATGGGACTTGAATTACCTGATGCAACTGTGGCGCGCGATTGAAGGCGCCGGCGGGTCAGCGACTGGCGCGTTCCTGATTTACCAGGAATCGTCGCTCGTGATCCGCGCGATCCGCGACTATTTCCAGCCGGACATCGGCGAAATCCTGATCGACACCGACGACATCTACGAACAGGCGCAGCAGTTCATGAGCCACGTGATGCCGGACATGGTGCATCGGGTCAAGCGTTATCACGACGACGTGCCGCTGTTCTCGCGCTTCCAGATCGAACACCAGATCGAAACCGCCTATTCGCGCACGGTACCGCTGCCTTCCGGCGGCGCGATTGTCATCGATCACACCGAAGCGCTGGTATCGGTCGACGTCAACTCGGCGCGCGCCACCCGCGGCGGCGATATCGAAACCACCGCCTTCAATACCAACCTGGAAGCAGCCGAAGAGGTCGCGCGCCAGTTGCGCCTGCGCGATCTAGGCGGCCTGATCGTCATCGACTTCATCGACATGGAAAACGCGAAGAACCAGCGCGAAGTCGAGAGCCGTCTGAAGGATGCACTGCACTACGACCGCGCCCGCGTGCAAATGGGCAAGATCTCGCGTTTCGGCTTGATGGAATTATCGCGTCAGCGCCTGCGTCCGTCGCTGTCCGAAGGCAGCCACGTGACTTGCCCACGCTGCAACGGAACTGGCCATATCCGCGATACCGAATCGTCCGCATTGCAGGTCCTGCGCATCATCCAGGAAGAAGCGATGAAGGAAAATTCGGCCGCAATCCACGTTCAGGCACCGGTAGACGTGGCTGCTTTCCTGCTCAACGAAAAGCGCGGCGAGATTCTGAAGATCGAAACGCGTCATCGCGTGACGATCATCCTGATTCCGAACAAGCATCTTGAAACCCCGCATTACAAGCTCGAACGCATCAAGCATGACGATTCACGGCTGGAAGAAGTGCAAGCCAGCTATGCAATGGCCGAGGAAGCCGATACGGATATCAGCTACGGCAAACGTCAGAAAGAAGACGTAAAACCGCGCCAGGAAGCAATGGTCAAGGGCATTACGCCGGATCAGCCGGCACCGATCGTCGAACGCAAACCGGCCGTACCAATTGCCGCTGTGCCGATCATTGTCGCTGCAGAAGAGGAAGGTTTCCTCAGCAAGATCTTCGGCTTATTCCGCAAGAAAGCAGTCGCTCCGGCGCCCGCTCCGGCACCGGTGTTGCTCGAAGCAAAACCGCAACAAAGCCGCGAACGTGGCGACCGCAATGGACGCGGCGGCCAACGTAGCCGGGCTCGCGGCGGCCGCGGTGGCCGTGAACGCGGCGAGGAAACGCGCGACGAATCGTCCAAACTAGCGCCCGCAGAAACAGCCGTAGCGCAAAACGCACGTCCGCCGCGCCCCCCGCGGGAACCCCGCGAACCGCGCGAAGCGAAAGAGGGCAATGAGGGGCGTCGCGAACGCACTGAGCGTCCGCCACGTCCGCCGCGCGAAGAACGCAAGGAGGCCGTAGCAGAAACCAAGCTCGATGAGGTCTTGTTGAACCGCACGATGCCGGCCGAGGCCAACGTCATGACTCCGGCGGTTCCTGATGCGATCGAGAGCGCATCGACCGCCGAATCGCAGCCCGCCGCACAAGGCGTCGACGGTGAAGCCGGTGAGCAAGGCGAAGAGCCGCGCCGCCGCCGTCGTCGTGGCGGTCGCAACCGTAATCGCCGCGATCGCGAACCTGGAGAAAGCCTCGAAGCGGGCCAGGAGACTGTGTTGGACGCGGATGAGGACGAAGCGATCGCGACGACAACACCCGCGCAAGCCGACATCTTTGCCGATACCGAAGTCACACGTCCGAGTATGGCAGAAGCGATAGCGGAAGCCACGCCTGCAGCCCACACGGCGCTCAGCGCCGCGATCGCTGCACCGCTGATTCCGCAGGAAATCGCGCGTCACCAGCCGGAAACCGAAGCCGCACCGGCATCGACCCCGGTCGCTCCGGCCGCCGCACCGACACCCAGCGCCGAGCCGGCCATCGTCGTCTTGGCGCCGGTCAAGGCGATTGCCCCGGTGATCGCCGCACCTGAAGCGGGAACAGTGGAACTGGTCCAGGACGTTCTCGTGCCTGTACCAGCGCCAGCCGAAGTGATGATGGAGATCGTATCTGCACCGGCTCCCGCCGCCGCAGCCGAAGTAGTCGCCCCGGCTACCGCCAAAGTGGCGCCTGCGCCGATGCCGCTGGACGATCTGCGCACAGTGCTCGGCTCGGCTGGTCTCACGCTCGCTTCCACCGATCCGGAAAAACTCCGCGCCGCACAAGAAGCCGCTGCAAGAATCACGGTGCCGCCCAGCAAGCCAAGGGAGCGCAAACCGCAGCCACCGCAAGCAAGCGAGCCGTTAATCCAGATTGAAACCAGGCATTAACGGCGACATACCGCACTCGCCGCAGCAATGCGCTGCGGCGAGTGCGCAACGGAAAAGGAGAGCTTCGCGCTCCCCTTTTTTACATGCGGACCTGTATTCGCTTTAGCGGATAGCAA
>DHXL01000424.1:0-160 GCA_002415335.1 Oxalobacteraceae bacterium UBA5157
CGATTTTCTGAAACACGATGGTAGCCTGGCCCCTGGCACATGATTGCAACCAGGCAGGCATAGGCTAGTACGTCGCAACGGGCATCGCTCAACTCCAGGGCGCAGCGGTCACTGTCGACGTCCATTTTTTTCAACTCTTCCTGCGTTACCTGCATCATCC
>DHXL01000424.1:392-3007 GCA_002415335.1 Oxalobacteraceae bacterium UBA5157
CGCGCTGAGTGAAAAGTAAAACGTTCTTCTGGAAACAAGTCATAGCGTGCCTGCAGCATCGCTGGAATTTCAGTTTCCATGGTGGTATTGGAGCTGGGAACAATTTGGCCAATACGGAATGTTTTCATGCAAAGAATCCTTTTCTTGTAAATTAATCACCACTGGTCAGTTCCGTACCCTCGGTTTCCCAGCGCGTAAACCCCATGACGGTATACAATTAATTCAATCGAGTTCGGCAAAAGAGCCGCACAACGAGCCAGCGCTGTACGTGAATATCGACGCTGGAATGGTTTTCTTTTGACCTATGTTCTCGCATAGGTGAGACGACATCGCTCATTTTTACTGAAAAACTTTGTGCAATTTCCTGCATCACGAAGCCATAGGCGACCAGCCTGAAATTATTAATGATGATCGCCAGTCGGCCAGGACGAGTAAAGAAATGGATTACGAGCTTGCCATCGTGGATGGCGATGGACTATGGAAGACCGACAGCTGCACTTGCTTTGTAATGTTTGTAAAGCTAGACAGCGCTGTTCCATCTGCTTGTCAGCTACGGCCAATGCGCCTGATTTAACGCTCAAGAATATTGTCGATCACTTGCGATTTGACCAATTTCCATAAGTATTATGGCCGCTGCTTGACCCTTTGTTGGTGCCGACGAGTATTAGACCTAGGGTGCCGATTTTAAGTGACCCACGTCCGTTGTTCGTATTTCGGCGAACGTGACCGGTCATTTCGGCTGAACGTGACCGCTGCGCAGTGTGAGGTGTTGCGCGGCTAAATTGTACAAGCACCGGTCACGATGGGTTCATTTTTCCTCCTTTTTGCTACCAAATTCTTACACGCCGCCGATTTGTTCCGGCGGCCCGTGCGTCCCGATGGCGCAGCCCAATTGTGCTTTTTTTTGAACTGATGGCGCCGCCCTGTGGAGTTTGTGGGCAACCTCCGACCTGTGGGCAGACGGTGGGCAACGGGCACCGTTGTCCACGGGCTGTCCACAGGGAAGCGCATAGCGCTTAGGAGGGCATCGGCTTGCCGATTGTCCACAAATCCATAGGGCTCACTGCGCCGTCGCCGGATCGATCGCGCCCTTGTCCTTGCGCGTCTTTTGGTCTTTCCCCCGCAGCGTTTCACCAGTCAGTTCGAAACGATGGTGATGCTGCATGATGCGATCAAGAATGGCGTCGGCGATGGTGGCATCGCCGATCCAGGCATGCCAGTGCTCGATGGGCAGTTGGCCGGCAATGATGGTCGCCTTGTTGGCGGCGCGGTCGTCGATGATTTCCAGCAGATCCGAACGCGTGCTGCCATCGATGGCACCGACACCCCAATCGTCCAATACGAGGACGTCGGTTTTAGCCAGTTGCAGCAGCCACTTGCCGAAGGTACCGCTGCCGTGCCGGATGCGCAGTTCCTCCTGCAAGCGTGGTACGCGCTGGTAGACGGCTGAGTAGCCGCGGCGGCAGGCATACTGCGCCAATGCACAGGCAAGCCACGATTTTCCGGTGCCGGTCGCGCCGCTGATGAGAACACTGTGTCCGGATTGAACCCAGTCGCCCAGCACCAGGCTCATGACCGCGCGGCGGTCCAATCCACGCGTTGGACGTGTGTCGATATCCTCAATGGCTGCCTGGCCGTACTTCAGGCGTGCCTGCTTAAGCAGACGCAGCAGCTTGCGATCGCTGCGGCAATGGACCTCGCGGTCGATCAGCAGCGCCAGGCGCTCCTCGAAGCTCATGGCACCCATGCCGGGCAGGGTCAACTGTTCTTCAAGTCCAGCGGCCAAGCCATCGAGTTTCAGGGCATCACACATTTCGTCGTCCCTGTCATGCTGGAATTTAAGGATCAAGACGCCGCCATGGATACCATCGAACTTCTACTGAAACAAAAGGTTGATCCCAGCAAGATCAAGGTGGTGTTCATGAAATATACGCGTAGTGTCAATGATGAATTTGACCATGTATTGCGCGGCATGGAATACCTGAAGGTTCCAATTGAATTAAAAGCCTCAATTGAATTCACCCCGGTGTTTGACATTCTTACTGCTCACGGCGTCTCTTTAACGACAATGTTGGCAGACAAAACGAATTACAAAGAAAAGCTACTGACCTTCCCAAAAGGGGATCCGGAACGCGACAAGTGCATTGACATGCGCATCGCACAAGGTAGCGCAGAAGAAGTGAATGAGATTTTGCAAAACGTATTCGACGCACTGTTCCCATCAAAAAAAACGGCTTCCAAGTAGGGGATCAACTATGTCTGATGTCAATATGGGAAAGATCAAGGCGCTCTATGCGGATATGGTTTCAATTGAACAAAACGTGTCCGCAATAGAAAAGAGGGTGAACGGAAACCTGGGTGTTCTGGCGCGCAGAGCTGCTCAACGTCCATCGGAAAAGGCGCAGCCAAAAAGCCGGGACCTACTCGCATCTCTGAAGAGCATTGTGATGGTCGCATCAATAGCGTTTGGAGCCGGATTCTCTTTAAAGCCTGGATCAAACATCTCCTTGGTGTTTGCCGGTATACCGATGGGCATGGGTGTTCTCTGGATTATCTTGAACCACCTCGAAAAAGAAAGAGGCGGTGACACTGCGGCGTTTGTCAACCGACCTGTC
>DHXL01000193.1:0-234 GCA_002415335.1 Oxalobacteraceae bacterium UBA5157
CTCCAAAGCCTCGCGTAAAGTGGTGCGTTCCGCCTCGGCCCTATCAATGTATAGGCCAGAGTCCATTTCTGATTCAACGCGACGCGCCCATTGTTGGGCCTGCTTTTGCGTATCGAATGAACGATATGTAGGCTTGTAGCCTTTGCGACGGATTTCTGCCCGCCAATACGCGCCGCGTTCCTTGATGTATGCCATTCCAGTTGCTCCAATTGTTGATAAAGCGCTTGGTCTGGA
>DHXL01000193.1:394-2935 GCA_002415335.1 Oxalobacteraceae bacterium UBA5157
TTCTTTTGTAACCGCCCACAACCGTAAGCGCACCATGAACCCCAGACTTGCAGCGTAGCCCCGATTTCCGCATTCTATCGACATCTCATTTTGGATGGAGCGCAGATGAAGAAAGACAGGGGATTTTGGGTGGCGCATGTGGCGGCAATCGAGCGTGAGGCGATTGCCGCGAGCACGTATGCGAAGCGCGAGAGCGTGTCGTTGGCGGCACTATATTACTGGCAGCGCAAGCTAAGGGCTGCGGCAGAAGTCTGCGACGTGGCAAAGCCGGCCGGCGCCTTTGTGCAAATGCGCGTGGCGGATAACGTCGGCGCGCGTAGCCCTGCAGGTTGCACCTTGGTACTGACATCAGGAATGCGCCTGGAAATGGCAGCCATTCCGTCGCCGGAATGGCTTGCAGGTCTTGCGCGCGCCACGCGGGGAGTGTGCTGATGCATGCGGGCTGTCGTATCGAGCAGGTGTATTTGTGCCGGGTGCCGGTCGATTTCAGGAAGTCGATCGGCGGCTTGAGCGTGTTGGTCGAGCAGGAGCTGGAATTGAATCCCTTCGCCAGCGCGCTCTACGTCTTCATCAACCGGCAGCGCGACAAGATCAAGGTGTTGTACTGGCACCGCAATGGGTTTTGCCTGTGGTTGAAGCGTCTGGAAACGGATAAATTCGCCTGGCCAAAGAACGGCGAGTCGGCCACGCAAGCGGTCAGTTTGCAAGAGTTCGAGTGGCTGCTCGAAGGCTTCGATCTATGGCAAAATATGCCTCACAAAACCTTGCATTTTGCTTCAGTTTCATAGGGGAATTTGGTAAAATGACACATGTCTTTTACCCCGCTGAAATCGCCATTTTTACCGCCGGAAATTGAACTTCCCGAGTTCGTTTTACCGGCGGTTTTGCCTGACGATGTCGGCGCGCTCAAGTCTCTGCTCCAGGCGCAACAAAGCGCCCTGGGCGCCGTCCGCCAGCAGGCGATGCGCGAGGCGCACAACTACATCATCCGTATGATCGAACAGTCCGTGCTGGCGCGACAGCGCCTGTTCGGCGTCAGTTCCGAACAACTGTCCGCCCAGAGCCGCCTGTTCGATGAGGCCGAGACATTGGCGCAATCGACCGCCGATGCGCAAGATGTCGCCGTGTTGCCTGCCGAGACGGCAGCGCAGGACGACAAGGCACCGAAGGCACGCGGCAAACGCGGCCCCCTGTCGCCGGAGTTGAAACGGGTCGACGTGCTGCATGACGTGCCGGAAAATGAACGCACCTGTCCGTGCGGCACGCCGATGGTGGAAATCGGACAGGACATCAGCGAACAGCTCGACATCGTGCCGATGCAGGTGCGGGTGCTGCGTCACATCCGCAAGCGTTACGGCTGCCCTGGCAGTGTGCACGCGCCGGTGACGGCGGCCCTGCCGCCGCAACCTCTGCCCAAGAGTAACGCCAGCGCCGACTTCTTGGCCATGCTGCTGACAGTCAAGTACGTCGACGGCTTGCCGCTGGCCCGATTCGAAAATGTGCTGGAACGGCACGGCACCCCGGTGCCGCGCCAGACGTTGGCGCGCTGGGTCATCGGCGCCGGCCGCATGCTGCAGCCGTTGCACAACCTGATGCGCGACACCTTGCTGGACGGCACCGTCATCCACGTGGATGAAACGGTGGTGCAGGTGCTCAAGGAAGCGAACCGGAAGGCGACCGCTAACAGTTATATGTGGGTGCAGACAGGCGGGCCGCCCGGCAAGCCGGTGGTGCTGTTCGACTACGATCCGAGCCGCAGCGCGGAGGTGCCCTTGCGCCTGCTCGGCGACTACCGGGGCTACCTGATGACCGATGGTTATACGGGCTACGCGAAGCTGGCGAAGATCGAGGGCGTCGAGCATCTGGTGTGCTTTGCGCATGTGCGCCGACGCTTCGTCGAGGCGGTGCGCGTGCAGCCGAAGGGAAAGCGCGGGCGCGCCGACGAGGCGGTCGCCCTGATCGGCAAGCTGTACGGGATCGAACGCGACCACAAGGACGCCACCGACGCGGCGCGTCTGCTCGCACGTCAGCAACTGAGCGTGCCGGCCCTGGCGGCATTGAAAGCCTGGATGGTCGCGACGCTGCCGGCGGTCACGCCGCAAAGCGCGCTGGGGAAGGCATTGGCGTACATGCAGAAATATTGGAGCAGGCTGACGCGTTACACCGAGCGTGGCGATCTCCCGATCGACAATAACCGAGCCGAAAATTCGATTCGTCCATTTGTGGTCGGTCGAAAAGCATGGCTGTTCAGCGATACGCCCGCCGGCGCCCACGCCAGCGCCGTCATTTATTCGCTGGTGGAAACGGCCAAGGCGAGTGGGTTGGAGCCGTACGCATGGCTGCGACGCGTCATGCGCAGCTTGCCGCTGGCGAAAACGGTGGACGATGTTGAGGCGCTGTTGCCATGGAATTTGCATAGCCTAGATTTAGCCAGCGAAACAGTGCCTTGAACAGTCTGGGGTTCGTGGCGCGCTTACCTTCGATTTCTCGTAAGTGCTTGATTTCCTACTACAGATGTTCTGGCTCCCCGACCTGGACTCG
>DHXL01000193.1:3142-3689 GCA_002415335.1 Oxalobacteraceae bacterium UBA5157
GTTACCGCTGATTTTCGCCGAACCGGAACCGATCATAAGAAACTAGGGGAGCTTCGGGCTTTCCACGTCTGATTTCTTGTATCTGATCCAAGGATAATTCCAAGCAGGGTTAGCTGTCAGAATTTAGGTCGACATAACCAATTGTATGGCCAATCGAATCAGTCGCAATTAGATGCTCACCGAATTGATGAACGTCAGCGAGTGCATGCCCCATGGTATCGTGAACCATCGTATGGTCACCAAGTTGCTGTGTGGTGGCGACTATATGGCCTAACCCGTCATGGATTGATAGTCCGGCATCAGAGTGATGAATGCTACCAATCCCAGACCCCATGGCATCATGAATCAGGTCCATATCATTAGTGAAATGCTGAATCGAACCTAGATTATGCCCAAGCTCATCACGCAAAAAATCGCTATTTCCAAAATGATGCATGATTCCCTCTATCGCTCCTTGAGAATTTCTAATCAGAAGATCATGATCAAGCTGAGTACTAAAAGCGATTGCGGGCAAAAATGGATTAAAAAAATTCGACATTTAGAGCTC
>DHXL01000193.1:3776-4431 GCA_002415335.1 Oxalobacteraceae bacterium UBA5157
GAGCTCCCTTTAGAAGTTTCGATACTGGAACGATTCAACACTATTTTGTAATTGAAAAAGGAAGTCTATAACCTCCCCTCGGCTGTGGATCGACCCACCAGTTGCCGGAAAATCCTTGAACGAGCGTAGACGTGCCACACGGCCTGCAACCGTTTTGGCTATTTCATCCTGATGATTCGAGTCGGCCTTTTCATAGCTACTGGAAAGTATCCCGATCATAGCAAGGCGTATCGGGTATATTTCCTGTGCCATTCGATACGAGATAGACGGCAATAGTGAATGGATTATGTAGTCCCATTCCTGGGCACAGGCTGCGAAAATGTCGGCGTGACTTTCCTTTTCCATGCTTGCTTGACCGTTAGTAGAAGTGAGAATGGATATTCCTTGCTGCGCAGCGCCAATCAATGCGAAAGGACTAATAATACTTGCGGCGGCGCTTTCACCAAGCGGTAAGTACTTGATCCAACCGGTTTTGTTCGCCAATGATTTCCGCAATGCGATGAGTCTCGAAGTTGTGGCTTCAATTTTGTAAAGATGCGAAAGTAAGGTCGATGACGCTGCAAACGCCCGTAGGTAAGCTTGTTCAATATTTTTTATATTGAGTTGGCCTACAATGCCAGCCTCTTCGAGTAATTTGACGTCTCTCGCTATAACG
>DHXL01000095.1 GCA_002415335.1 Oxalobacteraceae bacterium UBA5157
CGTCATCTGATCGGCGACGGCCAGACCATCTGGTCGGACGGCCCGCTTACCCGCGCCGTGCGGCGCGGCGGAATCTGTTATCTGGATGAGGTGGTTGAGGCACGCAAAGACACCACGGTCGTACTGCATCCATTGACCGACGACCGCCGTATTCTGCCGATTGAGCGCACCGGCGAAGAATTGAAGGCGCCGGATGATTTCATGCTGGTGGTCTCGTACAATCCCGGCTACCAGAATTTACTGAAGAGCCTGAAGCCGTCAACCCGCCAGCGCTTTGTCGCACTCACTTTTGGCTTCCCGCCGGCTGAGCTCGAACAGCAGATCGTTGTCACGGAAACCGGTATCGATCCCCTCCTGGCGCAGCGTCTGGTATCGCTGGTCGGGCATTTCCGGCAATTGAAGGATCACGATCTGGACGAGGCGGCCTCGACCCGTCTTCTGGTGTATGCCGCCAGCCTGATCAAGGCCGGTTGTGATCCGGTCGCGGCTTGCCAAGCGGCGCTGATTGAACCATTGACCGACGATGCAGATACGGCTGCGGCTCTGCTAGAGGTGGTGAAGGCAAGCTTCGGGCGATGAATACCCCGGACGTCCATGTTCCGATCGCGGTGCAGGCCGAAGCACTTTATCTGATCAACTTGCTGCTGCTGCCGGGCCTGGGTTTCATCGGACTGCTCTGGCTGGCAAGGCGCCATGCGAATGACCCCAGCGCCTTGACCCGTTGCCACTTGCGCCAGACCGTCGTGGCGAGCCTGTGGGCCGGCGTGTTATTGACGGCGGTGACGCTGTTGATCGTCTTGATGGGCGGCTTTCATAATCCGGCGACCTGGATCGTATTGATTCTCTACTTCGTCTGTTGTCATGCCGTGCTGATCCTGTTCGGCGTGCTCGGCCTGTCGCACGCGATGTCCAGGCAAATCTTCGTCTATCCATTGATCGGGCCACAGCGATGGTAATTGCTGCACGCTCGTCGTTCATCGGGCCTGGCGTAGCGGCAGCCACGGACACCGATGCGCGTAGATGGCTCGGCTTGCCCGTGCAGCGCTGGCGTCGATTGACGCAGAGCGGATTTTTTATCCTGTTCATGCTGGCGCCGGTATTCGATATTTTCCGCCTTGACTTGAACCTGAAGCATTTCATTCTGTTTGGCTTCGACTGGACGCTGGGGCTGGATGGCTTGGGCACGGGAAAGATTTCGACGAATCAAGCGGCGGCCAATATCGTGTTGCGCGCCTTTGTGCCGCTGTTGGCGATCGGCGGGACGCTGATCTTCGTCGGTTGGAAGTGGGGCCGGCTCTACTGCGGATGGCTCTGTCCGCACTTCTCGGTGGTCGAGACCATCAACCAGACCCTGCGACGCGCCATCGGCAAGCAAAGCTTGTGGGACCCTCAGCCGCTGCCGACACGCAATCCGGACGGCAGCGAAACTGGCAAGGATGCACTCTGGTGGTGTGTCGTGCTGCCGCTGGTGGTCGGCTTCTCGATGCTATGGGCGACGATCTTGCTGACCTATCTGCTGCATCCATTTGAGATCTACGGCAATCTTTGGCATCGTACGCTCACGCGTAACCAAAGTATTTTCCTAACCGCCGGCAGCCTGGTTTTCTTTGTCGAATTCATGTTTGCGCGTCATCTGTTCTGCCGCTACGGCTGCGCGGTGGGATTGTTCCAGAGCCTGGCGTGGATGGGCAACGACAAGGCGATGGTGGTCGGCTTCGAACGCGGCAGGGCCAAGGATTGCGCCAGTTGTTATTCGGCCTGCGACCATGTATGCCCGATGCGACTCAATCCGCGCAACGTGAAACGCATGATGTTCGCCTGTGTGCAATGCGGCCAATGCGTCGACGCGTGCGAACACACGCAAGCCGACAACCCGGCCGGTTCGCTGCTGCACTGGGTGCACGAATCTCGCGCCGAATCGGAGGCAGCGCTGAACGGCAGCATCGCACGCACGATACAGATTGCACGCGTGCGCGATGTCTCCGCAATCACTGACAGATCGGGCGGATAAGCAGATGGAAGAATTCATTGGCGAACTGTGGGACAAACTGATCACGCGCACGGCCTACAGGGGCTTTCCGAAAGCGCGGGTCGAGCTGAAGGAGATCGCGCACATCGCCCCGATATTTTTCCGGGCGCTGGGCGGCGATGCCGGACTGACGATCCGCGCCGGAACGGCTACCGCGCACGGTGCGAGGCGAAAATTTCTGGAGCGGATCGCCGGTATCGGCGAGAGGGTGGAACTGGCCTGGCTGGACGATACAACCTTGCATCTGCCGGCCGCGATCGATACCTTTCCCGCCCGCGCCCAAAATCGCGAGCTATACCTATGGCTAATCGCGCTGGCGGCTCACGATGTTGCACCCGACGCGAGCTGGATCGTGCGCAATCAACGAGCCACCGAAGCCACGCTGCTGGCGCTGCCTGGCATGCGGGCGCGCTACCAGCGGCTGCTTGAGGAGACGCTCGCACAGCGCCCCGATCCGGATCGCTTGCCAGCGCCCGACGGCGTCGCCGAGACAACAATTCGGGCCGCCTTGTGCCATCCCGGCTCGATCGCACACTTCATTCCGGGGAAAAATCCCCCGACCCCGGTGCCGCTCTGGTTGCATCCGGAGCCGCCAGTGGCAATCGGCGAACAGCGCAAGGCAGCGGCGGGCGTGCCGCAGCAACCGGGCGGCGACAAGGCGGGCAGTGACGCAGAAGCGCGCAAACGCCGCGCCGAAGCCGTTGAGATGCCCGAAAGCAGCAGTCCTTTCATGCTGCTGTTTCGCGCCGAGAGTCTGTTTTCCTGGGCTGAATATGTCAAGGTCAATCGGCCGTTGGATGAGGACGACAATGACCACGCCGTCAAGGCAGCCAACGACCTGGATTTCCTCAGTGTCGCCAGCGACGGCAAGACCACCGCCAGCAGGATCCGTTTCGACCTCGATCTCCCGGCCGAATCGGATGACGATCTTGTGCTGGCGGACGGCATCCTGCTGCCGGAATGGGATTACCGCAAACAGCGTCTGCAGCCGGACCATTGCCGCTTGCAGATGTTCGTGGCCAGTGATGCCGAACCATGTGCGCTGCCGCCTGCCTTGCGCACGATCGCGAAGGGCCTGCGCAACCAGTTCCAGTCACTGAGTACAACCCCGGCCCGCCTCAAGGGCCAGGTCTCGGGCAGCGACCTGGATCTGGACGCATGCGTGCGCTATATGGCGGAAAGGGCCAGCGGCGCGCCGCTCGCCGAGCCGGGACTGTATATCGACACGCGCAAGCAGTCGCGCGACCTGTCCTGCCTGCTGCTGGCCGATCTGTCGCTCTCGACCGACGCCTGGATCAACAATTCGGCGCGGGTGATCGATGTCATTCGCGACAGCCTGCTACTGTTCGGCGAATCACTGGCCGCCACCGGCGATCGTTTTGCTTTATACGGATTTTCTTCGGTGCGGCGCCGGAATATCCGCTTCCATTTGCTGAAGGGCTTCGATGAACGGTACAGCGACACCATCCGTGGCCGGCTGTCGGCACTCAAGCCTGGTTTCTATACGCGTATGGGAGCAGCCATCCGTCACGCGTCGGCAATTCTATCGAAGCAGAAATCGTCCCGCCGCCTGCTGCTGATCCTGACAGACGGAAAACCCAACGATCTCGACAAATATGAAGGCCGCTACGGCATTGAGGATACCCGGATGGCAATCCACGAAGCGCGGAGCCTCGGCCTGACGCCATTCTGCGTGACCATCGATGAGAAAGCCGGCGACTATCTGCCGCACCTGTTTGGCGCGAACGGCTATGTGGTAGTCAGGAATGCGGCTGAATTGCCGCAGGTGTTGCCGCGCTTGTACGTGCAGTTGACCGGAACGCACTGAACTCTGGCAGGCGTGACGTCGGGAGCAATAGAAGCTCCGTACGCACGACTCGTGGTGTCGTTAGAATTTCTATCAGTGCGCGATCATTGCATAGCGCTGCAAGCAGTCTGGCAATCATCTAGTCGTTCGCATTTAAACATGCATAATAAATGTTTGTTTACTTGCTTCTCTTTAAACATGCATTTACAATACATCTTAAGCAATGCGAAAACGGCGACTCTGAGAATCTATAGGGCGCAAGCGTAATGCGACTATCCATGCACGCGGCGAGAACTCTGTTAGATGCCGACGCATCCCGACCTAACCTGATGGGAAAACCAAGATGAAAACGAAAAGCCTGATTGCTGCCATAGCTCTGCTGACCACTGCCGGCGCCGCCTTGGCGGCCAATACCGAGTTCGTCGACCAAAGCAATTTCGTATCGACCAGAACCCGTACCGAAGTCACTGATGAAATGACTCAGTCTGCGGCCAATGGCCAGATTGCGCGCAACACCGAGTTCGTAGACCAAGCCAATTTCGTATCGACCAGAACCCGTGCCGAGGTCATCGCTGAACTGAGGCAGGCCGCGGCCAATGGCCAGATTGCGCGCAACACGGAAGCCGTCGATCAAAGCAATTTCGTCTCGACCAAGACCCGCGGACAGGTACGCACCGAAGTGATCCAGGCCACCAAGAGCAAAGTTGCCAGTATCGGCGGCTGATTGCAGGAATTTCCGCGCAAGCGTCGGCGGCAAGAGGCATCATGATGTCGCCGACGCCGCGACTCCGCTCCATACTCGGACTGAGGCCATTTCTCTCCCATGATGAAATCGATTTAACGTCGCGCGGCGTAGCCGTGCGTGAGATGCGGTGAGTATCGCAGATCGGAGATCGATCGCAGCCAGTGCGGGTCTCTATATGCGGGCGAAAATCTCTCTGAATCTGGATTTCACTCGTACTAACGTAGCAGATCGATAGTAGCGGACTTCGCGCGGGCGAGAGGAATCGATGGGCCACATGGTCGATGGCTGGACGTCGATGTGCAGGGCAGGAAATACAACAGAGGAGAACCTATGTCGGAGCAACAAATCGCGTGGAGAATTTCGCTCGTACTGATGATCCTGGTGGCATGCGGATTTATTTTCGTCGCCGTCAACTCGGGTAAGCGCACGCAGGACTATGCCGCGGTGCAGAAGAGCGGCTACAGCTTCCGCAACAAGCTATTCGGAGTGCTGGTGCTGGCACTCGGATTTGCGCTGATCTATACGCTGAGGTCGTTGCCGTATGGCGCCACCCATTCTGATGCCGCTGGTCCCGTCTCGCAGGTTGTCGACGTCAAGGGTTATCAATGGCGCTGGGAGCTGAGCAGCAATCACATCGTGGTCAACCAGCCTGTGGAGTTCCGCGTCACCAGCGCGGACGTCAATCACGGTTTCGCCATTTACGACACGGGCATGCACATCATCGCCCAGACCCAGGCGATGCCGGGCTATATCAATAAGCTTCGCTACACGTTCAGCAAGAAAGGCATCTACAAGGTCATGTGCCTGGAGTACTGCGGTATCGCGCACCATAACATGGTGACCGAATTCAACGTCGTCGAGCGATAGAGAAAGAGCAGACATGGCAGACTATACCTATACTCCCCAACCCGATCGTGGCGCAGACGCCAGCGTGCTGGCCTACCTGATCACCACGGTCGGCGTATTGCTGCTCATGATGACACTCGGTCTGCTGATGCGGCTGGAGCAGGCACAATACATTAGCATCGGCCCGCAATGGTTCTATGAGTTGCTGACGCTGCACGGTGCCGGCATGGTCGGTATTACGGGCATCGCCGGCGCCGCCATCATGTGGCACTTCCTGCGGCAGTACGTGGATCTTTCCAGAGGAATATTCATTGCCAATCTGGTCCTGTTCCTGGTCGGTGTCGGCATGATCCTGGTCGGCGTCCTGTTCGGACATTTTCACGGTGCCTGGACCTTCCTCTATCCGCTGCCGGCAAAGTCGATGGGCCTGTGGAGCCAGGGAGCGGCGGCTCTGTTCATGGGCGGGCTGCTGTTGATCGGTGTGGGCTTCCTGTTGCTGTATCTCGATGTCGCCCGCGCGATCACTGTTCGTTACGGCAATTTCTCCCGTGCGCTCGGCTGGCCGCAGCTGTTCGGTCATGACGACGGCAAGGCGCCGCCCCCGACCGTGGTGGCGAGCGCGATGGTGACGATCGTCCAGGTTACCGGGCTGGTGATCGGGGCCAGCATCCTGACCATGATGCTGGTTAACCTCTACGTCCCTGCCTTCACAATCGATCCGCTGCTGGCAAAGAGCATGATCTACTTGTTCGGCCACATCTTCATCAATGCGACCATCTACATGGCGGCGATCGCGGTCTATGAAATCCTGCCGCGATACACGCAGCGTCCCTGGAAGTCGGGCAAGGTCTTCCTTGCTTCCTGGACGGCCTCGACGCTGATGGTGATCATCATTTTTCCACACCATCTGCTGATGGACTTCTCATTTCCGACGTGGTTTCTGGTCACAGGCCAGGTCATTAGCTACCTGAACACCTTTCCGATTCTGGTAGTAACCGGCTACGGTGCCCTATTGATCGTGCATCGCTCGGGCATCCGTTGGGACATGGCGTCAAGATTTCTGTTCATCTCGCTCTTTGGCTGGGGCGCGGGCGCCATGCCGGCGTTCATCGACGGCACCATCTCGGTGAACTTCGTGATGCACAATACGCTTTGGGTCCCGGGCCACTTCCACACCTACTTGTTGCTTGGCATGGTTGCGATGGTCTTCGGCTTCATGTACTACCTTGTCAAACCAAACCAGAATGCGCCCGACCATTTCATCGACCGCGCTGCATTCTGGGGATTTGTTACAGGCGTACTTGGCTTCATCCTGACCTTCCTCTATTCGGGCACGGAAAGCGTCCCGCGCCGCTATGCGGTGCATTTGCCGCAATGGGTCCCCTACGACCGCGTCGGTGTGCTCTTTGTGATCCTGATCATCGCGTCGTCCCTCGTCTTTATCCTGCGCTTCCTCACCGGGTTGCGCCGGGCCGGGCGCGAGTATCCGCGCGCCTCGCTGGCCCTCGCACAGGCGCGTCAAACTTGAAACTTGCCAAGCGCAGCGCCGTCATGGCGGCGCTGGTGAGCCTTGTGGGGATCGGCGTCCTGTGGCGGGGTACCGATGGCTTCGCGGCCTTTACCGCCGAGACCGCCCGCCGCGTGGACGTCCTGCGCGCGCCGCGGCCGCTGCCTGCCGCCGTGCTGGAAGACCAGAATGGCCGCACCTTTGGCCTGCAGGATTACCGGGGAAAGCTGCTGGCGGTGGAGTTCATCTACACGCGCTGCGGCACCATCTGCCGCACGCTCGGGATCGCCTTCAGGCAGATTCGCGATCATGTTCCTCGGCAAACGCTGGGGCGCGATTTCGCCTTGCTCAGCATCAGTTTCGATACTGAACGGGACGATTCCGCCAGTCTCAAGGCGTACGGCGACGCGCACGGTGTCGACGGCAAGTATTGGCGCATCGCGCGGGTGCGCAACGCCGCGGAACTCAAGCCCCTGCTCGACGCCTTCGGCGTCGTCGCGATCCCCGACGGCCTGGGCGGCTTCGAGCACAACGCGGCCATTTACCTGCTGGACCGCGAGGGCAGGTTGGCGCTCATCAGCGACATCGATCATCCGATTGCCTTTGCCGATCGCATCGTGCCGCAACTATGACCGGGTTCCGTTCGCGTGATGCCCGCTTCGGCCTCGCCATGCTATTTCTGCTGCTGACGACTCCGGCGGCACGCTCCCGGCTGGAGGCGACCCTGGTCGGCCATATGCTGCTGCAGATGCCGCTGCTCGTCGCGATCGGCGTTGCTGCGCGCCACCTGCTGTCGGAACGCCGGCAGAACGCGCTGCTCGCCGCTGCGGGCGGCGCGCTGCCCTGCGTGCTGGTGGCGTTTTTCGTCTCCAGCTACTGGATGCTGCCGCGTGCGCTGGACGCTGCACTGACGAATCCGTTGAGCGAGACCGCGAAGTTCTTCAGCCTTCCCACACTCGTTGGCTTGCCGCTGGCGCTGGCCTGGAAGCGACTCGGCATGATCGGTCGAGGCTTCGTATGGACCAACTTCATCAGCATGTTGGCGGTGCTCGGCTGGCTCTACATCGTTGCACCGGTACGGATCTGCAACAACTACCTGGTGAACCAACAGGAAAGCGCCGGCTGGTGGATGGTGGAACTCGCCTTGCTGCTATTTGCGTGCTGGATCGGCAGCCTCTTCGTCGGCGGCAATCCGCGGCTGACGGAGCCGATCGGATGCACGCCGCCACTGGTGGACGGCGTCGGCGCATGAGTCAACACAGCGAATGATGGCCCGATATGCGCGCTCTTGGCCATGCGCCATTTCGCCGGCGCCGTAGGCGGGCGATATGGCGATCCAGCTTCGCTAGCGGCGGTCAGCCTGGATTCGACATTAAGGCAGCGAGCGGGCGATCATGACCAAAGCAGGATCGTCCTCATCCCTGCTGCGTGTGAAATTCAACTGGCCCGCAAGCCTGAGCATCGAGTCGTTTTCGGGCAGCACGACTCCGGTCATCCGGCTATACCTCCGACCGCGCGCCGCCTCGAATAGCCGTTCCATGAGTATCGTGGCGATTCCGCGCCGGTTCCACTGATCGTCAATCGCCACCGCAAACTCACACGATTCGCCGTCCGGGTTGGGAGCAAAGCGGGCGATCCCGACGATCTGCTGCGCTTCGCCGGTTTCTGCCGACAGGGCAATCAGGGCAAGCTCGCGATCGTAGTCGACCTGGGTCAACCGGGCAAGCATCGCCGGCGTCAGCCCGCGCACCACGTTGAAGAAGCGCATGTACCGCGATCGCTCCGACATGCGGTCAACAAACGCGATCTCGAGCGCGGCATCTTCGGGTCGTATCGGCCTGATGTGCAGCGTGTGGCCGCTGCGCAGCCGCTCGACACGCTCCAGCTGCGCCGGATAAGGGTGGATCGCCATATGGTTGAAGTGCGGATCCGGGGCCAGGCTATCCGAGTCTACGGTGACGCGCGCATCGACCGCGATGCACCCCGATTCGTCCGCGATGAAAGGATTGATCTCCATGTCCACGATCCAGGGCAGGGCGCATACCAGCTCTGAAACCCTCAGGAGCGCATCCAGAATCGACTCGGTCTCGACCCCGGGAATATGGCGATACGGCTCGAGCAGATGCGCCGCGCGCGTGCGCGACACGAGTTCCCGGGCGAGGCGACGGTTGAGCGGAGGCAGCCCGATTGCATTGTCCTGGATCACCTCGGAGGCAATCCCCCCTGCGCCGAAACGAATCACGCGACCGAACGTGGCATGGTTGCCGACGCCGATCATGAGGCGGCGCCCGTAGCGCTTCTCGATCATCGGTTGCACGATGACGCCTTCCACGCGCGCGTCGGGCCGCAGCTCGCGTGTCCGTGCGATCAACGCTGCGTACTCGCACGTCAGGCTCTCCTCGCTGCGGATATTCAGGCAGACGCCTTTCACGTCGGAAAGGTGCGCGATATCGTAGGACAGAAGCTTGATCGCGATGGGAAAGCCGATCGCCCTGGCAATCGACTGCACCTGCTCTGCGGACCTGCCGATTTCCGTTTGGGCGAAGGGGATGCCGAAGCACGCGAACAGGCGTGCGGCTTCGGCTTCGTTCAGATGCCGGCGGCCGGCAGCTTGCGCCGCCAGCGCGATTGCCTGCGCCTCGTCAAGGTCCGGCGGCGTGCCCGAGATGAGCGGCGGAGGCACCTCGAGCAGCAGATCCTGCGCCATCCGGTATTGCGCCAGCGTGCCGAAGGCTGCCACCGCGCTCTCCGGCGAGCGAAACGCGGAAAGCCGCGATTCCGCGGCGAGGTTGCGCCCGGGACTCACGTCAATTTCGCCGAGCCAGGCGGTGACCACCGGTTTGGAGGAATGCTGCGCGCAGTCGATGATGGTGCGCGCCGCATCTTCGGAGGGCAGAACCCGCTGTGGAGAAAATAGCGTCAGCACCGCATCGACGCCATCGTCGGCGAGCAGGAGCGCGAGCACTGCCGCAAGACGGGATGCGGTCGCATCGCCGAGAATATCGACCGGATTGCCCCGCGGCCAGTGCGTCGGCAGGCCGGCGGCGAGTGCCGCGAGGGTTGGCGCGGACAACTGTGCGATTTCCACGCCGGCTTCGGCAGCGGAATCGGCGGCCATGATACCGGGTCCGCCCCCGTTCGCGATCACCGCAAGCCGATTGCCGCGTGGCAGCCGTCCCGTGCCAATCAATTGCTCGGCGGAGAATAGTTCAGCGTACGTCCTGACGCGAACCGCACCGCAGCGACGTAGCACGGCATCGAACGTGGCATCGTCATTTAACGGCGATCCGATCTCGCTCATCGCCGCGTCGGCTCCCGAAAGATGGCGTCCGGCCTTGAGCACGATGACGGGCTTGGCACGCGCCGCGGCGCGCAGCCCGGAAATGAAGCGCCGCCCGTCGCGCACGCTCTCCAGATAGATCAGGATGCTGTGAGTCTGCGCGTCCTGGGTCAGGTAATCCAGGATTTCGCCGATGTCCAGTTCGATGCCCGCGCCCATCGAGATCACACTCGAAAATCCGATTCCCGAGGCTTGTGCCCCGTCCACCAGCGCCGCGGCAACCGCGCCGGACTGTGAAACCAGCGCAATCGATCCGGGCTGCGCCATGCGCCGCGCAAACGTGGCATTGAGCCCGATCATCGGCCGCATGATGCCCAGGCAATTCGGTCCGATCACGCGCAGGCCGTGCGCGTGCGCCGCCGCGAGAACCGCCTGCTCAAGCAGCCGGCCTTCGGCGCCGAGTTCGCCGAAACCTGCCGAGAGCACCACTGCGCTTCGCGCGCCGGCCCTGCCCGCATCGTCGATGATCGTGGCGACGGTGACGGCGGGAGTCGTCACCAGGATCAGGTCGACTCGATGGCCGATCGCCGCAATCGACGGGTAGCACGGGACGCCGGCCACGCTTTGGTACTTTGGATTAACCGCTATCAGCTCGCCCGCATAGCCTGCGGCGCGCAGGTTGTCGAACGCGATATGTCCGAGCGAACCGGTTCGCTCGCTTGCGCCAACCACCGCGATGCTGTTCGGAGAAAATAGATGTTCAAGGTAGTGGACACTCATTGCCGTCACCCATTGTGAATTCTTCCGGCGCCGCGAATCAGTGTCTTTTCGCGCCTTGGCGCTGCGAGCCGATGCTAGCTCCCGGCTCGCCGTCGCAGAGCGCTACGCCCCCTCATTTTCCGGCGCTTCGTCGTGCCGTTACCGATTCACCACCGATCCCCCAGTTGTCGGTGTCCACCTCGTCGATCAGCACCACGGTGGTGGCCGGGTTCTTGCCCAGCACGTCGACCAGCAATTGCGTGGCGCCGCGAATCAAGGCGGCTTTTTGCTCGGCAGTGACGCCTTCGCGGGTAATCTTGATATTGACCAAAGGCATAATCTGTATCCCTGTTCCTGTTGTTCATGGATTTTTTGGCAGGCGTTCCATCGTCGGAACCCACGTTAGCGCGGCAAGCGAGCTTGACGTGCGGCGGCACGCGGCCGAAGACTTTCTCCGCAATTGATCATAGCATTGCGCCTCAACCTCCGCCGAGGAATAGGGAATGCCTGTGCGCACCGAGTGCTTGCCTGATAGGATGGAAATTTTCAAGCGGGGAGAAACAATCATGGCAATGGCCGAAACTGCACGCGGCACGGTTCACGAGTGGCAGCGTGATCACATGGGACACATCAATGTGCGCGCTTACATGGAATTCTTTGAGGAAGCGTGCTGGCAGTTTTACACGATGCTGGGACTCACCGCGTCGCGCCTGCGCAGCGGCGAAGTCCATTTGGCGGCGGTTCAGCAGAACATCAGCTATCAAAAGGAGCTGTATCCGGGAGACACGATCATGGTGCGTACCGGGGTGATCGAGATGCGCGAAAAGGTATTGCGTTTCCGGCACGAACTCCTGAATACCGAAAGCGGCGCAATTTGCGCCACGTGCGACTTTACCGTGGTATGCCTCGACCCGAAGGCGCGCAAGTCGCAGCCGTTTCCTGCCGAGGTATCGCAGCGTGCGGCGGGACTGGGATTGGAGCCACCCAGGCCGTAGGCAAACTGCCGCAACGGTCAGCGCTTGCTTCTTCCTGAGCTCGATGGGGTCAACTGTGTCGGCCGGCCATCGGCCTGACTTCTCGGTATGCGCTGTGCATGCTGGTTGAAGGTCTCGGATGACACCAGGGATTCCTCTGGTCATCCCAATCTGTTGTTCGCGATGCGGGATTTCTTGTATTAGCTTCGTCTTTGCATATTCTGCATGTACGGACTAACAAGGAGAACCGACATGCTGCAAACATACGGAACACCTCTCGCCGGAAGATGCACAAAATATTTCCTGACGTTCGCGCTGGCGTGCTCGCTATCGATACAAGCGCATGCAGACGGGCCGGGTGTGGCGCTCTCCAGCGATGCCATGGACGGTCTCACCGCCGGATTTCTTGATCTATATACGCTGCGAAACGCGATGACCAACCAAAATCTGGACGACTACATCATCACTGGCAGCACTCCCAATGGGGGATCGATCGATTTCATCGGCTTCGTCATTTCCGGTGCGTTTGGCCAGGTCCACCAAAAGATCGACGAAATCACGTTCCATCACACGCTCGCGTCGATCGGCCTCAACCTACCCGCGAGTTTCTATGGCGGCGGTCCGGTGTCGCAATCGTCGGCGATCGCGGACCCGAACGCGCTGCCGAGTGTCTCGATCGACGCGATCAAGATGGGCAACAGCAATGCCTCTTTCGGATCTATCCGCGTGAAGCGGATCGACATGCGCGGCACGTCGTCGTGGTCATGGACGCATTGATTCATCGATCGCGCCCGGGCGCCCGGCACGTTATCGGGAAGAATGCTTTACCGGCAGGTATTCATCGCATGAGTTGCCGTATCGACTTGCAGACTGAAAGGACCTGTCGCTGGTCCATACATCCGATTATGTTGCGGATCACGGATCCCATGACTTGCAGGGAGCCCGCCATGCCGAGATGCGCGGTTTGCCGAACGATGAAGCCGGCACGCCGTTGCCGATCGGCGACTAGGAAGCTGCCTGAATGTTGGATGCCTGCTTTCCTTTCGGGCCTTGCGTGATTTCGAATTTCACTTTCTGACCTTCCTTCAGCGTCTTGAACCCGTTCATCTGAATGGCAGAGAAGTGCGCAAACAAATCTTCGCCGCCCAGATCGGGGGTGATGAAGCCGAATCCCTTCGAGTCGTTGAACCACTTGACGATACCGGTTGTCATAAGAATCCTTCAGTTAATTGCACAACATACACGCTGTCAACGCGAGAGGCATGGCGCACGGCAAGCAAGATACGCGGTCGGAATCGCACCAATCCCGGCTTCTTCGGGCCGCTTCGCATGCAGGACATCGTCAACATCATATTGGCAATTAAACGTGACGTGCCTGACAAACATCAAGAGGCCGTCACATAAGCTGACACGCGCGCAGAATGGTCGAACGTCCGCTCGAATGCTCGACCGCGAAAGCGACCTATTCGGCGCTCAGACCGAGGTCGGTTGCGATTTGTTTTCGCAACACATACTTCTGGAT
>DHXL01000403.1 GCA_002415335.1 Oxalobacteraceae bacterium UBA5157
TGTTCGGCATGATCAAATTTTACAAAGCCGCGCGCGGCAAGGGGATCAAGCCGATCGTCGGCTGCGACGTCTGGATCACCAACGACGACGAACGCGACAAGCCATCGCGCCTGCTGCTGCTGGTAAAAAACCAGGCCGGCTACCTGCAATTGTGCGAACTGTTATCCAAGGCATGGCTGACCAACCTGCATCGCGGCCGCGCGGAAATCCGTGCCGAATGGCTGGCGCAGGATGGCGCACCCGGCTTGATCGCGTTGTCCGGCGCGCACTTCGGCGACGTCGGCATTGCGATCGAAAATGGCAACCTGGCGGCGGCGGAACGTTGCGCGCTGCGCTGGGCAGCCATCTTCAAAGACAGTTTTTATATCGAGGTACAACGCGCCGGGCAAGCCAACATGGAGCCGCATGTGCGGCAAGCGGTGGCACTGGCCGCCAGGCTGAAATTGCCGGTGGTCGCGACCCACCCGATACAATTTCTGTCGCCGCAGGAATTCATCGCGCACGAGGCGCGCACCTGTATCGCCGAAGGAGAAATTCTCGCCAATTCGCGCCGCATCAAGCGCTTCAACGACCAGCAATGCTTCAAGACGCAAGCCGAGATGGCGGAACTGTTTGCCGACATGCCGGCCGCAGTGCAAAACACGATCGAGATCGCCAAACGCTGCAACCTGACGCTGGAACTCGGCAAACCGCGATTGCCGGATTTCCCGACCCCGGGCGGCGTCGGCATCGATGAATTCCTGGTGCAGCAGGCGCATGAAGGATTGGACAAGCGGCTGGCGCATCTGTATCCGAACGAGGCCGAACGCGACCAGCAGCGCGCCCGTTACGAGGCGCGCCTGAAGTTCGAGACCGATACCATCATCAAGATGGGATTCCCCGGCTACTTCCTGATCGTGGCCGACTTTATCCAGTGGGCCAAGAATAACGGCGTGCCGGTCGGACCGGGCCGCGGCTCAGGCGCCGGTTCGCTGGTGGCCTATTCGCTCTCGATTACCGACCTCGATCCGCTCGCCTACAATTTGCTGTTCGAGCGCTTCCTCAATCCGGAACGGGTTTCGATGCCCGACTTCGATATCGACTTTTGCCAGGAAGGGCGCGACCGCGTCATCCAATACGTGAAGGATCGCTACGGCAAGGAAGCGGTGTCGCAGATCGCGACCTTCGGCACCATGGCGGCCAAAGGCGCGGTGCGCGACATCGGGCGCGTGCTCGATTTCGGCTACAACTTTTGCGACGGCATTTCCAAGCTGATTCCATTCAAGCCGGGCAAGCTGGTGACACTGGCCGATGCGATCAAGGAAGAGCCGATGCTGGCGGAGCGGCTGGAAAACGAAGAAGAGGTCAAGCAGCTGTTGGACCTCGCGCAGCAAGTCGAAGGCATCGCGCGCAACGTCGGCATGCACGCCGGCGGCGTCTTGATCGCGCCCGGCAAGCTGACCGATTTCTGTCCGCTCTACACGCAAGGCGGCGACGCCGGCGTAGTGTCGCAGTACGACAAGGACGACGTGGAAGCGGTCGGTCTGGTCAAGTTCGACTTTTTGGGCTTGACCACCCTGACGATACTCGACCGCGCGGTACGCTACATCAAGCAGCTCGACCCGGCGCTGGCTGACTTCAGCCTGGAAAAATTGCCGCTCAACGACAGGGCGTCGTACGAACTGCTGACCAAGGCCAAGACCGTCGCCGTGTTCCAGCTGGAAAGCCGCGGCATGCAAGGCATGCTGAAAGATGCGCGGCCCGATCGCTTCGAGGACATCATCGCGCTGGTCGCGTTGTATCGTCCGGGTCCAATGGATCTGATCCCGGATTTCTGCAAACGCAAGCACGGCGAGCGTTTCGAATATCCGGACCCGCGCACCGAAGGCATCCTGTCCGAAACTTACGGCATCATGGTGTATCAGGAGCAGGTGATGCAGATGGCGCAGGTGGTCGGCGGCTACTCGCTGGGCGGCGCGGATTTGCTGCGGCGCGCGATGGGCAAGAAGAAAGCCGAAGAGATGGCCGAGCATCGCCAGATTTTCCGCGACGGCGCGGCCAAGGATGGCTTGTCGCAGCAGAAGGCCGACGAGATCTTCGACTTGATGGAAAAGTTCGCCGGCTACGGCTTCAACAAGTCGCATGCCGCCGCTTACGCCTTGTTATCCTACCACACCGCCTATCTGAAGGCGCATCATCCGGCCGCGTTCATGGCGGCCAACTTGTCGCTGGCGATGGACGATACCGACAAGATCAAGATCCTGGTCGAGGATGCGCTCGATATCTGCGGGCTAACGCTGCTGGCGCCCGACATCAATCAGTCGGAGTACCGCTTCATTCCAGTCGGCGAAGCGGGCAAGAAAGCCACGCAAATCCGCTACGGCCTGGGCGCGGTCAAAGGCTCGGGCCAGAGTGCGATCGAGGCGATCGTCGCAGCGCGCAAGGATGGGCCGTTCGTCGACTTGTTCGACTTCGCCAAGCGGGTCGACAAGCGCCAAATCAACCGGCGCACGATCGAATCGCTGATTCGCGCCGGCGCATTCGATTGCTTCAACGTCGACCGTGCGATTCTGCTGGCATCCGTCAGCCTGGCGATGGAAGGTGCCGAGCAAGCCGAAGCATCGGCCAACCAGGTCAGCCTGTTCGGCGGCGACGACAGCGATCTCGACACGGCGCCGGAATACGTCAAGACCGCGCCGTGGAGCGAAAAGCAAAAGCTGACCGAAGAGAAAGCGGCGCTCGGGTTTTATCTGTCCGGCCATTTGTTCAACGCTTATGCCGTGGAGGCGCGCAAGTTCGCGCGCGGCAAACTCGCGGACCTGACTCCTTCGCGCGAGCCGCGCATGATGGCCGGGGTGATTACCGCGGTGCGCACGCAAATGACCCAGCGCGGCAAGATGGTGATCGTGACGCTCGACGACGACAGCGCGACCGTCGATGTGACGGTCTACAACGAGTTGTATGATCCGAACAAGAGCCTGTTCAAGGAAGATGAATTCCTGGCCGTGATGGGCAAGGTATCGGAGGACCGTTTCTCCGGCGGCTTGCGGATTACCGCCGAAAAGGTGATGGATATCGCCGCCGCGCGCATCCAGTTCGGCCGCCAGTTTGCGTTCTCGCTGTCCGACAGCATCGATACGGCGCAGATCAAGAACATCTTGTTGCCGTATCGCTCCGCGGCCGGTTTGCCGTTCATGATGCGCTACACGCGCGACGGGATCGGTTGCGAAATACGCTGGCCTGATGAGTGGCGGGTATTGCCGAGCGATGGCTTGCGCCTTTCTCTGCTGGAGAAGCTGGGGAGTGCCTCGGTTACAGTAGAATATTAGACCCCTTCTGCGCGTGATCAGACAAATCCCGTGCGCCGGCCGACCTCATCCACGCGCTTGTCGAGATGTCTGGCGCAGCGTGCGCGCATAAGCGCACGCTGCGCCGCGGGTGCGCGGAGTGCTGCACGAATTCCCTACTGCGTCGGCTGAGCCCGTTCGTCGTGCTCGCGACGACTTCCGTGGATGCTCTCAAGGTACGATTTACACTGATGTTTGGAGAATGAATTTGCGTTATTTGAAGTGGGCCTTAATCGCGGCCCTAATTCTTTCCCCACCGGCATTGCTGGTTTTGCCCAGAGGAGGCAATGCCGGTTTCTACGTGCTGGTCCTATGCAGCCTTGTCGGTCTCGCATGCCGGTTCAAGGCAATGGACAAGAGCTTTTGGGCGCTCATGCTCGAATATTGGCCGATCAATCTGGGCATGGCCGGTCTGGTATGTGCAATCTTCCTGAATCACCTGTCGACCGGACATTTCGTGACCAAGACTTACGATATGCCCTCGCGATTAGCCTTGTTTCCGCTCGTTCTCTGGGTCTTGCTGCTATTGTCGAACAAGCAGCTGAAAAATATTCAATGGGGGCTCATGGCTGGTGCGCTGGTCGGTGTCGTAGCGCTCTACATTGACACCGTCAGCGGGACTGTGCGTCCAGGGGGGGTCTTGTCGACTCCCATGATACCGTTTGGGAATATGGTTTTTCTGATGGGCGCACTTTCGCTATTTTCGATAGGGTGGAATACATCGAGTGAAAAGATGCTCATCGCGTCGAAGCTTTTGGCCGGGTGTGCCGGACTGTATGCCGCCTACTTGTCCCAAACGCGAGGGACGTGGATCGCCATACCGTTGTTGATCGTGATCGGGCTCGCGGCTCAGAAGAGAGTTCGGCTTCGCGATCAATCGATCGTGTTAGCGTCGGTGATCGCGTTGCTGAGCGCCTTTTACGTGTTCAGCGGAATGGTGCAGAACAGGGTCGCTTCTGCGCAACAAGACCTGAGCCAATATGCCGGCGGTGAAAACCTCGATACCTCGATCGGAATACGTTTGCAGCTATGGAAGGCGGCGTGGTTATTGTTTAGGGAACATCCTTTTTTCGGTGTCGGCCTGGAGCGTTTTACCGGTGCCTTGCAGGAGCTTGCAGCGCGCCATGTCATTACGCCCGTGGCGGCAACCTTTTACCACGCGCACAACGAGATCCTGTTTGGCATGGCGACCTTGGGAGTCTTCGGAATGGCTGCCATCCTGACTCTTTACTTTGTACCAGCCTTCTACTTCGCCAGGGAAATACGGCATCCCGATACCGAAGTCAGAACGGTTGCCAGCATGGGTCTTGCGCTAAATCTTGGCTTTTTTATTTTCGGATTAACCGACGTGATGATTTTTTACTGGCCGGTAAGCCAGACCTTCTACTGCGTGCTTCTGCCAGTATTTTTCGCGCATCTTGTAAAATGCAAAGCGGCGTCGAACAGGCAATGACGATACCCACGATGGCTGGATACAATCCAGGCGGCAGCGCCAAGCATCTCCCACCTCGACAATTTTGGCCCTCGGGACCACCTCAAGCATGACTCTGTCACCTCATCTCAAGCGCCTTGCGATCATGCATCGGCCTTATAAGAAGCGCCTGGCACTGGCTTTTCTCGGCATGATCGTGACCGCCGCGACCGAGCCCGTCGTTCCCTACATATTCAAGATACTGCTCGACAAGGGCTTCACCGGCAAGCTTGATTTCTCGTATTGGCTTGTACCGCTTGCGGTAATCGGTGTCTTTGCGATCCGTGGCACGTCGACGTTTCTAAGTACTTACATGATGACCTGGGTCTCCACCCGGCTGCTGACCGAGTTGCGGCGTCAGATGTTTTGCAGAATGCTTGATGTTCCTGTCGGTTTCTATGCCACGCATTCGCTCGGCCGCGTAATCAATTCGATCATGTTCGAAGTTCAGCAGATTATCGAGATGATCACCAAGGTGTTTACCTCAATAGTCCGATCGGCATTAACGGTGGCCGGGTTGCTCGCCTGGCTCGTTTATCTGAACTGGAAACTGACCATCATCACCCTGGTGCTGTTGCCCCTGGTGGCGGCTGTTGTGCGCGTCACCGGCAAACGTCTGAAAAAGCTGAATCGGGAATCATTGACGGTCAATGCGCAACTCACGCAAGTGATCGAAGAGACCACCAGGGCGCAGCAAGTCATCAAGATTTTTGGTGGTCAGGACTATGAAAAGGCACGTTTCGAGCAACGGGCGGAAAACCTGCGGCGCTATACGATGCGCATGACGAGCACCTTTGCCGCTACGGTGCCGATTACCCAGTTGATGACCGCGTGCGCGGTGGCTTTGGTGATCGTAATGGCATTGGTTCTGTCGGGCCGTGGCGAGATAACTGTGGGCGGCTTCGTATCCTTTCTTACCGCCATGCTGATGTTGTTGGCGCCCCTGAAGCAGCTTGCCGAAATCAATGGGCCGTTGCAGCGTGGCATGGCGGCCGCCGAAGCCGTTTTCAACCTGATCGATGCGCCGACTGAACGGACCGGTGGCAGCGAATTGGCGGGAAGGGCAAAGGGCAGGGTCGATTTTGTCGATGTTGGCTTTGCCTATCCCGGCCATCAGCGATTGGCACTGAACGGCATTAATTTGCGGATAGAACCGGGTGAGACCATCGCGTTTGTCGGGATGTCAGGCGGCGGCAAAACCACCTTGGTCAATCTTGTGCCGGGATTCCATTCCGCGTGCCACGGACAGATCCTGCTGGATGGTCAAGCGATTGACGATATTTCGCTGACGAGTCTGCGCTCGCAAATCGCGATGGTCAGCCAAAGCGTCGTGTTGTTTGACGATACAATCGCCGCGAATATCGCCTATGGTGACGAGCACCCGGATACCGATCGGATCAAAGCCGCCGCACGCGCCGCCCACCTCGAGGAGATGATCGCCGACCTGCCGGACGGATTCGAAACACAGGTCGGCGACAATGGATCGCGGCTTTCCGGTGGACAGCGCCAGCGCCTGGCCATCGCCAGGGCAATATACAAGGACGCGCCCTTACTGATTCTCGACGAAGCGACATCCGCGCTGGATACTGAATCCGAGCGCGCCGTGCAAGCGGCGCTGGATCAATTGATGCAGGGGCGGACTACGCTGGTGATCGCGCATCGCTTGTCCACGATCGAGCGCGCGAGCCGGATCGTGGTGCTTTCCGACGGCAACATTGTCGAGATCGGCACGCATGCTGAATTGCTTCAGAAGGCCGGCGTGTATGCCAATCTGTACCATCTGCAATTTTCCACTGAAGTCGAGAGGGACACCGCGCAGGCGACGTCGCTCCAGTCAACCACTTCATAAGCCAACTTGTGACACCTAAAAACAAGAGAAGTCATTCATGCCAACGCAATTAGTCCCGATCGACGTGATACAAAAATCAGAAAAGATTCTGTTTATCGCGCATCTTGCTCTGGGGGACTTCACCTATCTGCAAAACTGTTTCAAGGCTTTCTCGAAGGCTTTTCCGCATATTAAAATGCATCTATGGGTGGACGAAGTGCGGCGCACGTCAGATTCGACCCAATGGGAGTCGCTGCGAAATTATTCCCTGTACGACTGGCTGGCGGCCTGCCCATTCTTTGACAAGGTCTACAGCAGTACCTATAGTCCGGCTCTGTTCCAACAGTCGATAGGCGAAGCGCGACGAGAAAATTACCCGCTGGTGGTGTCGCTGGCCACCTTGCGCCCGCACAAGTACGCGCGGCTGGCCCGCGACATCAGCCCATCCGGCTTTGTGACGGGCATGAAGGAGCGCCTTGGCATTTTGACGCTGCATCGCAGCCTGGCCTATCGCAGCCTGGATGCGACGATTGCCCCTTATGCCGTCTCACGAGACGATCCGCAGCATATCAGCGCCGTATATGCCGACTGGTTCCACCAATTGTTTGGCATGCAGATCGCACCCCAGGAGCGCTTCCCGTTTGTGGAGATCCCGCGGCAATGGTCGGACTCGGCGCAGCGCACCTTGCACGACTGGGGATTCGAACCGCGCCGCGGCAAGCTCGTTTTCATCAACCCCTATGCCAAGACCAGGAAGCGCTGCTGGCCGCTGGAGAATGTGGCGGAACTCATCCTGGCCATGTCCGTGCGAGAGGAATGGCGCGACGCCTGCTTTATAATCAACGCCATGCCGCACGAGATCGCCTCTGCCAGAAAGGTCTTCGAGCGGTATGCGTTGGCGCGTACACAGCTGTTCAGCGCAGACGAAAATTTCTTCCAGTTGCCGGCAATGTTGAGTGAGTGTGACTTAATCATTTCCGTCGAAACCGCAGTCATGCATCTTGCCAATGCAGTGCATGTACCGGTCATTGCGCTGATGCGGCAAAAAAATCCGGAATGGGTGCCGATCGACAGTGCCGGCAGCACGGTCATCACGACTGCCAGGCGCAGAGACTGGGTCAAGGCGATTACGATAGAACAGGTCATGAGAACGCTGTGAACGAACACCTGGAACTTCTGTCTCCGGCCGGCAACGCTGCCAAGGCCAGCTTTCATATCGCCTTCGGTGTCGATACGCATTATTTCCGCGGCATGGGAGTAACGATACTCTCGATCATTGAAAATAATCCGACTGTGGATTTCGTCTTCCACGTGTTTGCCTTTGCGGTATCCGACGATGTTCGGAAGAAATTGCATCAGATCGAAGCGAGTCGCGGTGTTTCAATCGAGATCCACATCATTGATCCAGCGGTGTTTGATGAGTACGCGAAATTTCCTAGCTTCGCTCAATATTCGGTTGCCATTTTCTTGCGGCTGTTGATTCCCGGCGCGCTACGCGATGTTACCGACAGGATCCTGTATCTGGACGCGGACATTTTGTGCCTGGGCAGCATTGCACAGCTAATGGCGATGGATTTGCGCGGCAATATCGTCGCACTGGTCGACGACAACGGTGAAGAGACCGTCAGAAACCAATGCGCGAACTTGAACTTGCGCGAGAAGCGGTATTTCAACTCCGGCGTGCTCTATATCAATATCGCTAACTGGCTGGCGCACGACATCACGCCGCACACCATGCGCACGATCTTGGACAGCGATCGGCAATTCACGTTTCCGGACCAGGATGCGCTCAACATCGTGCTGGACGGCCGTGCAAAGTACATTGCCGGAAAATGGAATTTTCAATACAACTTGAACAGCTTCCTGAACGCGGGCGATTTTCGGATGGGAGCGATCGATGAGGCCATATTCATTCATTTCACCGGGCGCGTAAAACCCTGGCATGAATGGAGTTTGCATGAGGCGAAAGCCTTGTTTGTGAAATACCAGTCGCTTTCGCCATGGGCCGGCATGGCACTCGACATGCCAAAGAATCACAAGGAAATGAGGTTGTTTTCTCAATTTCTGGCCAGGCGGGGGCGCAAGGCGCGCGCGGCGCTGTGGTTTGCCAAATATCTTGTGAAAAAGTTTTCTGCGGGACAGACCTACAAATCGGCATGAAAAATCCAGCGGAAATAGATACTGCGCTCATTGAGACTATTGAAGGACATGCATTGGCAAAAACTCGCTTTCATATCGCCTTCTGCGTCGATAACCGTTATTTTCGCAGCATGGGCGCCACGATCACGTCCCTCATCGAACATAATCGCGACGTGCATTTCGTATTTCACGTGTTTGCATTTGCCGTTTCCGACGATCACCGCCGCAGGTTGCTGCAGCTGGAGGACAGATTCGATGTAAGCACACAGGTCCATATTATCGATTCCGCCGTATTTCGGAAGTTTGCCCATTTCACGCAGTCGTCTTACTATTCTCCGTCCATCTTCAGCCGCCTCTTGATCCCATCCGTATTGCAGGGAACCACGGATAAAGTGCTTTATCTCGATGCGGACATTCTGTGTGTCGGCAGAATCGCGGAACTGATCGATATGGATATCAGCGACACGATCGCCGTGGTGGTCCCCGACGCGGCGATCGCGGAACTGATCGATATGGATATCAGCGACACGATCGCCGTGGTGGTCCCCGACGCGGAAGCGACCACCCGTAGAAGATGTGCCGAATTAGGCTTCAAACAGCTGCGGTATTTCAACTCCGGCGTGATGTAAATGAATGTCGATCTGTGGGTGGACAACAAGATCACCGAAGCGACGATTAGCGCCCTGTTGACCGACGGCAAAAAATTTCGCTTCCCGGATCAGGACGCCCTGAACGTGGTGCTCGAAGGGCGTGCTCGATTCACCGACAGGAAGTGGAATTACCTGTACGGACTTGTCGGCGACCTGGAACGGGACCGAAGAAAATTGCAGCTCTCCGGTGATGCGGTTTTCATCCACTTCGCCGGCGCGGTCAAGCCATGGAGCGACTGGACCTTGCATGACTCCAGGGATTTATTCGCCAAGTATCATGCGCTATCGCCCTGGTCCGACATGCCGCTGGACCAAGTGCCGCAAAATTACAAGGAGATGAGAATGCACTCGCGGTTCCTGTGGCGCCGACGGCAGATCGTCCAGAGTCTCCGATGGTACTGGCGATACATGCGGGCCAAGTTTCATCGTTAGCGTAGGTCCTTGCCGCGATAGTCCGTAAATGCCTCGTTAATGCTCGGTACGTAAATGCCCGATTTTGCTGCGAAGATGCTTATGTCCACCCCCCTGATTCCGCCCGACCTGCTGAAAAAATCGGACAAGATACTCTTTATCGCGCATCTGGCTTTAGGGGACTTCACTTATCTTCAAAGCAGCCTTCAGGCCTTCTGCCGGGCCTACCCGCATGTCAAACTTCATCTGTGGGTGGACGAGCGCCGGCGCACCAGCCGCACTGCCGAATGGGCGCATCTGAAGAAGTACGCGTTGTACGACTGGCTTGCTGAATGCCGGTACATCGACAAAGTGTATAACCGGACCTATAGCCCTGCGCTGTTCGAGCAATCGATCGACGAAGCGGTGCGGCAGGACTACCCGATCGTGGTATCGCTCGGGGTATTGGAGAGGCATAAATATGCCACCCTGGCGCGCAGGATTAGTCCGCGTGGCTTTGTCGTGGGCCAGAAAAACCGGGTGAGGCCGTACGATCTTCCGAAACGCCTGATTTATCGTAAGCTCGATGCGCACATTGCCGCTTACAATTCGGTATCCCACCCGGGCCAGCATATTAGCGACATCTATGCGGACTGGTTCGCGCAATTGTTCGGCATCGAGATTCCTGCCGCTTCGCGGTTTCCGTTTGTCGACATTCCCGAAAAATGGATGCGCCATGCGAGAGAACAGTTTTCGACATGGGGATTCTCCGGGACCGGAAGCGACGCGCAAAGCCATTCAAAAGTAGTCTTCCTCAATTCGTTTTCCAAATCAGCCGAACGCAGTTGGCCACTGGAACGCACGCTCGAGATGATTCAGGCCATGCGAGGGCAAGACGCATGGCGCGGCGCCGGTTTCGTGGTCAATGTCGTACCCGAAGAGCTGGGCCGTGCGAGAAGCCTGTTTGCCGGCCGCGCGCTGGACCGGGTCCATCTTTTCAGCGCCGAAGAGAACTTTTTTCAGCTACCGGCCATATTGAGCCTATGCGATCTGATTATTTCAGTCGAAACCGCAGTGATGCATCTGGCGAACGCGGTACACGTTCCCGTCATTGCGTTGATGCGGCAGACAAATCCGGAGTGGGTCCCGCTTGATCAGGCCAACAGCACCGTGATTACGGCATCGGGCCGCAAGGATTGGGTGGAGACGATTCCCGTGGCGCGTGTGATGGAAACATTAAGCCAGCAATCGGAAGTGCCGGCGCCACGCATGGCCTGAATCGATTGCCGCGTGGCGTGTGGTTCGCGAAGGGACTTCATCGTTCGACTGCTTTTTCTCCCGGCCCGTGGTCGAGGCGAAAATGGCGAATCGCCGAGGCCGTCTCGAGACTGAACGCCAGGTATGCACCCGGCTGGCGGGCTGGTCCATTCCTTTTCAGCATAAGCATAGTTCAAAAATATCGTTGTACCGGGGGCAATACGCCCCCACACTTCTCACTATTCCACATTGCAAATTTCGCCGTACCTTCGTCCCAGGCGGAGTGAAGCGCGGCCCGTCGTTTTCCCCGCCTGACGGACTATCGAAAAACCGACATGAAACTGAAATTCAACCACGTTGCCAAGAGATTCGGAGACCTGCACGTCATTGACGACTTCAGCCACGAGTTTGCGCAGGGACAACTCGTCGCACTGGTCGGACCCTCGGGTTGCGGCAAGTCCACGCTGTTGCACATTGCCGCCGGCCTCGCCGATCCCAGCAGTGGCAGCGTGCTCGCCGACGGACGTCCGATCGTTGGTCCGCATCCGGGGCGCACCCTGATGTTTCAGGAGAATGCCCTTTATCCGTGGCTCACGCTGGTGCAGAACGTCGCGCTTGCGCTGGAGTTCCAGAAGATCGAGAAGAAACGAGCGCGCGAGCAGGCCGTGATCTGGTTGGAGAAGGTTGCCCTGAACGGGTTCGAGGATTATTACCCACATCAGGTTTCCGGCGGCATGCGCCAGCGCGCCGCACTTGCGCGGGCATTCATCTCGAAACCGAATGTACTGTTGCTGGATGAGCCATTCGGCGCGCTTGACGCTCTCACGCGTTTGACATTACAGGATGTCTTGCGCGACTTGATCAGTGAATCGGGTCCGACCGTCCTGCTGGTGACGCACGACGTCGATGAGGCATTATTTTTGGCCGATCATATCCTGATATTCAGCCCGCGGCCCGCCGCCGTGCTGAAAGAATTCAACCTTGCGCACAGAAAAAAAACGCACGACCTGTCGGACTTCGCCGCCATGCGCCGCGAAATTCTGGGCCTGCTGGGCATTCATGCCGAGCAACTCGAGCAATCAAAACCGTTCACCTTGGAGAAAATACGAGCATGAAAACAGCAAAGATCTTCATCGCCGCGTTGGCCGCTATGGCATTCACCGGTCCGGCCGCCGCCCAGGAAAAGTTCAAGGTCGGTTATTTGCGCGTGATGGACGACGCGCAGGCGATCCTGGCGCAGGGAGCGGGCCTCTACAAAAAGCATGGCCTCGACGTCGAGCTAATCGAGTTCAAGTCGGGCACCGACTTGATCAAGGCGATCGTCGGCGGCCAGCTTGACTCGGGCGTGCTCGGCTTCACGAACGCCATCGCGTGGGCCTCGAAAGGGGCAGACCTGAAAGTGGTCGGCGGCGCGCAGAACGGCTACCACGCGATGATTGTGCGTGACGATGCCGGCATCAAGGACATCGCCGGGCTCAAGGGAAAAACGCTCGCATCCCAGGTCGAGGGCAGTACCGCCGATACCGTACTCAAAGGCGTGGTGTTCAAGCAGGCCGGACTCAAGCCGGAAGACGTGAACGTGATGGGCGTGAGCCCGCAGGTCGCGGTGCAATCGCTCGTCGCCAAACGGGTGGATGCCGCGTTCTTGTTCGAGCCGCAAGCCAGCATCGCCAAGCTCATTGCCCCGGTGAAGCAGATCTATGAAGTCGGCGAGGTCTGGCCTTTCCCGTGCATGGTCGTGATCACCTCCGGCGACACCCTCAAGAAGCGCAAGGACGCGCTGTGGAAATCGCTTGATGCCCAGAAAGAGGCGATCGACATGCTGCAGAAAAAGCCGGGCGAAGCCGCGACTTATATCGCGCGCGAGTTCATCGCCGAGCCTACCCTGAAGACGCTTAAGAGAGGCGAGCTTTCCCGCGAGGCCGTGATTACCGAGGCGATCAAGACGCAGGTCTTCAGTCCGGCGGTCACGCCGAAGGCGCAGGCGCGGATGCGTGAAATCGCGGGCATCATGCAGGCGCAGGGTGCGCTGAAGACGCGGGACGGCAAGCCGTTCGACGTGGATCAGCTGCTCGACCTGAGCTGGCAGAAAGCGCGCAAGCTGTAAGCGCCGGCGCGTGGCCACTTCGGCGGCCGCCGCGAAGGCAAAACGCCCGATCCATCCACAGCAGCATTCAGGCCGACATTACCGTAAATGAGCAACCAAACCCGCATCGCCGGATTCCAGAAGAGGTCCGCCATGGCGCTCGCCGTGGTCTTCATCCTGTCCATGTGGCAGGTCGCGGCGTGGGTGCTGCCCGGCTTCCTGATGCCGGACGTGCACACGGTCTTCATTCGCCTGTGGCAGGATCTGCAGTCGGAAGACTTCCGGGCGGCGCTCGGAAGCAGCCTGATGCGCCTGGCGGCCGGCTACGGCGCGGCACTGGTATTCGGCATCGGCTTCGGCCTGATCGGTGCGGTGCTGTATTTTTTTCGCGAAGTGCTCAAGTCGGCGATCATCATTTTGCAATCGATCCCTTCGATCGCCTGGGTACCGATCCTGCTGATCATGATGGGCTTCGGAAACATGCCCATCGTCGTCGTGGTCGCGATCGCCGCCTTCTTCCCGGCCGCATTGTCGGTCATGAACGCCACCGAAAGTGTGCAAAAAGTACACATATCCGCGGCGCGCGTGATGGGCGCTTCGCGCTGGGATCTGCTCAAGCGGGTCTATCTGCCGGCCGTCATGCCGGAACTCATTACCGGTGCCCAGCTCGCGTTCGGCAATGCATGGCGCGCGCTGATTTCGGCCGAAATGCTGATTGGCTTCGGCAAGGGCCTGGGCCGTTCGCTTTCCTACGCCGGCGAAACTGCTGACATGGTGGGCGTGATGACGAACATTCTGGCGATCGCCATCCTTGCCCCGCTGATCGACCAGCTGCTGCTTGAAAACCTCAAGCACCGCGTACTGCGCTATCAATACGTCTGAGCCGCCATGAACGCGTCGCCGACTCGATGGTGCCTGGCGCGCGTGCTGCTCGCGATCGCGATTGCCGTCGCCTGCGGCGAAGCGTCGGGGGCCGGGGTCAGTGAGGCCCCGAGCAAGCGCAGATCTCTGGTCGTATCGCTGGACTACGTCGCGCCGGAATACAAGGCCGGCACAAAATTCAGATCGGCGGCAACGATCGACACAGCGCTGGCCGAGGACCTTGGGAGGCGCATGCAACTGCCGCTCGCCACGCACCGTGCGGCGTCACTGCCGGACACGGCGCGAGGCGGCGTTCAGCTCACGTCCCTGATCGATGGCGCCGCCGTGCCGCCTGCCTACGAGGCTATTCCGGTCGGTTACGGGACGGCGCCCATGGCCATCATGCGAAGCGACACGATCGTCAAGCGGTGGCAGCAACTGAAGGACCATACCGTCTGCGTCGCACAGGGTGGACACCAGGCCGGCACCATGGCGGCCCAATACGGCGCCATTGAAAAGGTCTATCCCGCCCTGACCGATGCGTTGATCGCCTTGCGCAGCGGCGCCTGCGACGCGATGGTTCACGATAGCGCGATGCTCGACGAGTTGATCAAGTTCCCCGAGTGGAAAAAGTTCTCGGCGCATCTCTCGGCCGGCCCGCGCAGCACGCTGGCTTTCGTCGTCCCGGTCGCGGACAAAGAAACCGTCACCGCGCTGAGGCGGGTTGCGGACGACTGGAAAGCAAGCGCTTATCCGGATGCGCTGGTGAAAAAGACAGTGCGGAATATCGCGTTCGAGGTTTACCTGGATCAGGATGTACCGGACTGTCATTGAACGGCGCGTGTCGCCGCTCGCTGAGTCGCAACGATACGGAAACGCAAATCGATCCGGTCCAGCACTTGAATTGCGCCACCCAGCACCGACATCGGCGTGATGCCGAAATCGCTTTGCAGCAAGCTCAATGTCCCGCTTGCCGCGAGCCCTTCTGGCATGCGCTCGATCCGCGTCGGCACCACGACTGTGCGCGTTACCCCTTGCAGCGTAATCGTCAGGTGCAGCATTGAATCGCCTTGCGCTGCCCGTTCCGCGTGCAGCAATACGAACGGATAGCGGGCCGCGTCCAGGGTCTTGGTCAGCATATTGCGGCGCGTTCCCGCGATGGCATCGGCCGGCGGCTGGGTGTCGAATCCGGCCTCGCGCCGAAGCCCCGGCTTATCGATCGACATTTCGTCGAGCCGGAAATGGAAATCCGCGCGCCCGTCATCCGGGGCCACAAACCCGGTGATGCCGCGGCTGGCCACAACATGGTCGTGCCCGAGCCGGGCCAGGGCGCCGCCGCGGTGCACGGTGACGGCGATGAGCGATTGTCGTGCATCGATGCGGAGTATCTTTTTGCCGGCTGATTCGGCCTGCAGATACCAGCCTGCGGAAAACCCCGGAACCGATGCGGGAGGGGTGCTGACCGGCGGCGCGGTACATCCGGCCAGAAGAACCAACAGAAGCAAGAACCGTTTCATGGTGCGCCTCGATCCGCGTTGAACTAACTNNNGCTCACATTATCTGCAAATGTGCCTTCACGCTGACTTGCGGGTCCGTTCCTGGTGGACATACAGCAACCCGGGTCGCAATCGATATCCGCAATCGATATCGTAACGTGCAATTGCATCGAAAAGCGCCGCTGCGTCACTATACTGACAAGGAATGCGAGTTATCATCATCGAAAGAACTTGTTGCGCGAGATCATGCCAAACCAGCAGCAGCCCGGCTCTCTCGCAAGCGTCGCTATCCGATCCTCTCTTTAAGGGTTCCAATGAAATTCAAGGATTATTACGAAACGATGGGGATCGAGCGGACTGCTACGGCGGACGAGATCAAGAAGGCTTATCGCAAGCTCGCGCATAAATATCATCCCGATATTTCCAAAGATCCGAAGGGCAAGGAAAAATTCCAGGAGGTCGCGGAAGCTTATGCAACATTGAAGGATCCGGAAAAGCGACAGGCCTACGACGACCTCGGCCGGCATCCGGCCGGTGAACAATTCACGCCACCACCGAATTGGCAGCAGCAATTTCATACCGATCAATCCGGCTTCGACGATGTCGATCTGTCGGATCTGTTCGCGGCTTTCGGCCAGTCAAGGCATGCCGGACGAGCGCGCAAGAACACGGCGGTGCGCGGGCAGGACTATGAAATCGTCGCCCCGGTTTCGCTCGAGCAGATCTTTCGCGGCGGAGAAATCGACGTGCGTGCCGAGCTGCCCGAGTACGACCAGCACGGCTTGGCGCACCGCGTCGCGCGCACCTTTCGCATCACGGTCCCGAAGGGCGCAGCCGACGGCCAGCGCCTGCGACTGGCCGGCAAAGGCGGACCCGGTTCGAGCGGTGGCCGACCGGGCGATCTGTACGTCGTGCTGGCCCTGCAGCCGCACCGCCTGTACCGGGTCAGCGGGCGTGACCTTTACATCGACTTGCCGCTGGCGCCGTGGGAAACGGTGCTGGGCGCTGCGGTGCAGGTCCCGACCCTGGCCGGAGCGGTCGAACTCAACATTAAACCCGGCACAGCCGCCGGACAAAAATTGCGGCTTGCCAAACGCGGCTTGGAGGCGGCCGACGGCAGTGTCGGCGCGCTCTATGCGGTAGTCCACATCGTCGTGCCGAAAACGCCCGGCAAAGTCGAACGCGATCTGTTCGAACAACTGGCGGCCGCTTCCGACTTCAATCCTCGTCAGCACTTTGCGTAAGGAGCGATCCATGAATATGCAATCAACCGATTCGATTTGGCTGAACGATACCAATGTCTGTCGGATCGAGCAGTTGGCTGAGTTGTCCGGATTGTCCATTGAAGAGATCGAAGACCTGGTCGAGAGCGGCGTGCTCGAACCGGCGCGCGATGATGCGCAAGCCGCACCGACGGGCGATAGCGCGGGACCGCGTGCTTTTCAGCTGCGGTATGTCGCGACCGTCCGGACCGCGCGCCGTTTGCGCGACGACTTCCAGCTGGATCGCCACGGCGTTGCGCTTGCGCTCACGCTATTGCGCCGTATCAGCGAGCTGGAAGCGGAAATGAATGCGATCCAGGCGAAACTGGGGCATTCGGCGTAGCGCTGGCACGGCAAACACACCGTGCCAGCGCTACGAGCATCTGTCGATCCGCGACATGCCTTGCTCGTCCCGCACGCTACAGGCGGGACGTTAATATGCTTCTGATCGACGATCAGGAAGACGCTTCCTGAATGTTGGAAGCTTGCTTGCCCTTGGGGCCTTGCGTGATCTCGAACTTGACTTTTTGTCCCTCCTTGAGAGTCTTGAAGCCGCCCATCTGAATTGCTGAGAAATGGGCGAACAAATCTTCACCTCCGCCGTCCGGAGTGATGAAGCCGAAGCCCTTGGAGTCGTTGAACCACTTGACGGTACCGGTTGCCATGATGCGTCTTTCAATTAATGCACTTCGCGCGCGCCATAAAAGCGAGAGGCGGCATGCAGGGGAAAAGAAAAAGACGGGGGTTGGAATTGAACCAACGTTGCCGGCTTTGCAGGCCGGTGCATACCCAGTTTGCGACCCCGTCATGAAAGATCGTAGCGGTAACTCATGCGAGCGTTTTTGACATTCCTCAAGCGGGTCTCATTAGGGAACCGGTGTGCAGAGGCGCGATGACGTACTTTTCCACGCCATCTGCCGCATGGCGTGTGCAGTCGGCGGGACCATCGCGCCGTGAGCCGCTATCGGTTCCGCGGTTGCATGCCCGGATTAACCCGGTAGAATATGAAGCGGTACCTGCACAAGGTGGACAGGGCCGGCGCCTGCCGCGGTCACGGTCACTCAGTAATCATCTTTTCAACTGCCTAAAGGATGTGATATGAAGATCGAAGCGATTTGGTACGAGTATTCGCCCTTTGTTTATGCGGTTGCGGGGATTCTCTCGGTATCGAATTACGGCTCGTATATTTCAGTCATGTCCGGCATCCTGCTGGTTGCGGCGGCAGCGACGATCCTGCGTATGCGCTGGGTATATCGTAAAAACCGGGCGGAAAAAACCATCCGAGACAAGAGAGCGCAGCGAGTTGCCAATCGCAAGAGAACACGGCATGCCGACATGACCGATGACCTCGAATTTTGATCCGCGACGGAGCAACAGACCGAACCATGCGTCACGCTACGTGCTCTTCTGCCCACTGCAGCATCACCTCCAGTAGGCGCCGCAAGACCGGCCTCACGCGTGTTGCCAGCGACTGACTGAAAGGGTAAGGAAACTGCTCGCCCATGTAAGTAATTTCTGATAGCTCGAGTTGCACCGCGTGAAAGTTGTCGGCCGGCTTGCCATAATTGCGTGTGATGTAGCCTCCTTTGAATCGCCCGTTCAGCGCAACGCTGTAATCGCCGGCAGACGCGGCGACTTGCTGCAGCCGCTCGCCCAAGCCGGGTCCGCATGAGGTGCCGCCAGCCGTGCCAAGGTTGAAGTCCGGTAGGCGGCCATCGAAGAAACGCGGCACCACCGAGCAGATCGAATGCGCGTCCCACAGCATCGCAATCCCATGCCCCGTACGGATGCGCTGCAGCTCGTCGGCGAGCGCGCGATGGTATGGGTCCCAATATTCGCTGCAGCGGTGCTGGATGATCGCCGCATTGGGCGTTTTTCCGGCTTGATACAGCGGCTCCTTATGAAAGGTATCGACCGGACAAAGGCCGGTCGTGTCCAGCCCGGGATATAGATTGCTGTCATCGCGCGCACGATTGAGATCGATCACGTAGCGTGAATGGGTGGCGACCAGCACCGATGCCCCCAATTCATCGAGAAAATCGTACAACCGTTCCAGATGCCAGTCGGTGTCGGGCAGTTGCAACGCGGCAGACCTCATGTCGGCGCTCATTTCGCGCGGGACGTGCGTGCCGACATGCGGCATCGACACCAATAGCGGAACTGTGCCCTGGTGCAATTTGTATGTCGGGATCGATGGATTCATGGCGATTCTTTCGGTGTCGCGGTCTTACGCGTTCAGCAAGTCGTGCAGCGCGTCGCGATAAGCCGCCGCACTCTCTTCTTCGAGGACATGGCGCCAGCCTTGTACGGTCCAGCGGCCGGCGCTCAGCACGTCGCGCACCGGCGTCTGGCCGTGACTGCAAAAGATGAAACTGTCGAGCACCTGATCCTGGTTCTTTCCGCATAAATCCGGATGGGTATTGTCCAGCACCAGCAGATCGGCACGCTGGCCGACCGCCAGCCCGGCTACCTGCCGCCCGCATGCCGCCGCACCGCCGCGCAGCGCCTGCGTGTACAGGTAGGCACCGACCGAACTGCCTTGCGCGTCGAGCAGCACATTGCGCCGCAGGTGCGCCAGGCGCTGGCTGTATTCGAATAGCCGTAACTCGTCGCGCATGCAGGTGCTGATGTGGCTGTCGGATCCGATGCCCCAGCGACCGCCCGCCGTGGTGTACTGCGCGCCGTTGAAGATGCCGTCGCCCAGGTTGGCTTCGGTGCTGGGACAGATGCCGGCAATAGCGCCGCTGCTTGCCAAGGCGCGCGTCTCGGCCGGCGTCATATGGGTCGCATGCACCAGGCACCAGCGTGCGTCGACCGCGCAATTGTCCAGCAGCCATTCGACCGGACGCGCGCCGAGATGGGTGACGCAGTCGTCGACTTCGCTGGCCTGTTCGGCGATATGGATATGGACGGGCGCGTCGGCGTCCACTGACTTGAGCGCGCCAAGTAATTCATGCAGCGACCCGGGCGACACTGCACGCAGCGAGTGTGGCGCGACACCGTAGCGCAGGCCGGCATGCTGCGGATGCGCGCTTTGCAGGCGCTGCAATAAGGCGATGATCCATTGCGGTGAGCTGACGAAGCGTGCCTGACCCGCATGCGGTGCCTGGGCGCCGAAGCCGCTGTACTGGTAGAGCACCGGCAATAGCGTCAGGCCGATGCCCGCTTCTGCGGCGGCCGCGATCAGGCATTCCGAAGTCTCGGCCGGATTGGCGTAGGGCTTGCCGCCGATGGCGTGGTGTACATAGTGAAATTCGCAAACCGAGGTGTAGCCGGCTTTCAGCATTTCGATGTACAGCTGCAGCGCGATCGCTTTCATTGCGGACGGTGATAATTTTTGCGCGAACCGGTACATCAGCGCGCGCCAGCTCCAGAAGCTGTCGGTCGGATTCGAGCGGTATTCGGTGAGGCCGGCCATCGCGCGCTGGAACGCATGCGAATGCAGATTCGGCATGCCTGGCAGGACCACGCCGGCAGCGACGGGCGCGCCATCGGCCGCCACACTGCCTGCCGCGGCGCGGGTCAGGCAGCCGCTGGCATCCCACTCCAGCATGACGTTTTGCTGCCATCCGCCGGGGAGCAACGCGCGTGCCGCGAACAGGCGATTCATGCTGCAATTCCTGCGCGCGTGTCGCGCGTATCGATCCCACCGCGCACCACCCCGCTACAGAGATTGAGACCCGACCAGTAGGCGAGTTCGGCCAGCGAGTCGACCGACCAGATCGCGAAGTCCGCGGAGCGCCCGACCGCGAGCTGGCCGTGCCTGTCGGCCTGGCCGAGCGCTCGCGCCGCATGGGTGGTGACGCCCATCAAGGCTTCCGTAACGGTGAGACGGAACAGCGTGCACGCCATGTTGAGCATCAACAGCAGCGAGGCGGTCGGCGACGTGCCGGGATTGCAGTCGGTCGCCAGCGCAATCGGTATTTGATAGCGCCGCAGCAATGCAATCGGGGGTAATTGCTTTTCGCGCAGGAAGTAGAACGCGCCGGGCAGCAATACTGCCACGGTACCGGCTTTCTTCATTGCGATGACGTCGGCTTCGTCCAGAAATTCGAGATGGTCGACCGACAGTGCGCCGTGCCGCGTCGCCAGCTGTGTGGCGCCGAGATTGGAGAGCTGCTCCGCATGCATCTTTACCGGCAGGCCGAGCCGTTCAGCGGCGATGAATACACGTTCGCTTTGCGCCACGCTGAAGCCGATGTTTTCACAGAAAACGTCGACCGCATCGATCAAGCCTTCGGCGTGCAATGCAGGCAGCATCTGCTCGCAGACCAGGGTGATGTAGTCGTCGGCGCGGCCCCGATATTCGGGAGGCAGCGCGTGCGCGCCGAGGAAGCTCGTGACCACGCTGACCGGATAACTGACGCCAAGGCGGCGCGCCACGCGCAGGATCTTGCGTTCGGTGGCCAGATCGAGGCCGTAGCCGGATTTTATTTCTATCGTCGTGACGCCTTCTGCCAGCAAGGCTTCCAGCCGGCGCGCCGCTTGCGCGAAGAGAGATTCTTCATCGGCGGCGCGCGTCGCCCGCACCGTCGACACGATGCCGCCGCCGCGCCGCGCGATTTCTTCGTAACTGGCACCTGCCAGCCTCAGTGCGAATTCGTCGGCCCGGTTGCCGCCATACACCAGGTGCGTGTGGCAGTCGATCAAGCCGGGCGTGACCCATTGTGCGCCGAGGTCGTGGTGGTTTTTGATCGTCGCAAATTCAAGCGGTAATGCATCATCGTCCCCGAGCCAGGCAATCACGCCGTCGCGCACCGCGATCGTGCCGCGTTCGATGATGTAGTCCGGATTGCCGTTCGGCGCAATGCGGGCGTTGTGCCAAATGCCGTCGCGACTAATCGTGCCCATGATGACTCCCGGTTGGTTGGCGTGCTAGCACGCTGACAGTGACACATAGCAGCGCGCTGTCGGCCTGCAGCGGCTGAATCCGTAGCGTGCCACGGTTGCATTCCCCGGTCAGCGTCTGGCGCAGCTCAACTTGATGACGATGGCCGTCCGGCGCATTGATTTCCCAGCGGCCGCGGGTACAAAACAGCGCCACGAAACTATCGTCGCAAGCGAGCCCGCCGCTCTCATGCCGGACTTGCAGCGAGCCGTCGACTGCGTCGCGGCGCAGCATCAGGTTGAAGTCCTACGATGCCGCGCCGGCCAATTGCGCGTTGACGTTTCGCTCGCCGCAAAAACGATACGGTAGTAATGGCGTCGTCAATGCATGCCGCTCGCCGTCTGCAAAGCTCAACTGCATGCCGTCGCCTTCGAGCAGCGTGATCACGCGATCGACGCCGGGGAAAACAGAGAATGGCCCCGATCGATTGACCTCGGCAATGCTGATGCGCCACAGAAAATCATCGAGCGCCGCACCGGCCGGCCAGCATGCCAGTTCGCGCGTGACGCCACCGCCATTCTTCCATGGCGTCGCGACCAGGTCGTCGAAAGAAATCAGTTTCATGTTAATCGCGATAGAGGCCTACGAATAGTTCCTGGCAAGTCGCGCTCAGATCACCGTGCAATACCAATTGCTTGGCCGCTTCGATGTCGGGCGCGAACAATCGATCCTTGTCATAGAACTTCACTTGCTGCCGCAGCCGCTGGTGGACCGCGCCCAGCTTCGGCGAGGTCGATAGCGGACGATGGAAATCCACACCTTGCGCCGCAGCCAGCAGTTCGATGCCGACGATGGTGGCGGTATTGTGCGCCATCTCGTGCAGGCGGCGGCCGGCGAAGGTCGCCATGCTGACGTGATCTTCCTGATTGGCCGAGGTCGGCAAGCTGTCGACGCTGGCCGGATGCGCCAGCGACTTGTTTTCGGAGGCGAGTGCGGCGGCGGTCACGTGCGCGATCATGAAGCCGGAATTGAGGCCGGACGATTGCACCAGGAATGGCGGCAAACCGGATAGCGAGGCGTCGATCAGCAACGCGATGCGGCGCTCCGACAGTGCGCCGATTTCGGCGATCGCCAGCGCCAGCGTATCGGCCGCAAACGCGACTGGTTCGGCGTGAAAATTTCCGCCCGAGATGACGTCGTCCTGCTCGGCATACACCAGCGGATTGTCGGTGACCGCGTTGGCCTCGATCAGCAGCGTGCGCGCAGCATTTCCGATCAAGTCGAGGCAGGCTCCCATCACCTGCGGCTGGCAGCGCAGGCTATACGGATCCTGCACGCGTTCGTCGTTGACCAGGTGCGAGCGGCGGATGGCGCTGCCGGCCAGCAGGTCGCGATAAATCTTTGCGACGGCGATCTGGCCCGGCTGGCCGCGCACCGCATGCACGCGCGCATCGAACGGCGCGTCGCTGCCTTTGGCGGCGTCGATCGAGAGTGCACCGGCGACGGTGGCCGCTTCCAGCATGCGCTCGGCCAGGAATAATCCATTCAGCGTCAGCGCGGTCGAGACCTGGGTGCCGTTGATCAGCGCCAGGCCTTCTTTTGCGGCCAGCACCACCGGCTTGATGCCGGCTTGCGCCAGCGCGTCGCTGGCGCTCATCGGCTCCCCCCCCCCCCCC
>DHXL01000026.1:0-1641 GCA_002415335.1 Oxalobacteraceae bacterium UBA5157
ACCGCGCACATCGTCGAAGCCGCCACCGAACGGCGCATCCCGACTATCCGCCTGACCGACGGCAATCTGGTCCAACTCGGCTACGGCGCGCGCCAGCGCCGCATCTGGACTGCCGAAACCGACCAGACCGGGGCGATCGCCGAAGGGATTGCGAGCGACAAGGACTTGACCAAATCGCTGCTGCAATCGTGCGGCGTGCCGGTGCCCGAAGGACGCATGGCCAACGACGCGGACGATGCGTGGGATGCGGCACAGGAGATCGGCTTGCCGGTCGTGGTCAAGCCCTACGACGGCAACCATGGACGCGGCGTCTCGGTCAACCTGATGACGCGCGCCGACGTCGAAGCGGCCTATCAGCTGGCCAGGCGCAAAGGCGGCGGTGGTGTCATCGTCGAGCGTTTCGTCATCGGCAACGAACATCGGCTGCTGGTGGTCGGCAAGCGGGTGGTCGCGGCGGCGCGCGGCGAATCGCTGTGGGTATGCGGAGACGGCAACTCCAACATCATCGAACTGGTCGATAGCCAGATCAACACCGATCCGCGCCGCGGCACCGGCGAGGATTCCCCGCTCAACGCAGTGGCGCCCGAACAAGGTGCCGAAATCATTCTCGAACTCAAGCGCCAGGGATTGACCGCCTACTCGATACCGGCCGATGGCCAGAAGGTGCTGATCCAGCCCAACGGCAACGTCGCGTTTGACGTGACCGACCTGATTCATCCGAGCGTGGCGGCGGCGGCCACGCTGGCCGCGCGCGTGGTCGGACTCGATATCGCCGGCATCGATCTGGTGGCGGAAGACATCTCCCGTCCGCTCGAAGAGCAGGGCGGTGCCATCATCGAAGTCAACGCGAGTCCGGGCTTGCTGGCGCACTTGAAGCCGGCCGAAGGCCAGCCGCGCGCAATCGGCGCCGCGATCATGGATCACTTGTTCGCGCCTGAAGAAACCGGCCGCATGCCGATCGTCGGCGTCACCGGCACCCGCGGCATCACGCTGATAGCGCGCCTGGTCGCGTGGCTGATCCACATCAGCGGCAAGCATGTCGGCCTGGCATGCAGCGAAGGCCTCTATCTGGATGGCCGCCGGGTTACGGACACCAATTGTGCCAATTGGGAAGCGGGCCAGCGGCTGCTGATCAACCGCTCGGTACAAGCCGCCGTGTTCGAGAACGGCGCCCGCATGATTCTCGGCGAAGGATTGGCCTATGACAAATGCGCGGTCGGCGTGGTGACGGATGTCAGCGGTCATGAGGCGCTGGGCGAATTCTACATTCATGAGCCGGATCAACTGTATACGGTGCTGCGAACCCAGGTCGACGTCATCCTGCCGGATGGCGTGGCGGTGCTCAATGCCGCCGACCCGCAGGTGGTCGAGATGGCGGCGCTGTGCGATGGGACGGTTGTCTTTTATGGGCTTGATCCGCAGCTGGACGCCATCGTTGCGCATCGCGCCGGCGGCGGGCGCGTGGTCTTCCTGCGCGACGGCAGCATTGTGCTGGCCGACGGAGCGAAAGAAACAGCGCTGCTGCCCATGTCCTCGCTCAAGCCGAGCAAGGCGGCGCAGTCCGAAAGCGTGATGGCTGCCGTGGCCGCTGCCTGGGCGCTCGGCATCGGTCCGGAATTGATCGGGGCGGGCCTCAGGACG
>DHXL01000026.1:1822-2078 GCA_002415335.1 Oxalobacteraceae bacterium UBA5157
GGGCGGGCCTCAGGACGTTCGAATCGAACCCCAAAAAAACAAACTATTGAACAACATGACGAGCTTGGCGCAACGACGCCGGCCGCTGACAACACAGGACAATTGGTATGGACGTTTCACGTATCCGGGCTTTACGCGGCCCCAATCTCTGGAGCCACCACACCGCCATTGAGGCGATTGTGCGGTGTAACGAGGCTGAGTGCTCGATCGGCGCCCTGAACGGCTTTGAGATTCGCTTGAGGGCACGCTTTCCGGA
>DHXL01000026.1:2266-2673 GCA_002415335.1 Oxalobacteraceae bacterium UBA5157
ATAAGCGCGCTGCAGCCGACCGGCCATGACGACACGATTCCGATGGCGCGCATCCTCGAGTTGGCTGCGCTCGGCCTGCAGGCGCAAGCAGGTTGTCCGGTGACATTCAGTCGCACCACGCCGACGCTCGAGCCGGGGCTGTTCCAGGTGGTGGTCGAATACAGTGAAGAAGCAGTCGGTCGCCTGGCGCTGGAATTAGCCGAAGCGCTGTGCCGCGCGGCAGCCGATGATGCACCATTCGACCTCCCCGGCGCACTGGTGCAACTGCGCGACCTTGACGAAGATGTGCGGCTCGGCCCCAGTACCGGTTCCATCGTCAAGGCTGCGGTTGCCCGCAATATTCCATTTCGCCGCTTGACCGAGGGCAGCATGGTGATGTTCGGCTGGGGCAGCCGCCAGCGCCGCAT
>DHXL01000026.1:2797-3689 GCA_002415335.1 Oxalobacteraceae bacterium UBA5157
GCGCCGCATTCAGGCTGCCGAGATGGACAGCACGAGCGCGATCGCGGAAGCCATCGCGCAAGACAAGGAATTGACCAAGAAGTTGCTGCACGCGGCCGGCGTGCCGGTGCCGCTCGGGCGCTCGGTGTGTGACGCCGACGACGCGTGGGCCGCCGCTTGCGAGATCGGCTTGCCGGTCGTGCTCAAGCCGAAGGATGGCAACCAGGGCAAAGGCGTCACCGTCAATATCACGTCGCGCGAGCGACTGCTAAGTGCGTACGCCGCCGCGGTTGAGTTCGGCGACGATATCCTGGTCGAGCGCTATCTACGGGGCAACGACTTTCGTCTGCTGGTGGTCGGTGACAAACTGATCGCGGCGGCACGGCGCGATCCGCCGCAGGTCGTCGGCGACGGCGAGCAATCGGTGCGCCGCTTGGTCGAGCAGCTCAACCGGGATCCGCGGCGCGGTACCGGCCATGCGACGTCGCTGACCAAGATTCGCTTCGACGATATCGCGCTCGCGAGTCTGGCGAGCCAAGGCCACAGTGCCGATTCGATTCCGCCCAAGGGCCAGCGCGTCATCCTGCGCAACAATGCCAATCTCTCGACCGGCGGTTCGGCCACCGACGTGACGGACGATGTCCATCCCGAAGTGGCGGCGCGCGCAGTCGCCGCCGCACAAATGGTCGGGCTCGATATCTGCGGCGTCGACATGGTGTGCGACAGCGTGCTCAAGCCGATCGAGGATCAGGGTGGAGGCGTGGTCGAAGTCAACGCGGCGCCGGGATTGCGCATGCATCTGTCACCTTCTTATGGCAAGGGACGTCCGGTCGGCGAAGCGATCGTCGCGAACATGTTCGGTGACAACGACGACGGCCGCATCCCGGTGGTGGCGGTGACCGGCACCAACGGC
>DHXL01000026.1:3839-4138 GCA_002415335.1 Oxalobacteraceae bacterium UBA5157
GGCACCAACGGCAAGACCACCACAGTGCGGCTGATTGCGCATCTCTTGACGCAAAGCGGGCTGCGCGTCGGCATGACCAATACCGATGGCGTTTATATCGAAGGCCGCCGCATCGATACCGGCGATTGCAGCGGCCCGCGCAGCGCGCGCAATGTCTTGCTGCATCCGGACGTCGACGCGGCGGTGTTCGAAACCGCCCGCGGCGGCGTACTGCGCGAAGGCCTGGCGTTCGATTACTGCCAAGTCGCCGTGATCACCAATATCGGCAGCGGCGATCATCTGGGCCTGAACTACATCAC
>DHXL01000025.1:0-1874 GCA_002415335.1 Oxalobacteraceae bacterium UBA5157
CTACGCGGTTAGCCCGGGCCATACCCTGGTTATCCCACGGCGCCATGTAGCCAGCTTTTTCGACCTGACGCCCGAAGAGATCAATGCCTGCATGGGGCTGATCACCGAGGAGCGCATGCGACTGGACGAGGAATTCAAGCCTGATGGTTACAATATCGGCGTTAACGTAGGACCGGCGGCCGGGCAGAGTATATTCCATGTCCATATTCACCTCATTCCGCGCTACCAGGGTGATGTCGAGAATCCACAGGGCGGTGTGCGCCATGTGATTCCAAAGAAGGGACATTACACGCGCTAGATAGTACAATTTAGCCAGTTAAGTGGGAGGGCTGGCAACCCTGTTGAAATTCCTCCCGTTTTCAACCAGTAAGGAGATATGATTATGAGTGATGACAAGAAGCCTTTTATCCGTCCCAAGGTTCCAGATGGCCACGCATTCCACGTAACAACTCGTCAGAAAGAAATTGTACCGGGGCAGTTTTTTGTTGGCTATGAAACTATCTGGGAACCGCACCAGAAAGAAGTTCCATACACCACGCCCAAGAAGCCCTAACAAGAATATTTAAGGCAATCAGCTGCGCGGCACTTTGATAGAGGGTCGAAGGCCGCGCGGATAACGCTAAACAACTCAAGCCTGGATTGGGTTGATGATAAGCACGCTTTTATAGCGTGCTTTTCTTTATACACAGCATTCAGAAATTAAGGCTACAGATGGAGCAACGCCGTATTTGTAGATACTCTGTTCGAGGGCAAGCATTTTTTCTATGTTTTTTGCATTTTCAACTTCATGCTGGAATAGCGTAAAAACGGGTGTTATCGAATGGTTTGTCGTGTTTCAACATTCCGTGGATTGCATGCAGCAGCTTGCGCATCACGGCACAAAGCGCTTGCAGTGGTTTCTTGCCGTTATCCACGAGGTGCTGGAAGTAGGCCTTAACGTATGGGTCATGCTGTTTGGCACTCAAGGCCGGCATGTAGAGCGCTGAACGAATATGGCGGTTGCCGACCTTGGATAAACGCGCTTGCTTGTGGACGCTTTTACCGGAATCAAAGGCGCGCGGATCGAGGCCGGCGAACTTCACCCATTCGCGGTGGGAAAGCCCCTGCGGCAACAGCAGAAGCTCACCCATCAGTGCAATGGCACTGGTTTGGGCGATGCCCTTGATGCCCGTGAGCAACAGGAATGCACGTTCGAGCTCGGGGTGTTTGCCGATCAAGACCAACGCTTCTTTGCTCAAGCAATTAATGCGTTTCTCCAATTGTGAGATCGCCAGCTTGACATCGCGCAGCACGGCTTTAGGTGTTTCCTCGGATGCGCTCAAAGCGTGGCAATTGTTCTTGGCAGCAGCTTTCTGATGAAACTACTAGCCATTCCACTAGGTTGGTAAAAGACACCAACCAAGTGGCTGGTTATGGCGGGTCAGCGCGTCAATGCGGCGGGCGAAACTGCGCAGGGCAATCTTCTCGTCGGACGGGCGCGTCCAGGCGACGAAGTCCATGCGCTCGGCGTATTGAGCCAACGTGTCGGTATCGACGGCATCCGTCTTGCTGTTTTTCATCAACACTTTGGCGAAGTTGTGTGAAGACTTCGGATTGACCACCATGAGCGCCACATCGGCGTCGTGAAGGGCGATGGACAGGTCGAAGTGATAGACCCCGGTCGCTTCCAGACAGACGACGATGCCGGGCAGATTGGACAGCTTCTTCACCATCCGGGCGCGGTCGGCGGGGGTGTTGGCGAACTTCTGCGGCTTGTAAGGCGTGCCGTTCTTGCGGATGACGAGAATCAATTCCTCCGCGCCGACGTCGATTCCGGCGAACAGTGATTTAAGTTCCTGAACTATTTTTTTGGATTGAATGGCCATGATGTTTAT
>DHXL01000025.1:1989-3390 GCA_002415335.1 Oxalobacteraceae bacterium UBA5157
TTTATCTGTAAGGTTAAAAAAGAGGTTCTTCGCGTAATCGAGTGGGTGGAATTTAACATGAAAGCCTCTGCAACCCTTTTGGTATCTGGCAGAATTCGGTTTGTATTCTTTTCAGTAAATGGGAGGATTTACCGATGGCCACTTCACCCAAGCGCAAACGTCTGCTCGACGCGTACCGATTTACTTTTTTTCGCCCTCTGGAAAAGATACGCGGCATCTTTGGCGATTCAAAAGCGCGGATCATCACGCTCGTTCGTCGCTCAAAAAAACGGTCTGCAACACCTGTGGCCGCACTCACTGCGTTTGGTACGACAAGAAGCTGCGGCGAGTTCGCGACCTCTCCAGTGGCGACACACGCATCTATCTGGAGATCGAGATTCGACGGGTGCTGTGTCGGCACTGCGGCAAAGTGAAACGCGAACGGCTCGACTTTCTGGCCGGCAACCCGCTCTACACCAAGCGGTTCGCTTGGTATGTGGGCAGGCGGTGCCGCAGCAGCACGGTGTCGGACATTGCCCACGAACTGCATCTGGACTGGCACACCGTCAAGGAACTGGACAAGCAATACATGGCTGCGCAATTGGAACGCGTCGGAACACCCGCGCCCAAAGCGATTGGCATAGACGAAATCTCGATCCGCAAAGGGCATACCTATCGCATCGTGGTCAGCGACCTGATCCGGCGACGCCCGATCTGGTTTGGTGGTGGAGATCGTTCGGAGGACAGCATGCGACAGTTCTATGACTGGCTGGGAGAGAAGAAGTCCAAAGGCATTCGTCTTGCGGTGATGGACATGTGGAAACCCTTCCGCAACGTCACCAACGAGCGCGCCCCGCAGGCCGCGATCCTGTTCGACAAATTTCACATCATGAAGCATCTCGGCGATGCCCTGGACAAGGTCAGGAAGATGGAATACGCGCGTCTTCAGGATAAGGATAGGCGTTACATCAAGGGGCAGAAATATGTACTGCTTTCCAGCCACGAGAACCTGACACTGGATGGCAGGCGTTCTTTGAAGACTTTGCTGGCAGCGAACAAACGGCTGAACACGGCGTACCTGTTGAAAGAATCGTTTGGTCAGTTGTGGGACTACAAAAGCGAAGCATGGGCGCGGCGTTTCTTCGAGAATTGGAAAGCCAGCCTGAAATGGCAACGGTTGAAACCGTATGAAAAATTTGCTGCGATGATCGAGCGTCATTGGGATGGGATCGCGGCCTATTGCAAGCCAGAGAATAAGGTTTCACTCGGCTTCGTTGAGGGGCTCAACAACAAGATACGAGTCATCCAACGCCGTGCGTACGGACTACGCGATGAAGAATATCTGCGGCTAAAAATACTCACGTCTATGCTCCCGAGACTCTAAAAAACATGAAATTTACCCACTCGATTACGCGAAGACCC
>DHXL01000186.1:0-796 GCA_002415335.1 Oxalobacteraceae bacterium UBA5157
AATGGATTGCCGTCCCGTAATAGGTACTAATATTATCGACCCATGACTGGTCGGCCATGTCGGGCCAGTCATTCGAGTCGAAGCCAGGCGCATTTTTGAAACCATCTCTTTCGATATCAAGAACAAAACGCTTGTTCACTGTATCGAGCTTCAAGGCACTCCAAGGCACAGCAAACAGCTTTTCGCCGATAGTAAAGACGCCGCCAGAAGAAAGCACTGCATATGCGACCTTGCCGGTACGTATTTCCAGCATGATTTCCTTGATGTCGCCCAAATGCTCATCCTGCGCGTTATGAACATGGTCCCCAATCAGGGTATTCGCGCCCATTAACTCAGGGCCCGGACCTTTATCTGCCGCTTCTTCATTGATGCCGCAGGTATCGCGTTCTTCGTATGTCATGTTGAGCGCCTTAATGACGAAAGTAAAAATTAAAAATGACATAAAAATAAAAGAAAGTCTGTTCGATAACGAACATAATTGATGTCTTCTGGCTTCTGTACAAGAGATTTCCCGGCATGCTTACTCGATCAAACCGGCATTCTGCAGTCGTCCTGCGACCTCCGTGATGCCCCCTCGCGGCGTACCCCGAGCATGTTGGTAATCAGTTCCTGCGTCATGGTCAGGTCGTTGGAGGGCAAGCAATCGAGACTTCGCAGCAGCCAGCGACAGAACTGCTGGTCCAATGAATGATGGCGATTGCATACCGCCGTCTGCGCCACCTGTGTCAGCAGCGCCTGGGTGTAGCGCAGCAACAGGTGCTGCATCGAGCCGCCGCGATCGAATTCCCCCTTCAGC
>DHXL01000186.1:919-2947 GCA_002415335.1 Oxalobacteraceae bacterium UBA5157
CCTTCAGCCGATAGGCGTAGCCAGCACCCACCACCACCACCGCCTGGCTCGGCATATTCCCGCCACCCAGGAACGATGGGATGCCGATCACGCCTTCCCGGCCCGTGATGGCGAACTCCGTCGACTCCCCGCTCTCCGAAAAGTAGAACCGGCAAACGATGCCCGCAGTCAGGAAATACAGGAAATTCTCCCGGTCGCCATCGCCGTGAACAGTCCAACCCAGCGGCAAAGGAACGGGCTCTAGATCGGGAAGCACACGCTTGAAATCCGCCGGTGGCAACGCTGCAAGAAGACGGTTGTGCCGGGCCGCGTGCTGCGCGGATGCAGCACACTTTCGGTCCTTGGACGGGATCCACGTCACCGGACCCGACCGAAACGAATGTCGTTCTACCATTGGGGCTTCCAAGAAATAGGTAACTGGCCACCAGACCAGCAATTTGAATGTATGCCCCTTATTCGTCAAATCTACTGATGTGGATCAAACATTATGTTCGGTAGCGGACAGAGCGTCACGTCGACAGATATCTAGTATTTTCAAGTAGCAATACAGGCAGTGCATCGCAGGTTTCTGTCGCCGGCTCGTATGGGTACGAGATCGCTTTGAGCTTAGGATGGGAGTAGGTGGTGCGATCAAGTGAGTCACGGTGGCCTAGATGCAACGAAGGCTCCGGGGCCATGCCGATACTCGCTAGAATAAGTCAATCTGAAATGTAACGCGACTGACACGATGCCCCGACTTGGCCCTTCCATTCTCGCCCCGCTCGAGACGCTTTTTGATACGAAGCGCGGCAATGTGCTGCCGTTGCCTCCCAACCTGGCACGCCTGTACGGATGCCTGCGCATGCCGCAGCAGCGCTCACGTCCACATGTCTTCAGCAATTTTGTGGCCACGCTCGATGGCGTCGTCTCCCTCAATGCGATAGGCCACGCCAGCGGCGCGGACATCAGCGGGCACAGCGCCCAAGATCGCATGGTGATGGGTCTGTTGCGCGCGATTGCCGATGTGGTGATCGTCGGCTCTGGTACGCTGGGCGCCGACCCTCGGCACGTCTGGACGGCTGAGGCCATTTTTCCCGAACTCGCGGACGAGTATCGGCGACTGAGCAAAGCGATGGGAAAACGCGAGCCGCCGCTGAATGTGATCGTCAGTGGCAACGGCGAGATCGATCTTCGCTTGCCGGTGTTCGCATCCGGCAAGGTGCCGGCGCTGATCATTACGACGACCGCCGGTGCAAAGCGCTTACGCACGCAAAGTGCACCCGATTCGGTTGATATCCGGGCGACTCGTGGCAGCGCGAGCACTATTCCGGCGAACGCCATCCTCGACGAGGTGTGTCAGGTGAGTCCCGGCAAGCTGATCCTTGTCGAAGGAGGGCCGCGATTGCTGGGCAACTTTTACGCTGAGCGTCTCGTTGATGAGCAGTTCCTGACTCTCGCGCCACAGATTGCCGGCCGCGACGCTGGCGACGGACGGCTCGGCCTTGTCATGGGGAAGACGTTTGCGCCGAGCGATCCCCTATGGGGAACCTTGATCGACCTGCGACGCGGCAGCAGTCACCTGTTTCTGCGTTACTCATTCCCTGAGTCGTGGCCAGCCAGTTGAGGCCGGTCTTGCGACTACAGACAGTGACCGCGGCATGATTTCGACCTTTTTTCAGTGGCTCTCGACGTGAAATCGGCGATTGACTGCCGCCGCAAGACCCAGACTTACTTCAAGGTGCCGTTGATTTTCCTCGCTGACTAAGCGCCTTTAACAACCATTCGGAGCGTATCGGCGTCCGCAATCATAATTTCCCAAGCTTTCGTGTACGCGAGAATTCCTTGCGGAATAGCCTCACAAAGCTCTCCGTCTTTCAGGTTTAGAAGAAGCTCCCATTTCGGAGTCCACGTCGTACCGGTAAGTTGCCCGGCAATCTTTTGCTTACCTTCTATGCGGGCCAGCCAAAATTCCTTCGCAAACGGGTCCAAAACGCATTGGGCCACTTCTTCGTAACGCAGCGCGCGGAGTTATCGCTGTTTGCCATATAC
>DHXL01000036.1:0-8723 GCA_002415335.1 Oxalobacteraceae bacterium UBA5157
TCAAGATAATTGTCGCTCAACACTTATGCGTCAATGCGAGGGGAAAGTCGCAGCATATGGGCTCAACAGATCGCAGGTTATGAAGTTGAACCCGAACCACCTGTTGTTTTACGAGGCGATGCGGTCGCAGGTTATGCGTGAACCCACAGCTGTTGTTATTTATGAATCGGTTTGAGGTGGCTGTTTGTGGCAGATCAAAATCAGACCGGGTGCCGGCACTACGATTGGAGTAGCAGCAAGTTGCCTCTTGGTGCATAACCTCGGAAATACAATCAAAGGAGTCGTTGGTCAAGCCGTTCTACGATTGCTGTCTGCCTGCGTCTCACCACGCCCACGCCGCAGATCGAGGCACACTTCGACACTGCAACGAAATGCGCCATCAGTACCAAAGATGTGGCCCCGTGGTTGAAAGTTGAGGAACTCTACAATGACCTGGAAAAACAGCGAGACCAAGTATGGCAGCGCATCGGTTGGACTGCATTGGCTGATGTTGTTATTAATCGCTGCCGTATATGCGTACATGGAATTTCGTGAAATATTCCCCAAGGGCAGCGCGCTTCGCGAAGGAATGAAAACCTGGCACTACATGCTGGGGTTAGCGGTTCTTGGTCTGGTATGGCTGCGGCTTGCAGTCCAACTGGCTGGCGGAACTCCCTGCATCAAACCCCAGTCACCGCGATGGCAAATGCTATTTGCCGGACTCATGAAGATAGCGTTGTACGTATTCATGATTGGCACGCCCTTGCTCGGGTGGATGTTGCTGAGTGCAGAGGCGAAACCAATTCCATTCTTCGGATTGGAGTTGCCCTCGCTGATGAGTGAGAACAAGGAATTTGCAAAGCAATTAAAGGAATTGCATGAGACAGTCAGCACGGTCGGTTATTTTCTGATTGGCTTGCACGCTGCAGCAGCCTTGTATCACCATTACGTAGTAGGTGACAACACCCTCCGGCGCATGCTCCCATTTCAGAAGTGATTATGACGGTCATTCGGGACGTCCTGAGTAAGGCGTTGCACGTTTCGGCTTCCTTCACACGGCCATGCAGGGGCGGACTCTGCTGATACTGACGCAGAGGTCCTCAGCATCCCGACGGTGTTGCCACGGGATCTGCATGGTCCAAATCGGGGCGCCGCCACGGGTCCACATGCGTCATCAGATTGAGTACGCGATGACGCTGCAGCACCCGCTGCCTGGCGACGACGGCGATGTCATGGCCGGCCTCGACCGTGATCGAGGCATCGACCTCGATGTGCGCGTCGACGATGATCATGTCACCCATCTTGCGCGTACGCACGTCGTGCACGCCGCTGACGCCGGGTGTGTCGATCAGTGTGCGGCGGATAGCCTCGACCTCCTGCTCGTCCACCGAGCGGTCCATCAGGTCGTGCAGGGCAGCCCAGCCGAATTCCCAGCCCATCTTGGCCACCATGAAGCCAACGATGAGCGCAGCGATCGGGTCCAGAATCGGGTAGCCCGCGAGGTTGCCGATGATGCCGATGCCAACCACCAGCGATGACGCGGCATCCGAGCGAGCGTGCCAGGCGTTCGCCACCAACATGCTCGACTTGACGCGCTTGGCCACCGACAGCATGTAACGAAACAGGAGTTCCTTCGCAATGAGGGCCGCAGCGGCGACCCAGAGGGCGACGACATGGACTCGCTGCACCGTGTCGGGCGCTTCCAGTTTCAGAAAAGCCGACCACAGCATGCCCACACCGACGGCCAGCAACAGCACGCCTAGCACCAGCGAGGCTGCGGTTTCGAAGCGCTGGTGGCCATAGGGATGCTCGACGTCGGCGTCCTTCTTGCTGTGATGGCTGGCGAACAGCACGACGAAGTCCGCCACCAGGTCGGACAGTGAATGGATGCCATCGGCGACGAGGCCCTGGGATTTGGCCAGCACGCCAACCGCGATTTGGGTGGCGGTCAGGACCAGGTTGACGCCGACGCTGACCCAAGTGCTGCGCGATGCAGCCGCCGCTCGCTCCGCCGGCGTGTGTTGTGGGTCTTCGGAATCATCGGTTAGCTCGGTGAATTTCATAAGAGGAGGTGCGAGTCTCGTGTTTGGGTGTTTGTAGAGTTCATATCAGCGAAGGGATCAACTCATGTGCTGACCGAGCAGTGCGTCGGTGGAACGTATCTCGCCGGGGTGTCCGCCAAGAATGAACGGCATTGATAAAAAGGCGGTCAGGATCACCGGCACCAGTGCAGCGACGACGACGCCAACGAACTGGCTGATTAATACACGCAATGATGTGCCCATGGAAAAACCTCATTATTGAAGTGGATCAGTGCCATTATCATCGCCGCCAAGTCTTAAGGACGTCTTAAGAGGACACCATCCGATGGTACATCGCTCACACCACCGTGCGTGCTGCTCAAGTATACGGCGGTTCAAGATATATTCCGACCCTGCCGCGAAGGCCCGCAGCCCTATAGTGTGAAATACCCCCATCGTTAGCGTCAATGCAATCGTCGGTGCTGAAAGGTGATCGTTTTCTACGAAGCTGCGGCGACTTTGAGGTCGTAGCGCGGCTCAGGTCGACTCGTTGGGGATCGGGATGGCCGGGACACCCTCGACACTGGCGATACAAAAGAAAGCGCGTACCGATCGACGATACCAATGCTCCCTTCCACAATGTTCAACCATCGCCGCACACGTCGCTATGGCCCATTTTGGGCGCTCTGCGCATGCTTGATGCCTACGTCGTGTCAGCAAGACTGTGCCGTTCTCCATAAATCTGTATTAGTCAAACTCGTGCCGGGTTATGCGTGAACCCACACTGTGGCTTAACGCATATGTTGCAATCTCAGTACGGCGCGGCGAGTCCTTTTATTATCCTGAGATCGACTTGGACAGTCTCGTCATTGGCCGTGATCCAGATCTGCCCATCCTGAATCGTGCATTGCAGTTGCATATTGCGCTGAGCCAGTTTCGCGAGCGCCTGGCTGACGGCCGAATCGAGGTTGACGACGGTCAGGTTTCTTGCGCGTTCGACCCGATTGCTGACCTGATTCCACCAGATGCTGCTATTGCTGCTGTAGCTGTAGATGACTACCTTCTCGGCGCGGCCGCAGGCTTTCATGATGCGTTTCTCATCGGGTTGGCCGACTTCAATCCAGAGCCGGATGGCACCGGTCAAGTCCTTCTGCCAAATATCGGGCTCATCGTCCGCGCTCAGTCCCTTGCCGAACACCAGCGCCTCATCGGCATGCACGATGAACGCGAGCAGCCGCACCATCATGCGCTCGTCGGTCTCCGACGGATGGCGCGCGATCGTGAGTACATGGTCCTGGTAGTAATGGCGGTCCATGTCCGCTATTTGGACATCGGCTTTGAAAATAGTCGCTTTGAGTGCCATGGTGTCAGCTTGATTTCGCCGCCTCGGTAAAAAGCAAAGGTGTGAAGAATAGCCTATTTTACATAGTGTGAGACAAAGTCAAGCGAGTCGGGCGCGCTGCCTCGACACGCGAGAGTCACGTGTAGGTGGCTGGTATGATTCCGCCTTCAGCGCGCATGAGTGAAGATACAGATGAGTACACGCAAATCCGAAACAGAAGTGAATGCGATCATCGCCGCCACGCGGGCCTGGGTCGACAAGGCGGTCATCGGCCTGAACCTGTGCCCATTTGCCAAGGCGGTCCAGGTCAAGAACCAGGTGCGTTACGTCGTTAGCGCGGCCCAAACGGCGCAAGCATTGCGGGCCGACTTGATGGTCGAATTACGTCGCCTGAGCGCCGCGGATCCGGATCTAGTCGATACCACGCTACTGATACATCCAGACGTGCTCGGCGACTTTCTGGAATACAACCGCTTTCTCGCCACGGCGGATGCGCTGCTGGAAGATCTCGCGCTCGGAGGACAAATCCAGATCGCCAGCTTCCACCCGCGCTATCAGTTCGCCGATGCCGCATCCGACGATATTGACAATTACACCAATCGCTCTCCGTACCCCATCCTGCATCTGTTGCGCGAGGCCAGCATCGACCGCGCGGTGGCAGCCTTCCCGGATGCGGCCCTGATCTATGACAGGAATATCGCGACCCTGCGCCAGATCGGCCATCAAGGCTGGCGCGACTTGGGACTGTCCGATCCTGACTGATCCGATCCCGTCACATGGGATAGCACGCATTTGCGATAATTGCGAGGTATGCGTCGCCCTGAAACAAGCTACCATGACGCCATAAAATTATAATTAATGCAATTAACAACAATGCAGCGGCATAAATGTAAGGAAATGATTCTCATATTGCTTTTTTGGAATTTTTTCACTATATTTCCGCAATACAATAGATATATTGATAAAATATTTCTTTCCGTGTAATGCATTTCGATGCAACTTTACAAGTATTGCGAAGTCTTTTAATTAACGCGACTTTATTCTTTTTAAATGGATTCCCAGGTGTAATTCCTTGTACAATCACTTGCTCCATGGAATTATTGATACTAAAACAACTTAGCTAGAGACACTATGAACAGTTCACGGCTTGCCGACCAACTTGCTTACGATCCAAACAATTTACTGGATGCATTAATCGAAAAACTCAGCCTCAAGAATGACGCGGCATTGTCGCGCGCACTTGAAGTTGCTCCTCCTGTCATCAGCAAGATTCGCCATCGCCGGCTTCCGGTCGGCGCTTCCCTGCTGATTCGGATGCATGAAGTGAGTGACCTGAGTATCAAGGACTTGCGCATCCTGATGGGCGATCGGCGCGATAAATTCCGGATCAGCGATAAACAGTTCAAGCCAAAGGAAGAAAGCATCGAGCAGCCGCAGGTGTAAAGCTGCGCTTCCGCACCATCGGGAGACACGGCGTCGACGGCACACCGATTGACGGGTCGCCGACCGTGTTTTGGCCCTACTCGATATTCTGATCTTCTAGTGGTACGAAGTGTAGCCCGCGTCGCGCTTGGACTCGCCGTCGCCTTCCCCGATGGGGCTCTGAGCTAAGCGGGGAAAACACCGGTTGACAGGTAGCGGTCGCCGCGATCACATACGATGAAAACGATGGTGGCATTCTCGACGGTTTGTGAAATGCGCAGGGCGACTTCACAAGCACCTGCGGCTGAAACGCCGCAGAAGATCCCTTCTTCCACCGCCATGCGCCGCACGAGATGTTCGGCCGATGCCTGGCTGACATATTCGATTTGATCAATGCGAGACTTGTCATAAATCTTCGGTAGGTACGCCTCCGGCCACTTGCGGATACCTGGTATCTGTGAACCCTCTTCCGGCTGTGCGCCGATTATGCGAATCCGCTGGTTCTTTTCTTTCAGATAACGCGAGACGCCCATAATGGTGCCGGTGGTTCCCATTGCGCTGACGAAATGCGTGACGCGCCCATCGGTGTCGCGCCAGATTTCTGGACCGGTTCCTTCATAGTGGGACAACGGATTGTCGGGATTGGCGAACTGGTCGAGAATCACGCCCTCGCCGTCCTTTTGCATCTGCTCGGCCAGATCGCGCGCATATTCCATGCCTCCGGTCTTTGGCGTCAGCACGATGCGCGCACCATAGGCAGCCATGCTCTGGCGTCGCTCCTCGCTTAAGTTCTCAGGCAGCAGCAACACCATCTTATAACCGCGCAACGCCGCCGCCATTGCCAGCGCGATGCCGGTATTTCCGCTAGTCGCCTCGATCAAGGTATCGCCCGGCTTGATGTCGCCGCGCTGCTCCGCGCGCTTGATCATTGACAAGGCGGGTCGATCCTTGACCGAACCGGCTGGATTATTGCCTTCGAGCTTGCCAAGGATGACGTTATTGCGACGCGCCGTCTCCTCTCCCGGCAAACGCTGCAGTTGGATTAGAGGCGTGTTGCCGATCGTGTCTTCAAGGGTCAGGTAAGGCATGGCGTCATCGAAGTAAATGTACAGGAGCGCCCATTCTAATCTGCGACGCCCAACTGCGTACTGCTGTCTTCGATTTATCGGAATGTGGAATACGGTCCATCCATCAGGCATTTCCCGTCAGGCTCGATCCGAAGCATTGCTGGTCGGCTGCCGAGAAAGCAACGCCCTTTCGCATTCCCGCCAATGTATGAGAATGAAAAAGACCCCCGCGGCTTGTGCCAGACCAGGGGTCAATCAAGCCGACCTTACGGCTTCTTGGCAGCTCCCGAGGTGGAACCCGGCGTCGGGGCTGAAACCGATTCTTTACCGGACTTTCCATCCTTCGCTTTGCTTTCTTTAGCCGCCGGCGCGGCACCGGCCTTGGGTTGACCATTTACGGTCAGACCGGCTTGCGACAGCTTTGTCGAATTCTTTTCCCCAATGCCTTTGACGCGCTTTTCAAAGTCTGCCCAATCCTTGAAATCGCCACCCTTCTTGCGTTCGTCAAGAATGGTCTTGGATATCTTCGGGCCGATCCCTTTGACGCCATCGAGCGCAGATTGGTCCGCTTTGTTGACATCGACTTGCGCAAATGCAAATCCCATTGTTGCGATGAACATCGCAAATACCAGCAACAGTTTCTTGAACATGACGTGGTCTCCAGGTGAGTGAGGGTATTGCCAAGAAAACGCGAAATTGCGTTGTAGTAAACTCAACGTCTTCATGTCGCGGCGGTTGACCATTGAGACCAATCTCATTTGCTACGCAAAAAGTTCTTCCTTGGTGACCGTCGCAGTACCCAATTTTCCTACGACAATTCCACCGGCGCGATTCGCGATCGCGACCGCGTCGGCAAGCGGCAAACCCGCCGCCAGCATCGTTGCCAGCGTGGCGATGACGGTATCGCCGGCGCCGGATACGTCGAATACTTCACGTGCCATCGCCGGGAAGTGCGTCACCTCCCGTTCGGTGTACAACGTCATGCCTTCTTCCGAGCGGGTCAGCAGCAGGGCCTCCAGATTCAGCGAACGACGCAGGTTTTGCGTTTTCTCGGTCAAGCCATCCTCGTTCTTCCAGCTGCCGACGATGTGCTTCAATTCCGATTTATTCGGCGTTAGGATGGTCGCGCCGGCGTACTGAGAAAAGTCATCCCCCTTGGGGTCGACCAAGGTCCGCTTGCCCAATTTTCGCGCGGCGGCAATCATGTGTGCGACGTTGACAAGGCTGCCTTTCGCGTAGTCGGACAGCACAACCATTTCATATTCCGGCAATAACGCGTTGAACTGCGTCAGCTTGTCGCGCAGCACGGTTTCAGTCGGCGCATTCTCGAAATCGATACGCAACAGCTGCTGCTGTCGACCGATCACGCGCAACTTGATAATCGTCGAAATTGCGACATCGCGGTTCAGGAAGCTATCTATTCCCATGCCGGTCAGCAGGCGCTCGACCGTATCGCCCGCTTCATCTTGCCCGACCACGCCGAGCAATCCGACTCTTGCACCGAGTGCGGCGGCATTGCGTGCCACGTTGGCGGCGCCGCCCAAACGCTCGTCGCGGCTTTCGACGCGTACCACCGGCACTGGCGCTTCCGGCGAGATGCGGCTCACTTCGCCGAACCAGTAACGGTCCAGCATCACGTCGCCAACCACGAGAATCGGCGCCTGGTTCAAGGAAATCGGGATCATGGTCGTCATGTGCGGGTCAGTACCGAACGGCCGATGCCGTGATATTCGAAACCGGCGTCGGCCATCGCATCCGGTTCGAACAGGTTGCGGCCGTCGAAGATAATCGGAGCCTTGAGCTGCGCCTTGACTTGATCGAAATCGGGACTGCGAAAACTCTTCCATTCGGTCACGATCGCCAGTGCATCGGCGTCGTGCAGCGCATCCATCGGACTCTCGCTGAAACGTATGCGTGCCAACGCGGCGGCAGAATCGGCAAAATCGAAAGCCAGTACGCGTTTGGCTTCCGTCATCGCGACCGGATCGTAGACCGCTACCGATGCGCCGCGCCCGATCAACGCGCGCAACAATGTGCGCGACGAGGCTTCACGCATATCGTCGGTATTCGGCTTGAACGCCAGACCCCATAACGCGAAATGCCGGCCCGCCAGGTCTTCGCCGAAACGATCGATGATCTTGTTGCCGAGCACGTGTTTCTGATTATTGTTGACCGCTTCGACCGCGCGCAAGATCAGCAAGTCCTGGCCGTAGTCGCGTGCGGTCCGCTCCAGCGCCTGCACGTCCTTTGGGAAACATGAGCCGCCGTAGCCGCATCCGGCGTACAAAAAGCTATAACCGATGCGCGGATCGGATCCGATACCGTGGCGCACGGCTTCGATATCGGCGCCGACTTTGTCCGCCAGATTCGCCAGCTCATTCATGAACGAGATACGGGTCGCCAGCATCGCATTGGCAGCATATTTGGTGAACTCGGCCGAGCGCACATCCATCCAGTAAGTGCGCTCGTGATTGCGGTTGAACGGCGTGTACAGCATTTTCATCAAGGCACGCGCGTGCTGCCCCTGTTGAGTATCATCGCAGCCGATCACGATGCGATCGGGCCGCATGAAATCCTCAACCGCGGCACCCTCCTTCAGGAACTCCGGATTGGATACGACCGAGAATCTTGCCGCATCGGCGCGCGCATCCAGCTCTGATTGAATCGTCGCGCGCACCTTGTCGGCGGTGCCGACCGGCACCGTGGATTTATCGACCACCACCTTGAAGCCGGACATGTACTTGCCGATGTTGCGCGCTGCCGCCACCACATGGCGCAAGTCGGCCGAGCCGTCCTCGTCCGGCGGCGTGCCGACCGCAATGAACTGGATCTCGCCATGCGCCACGCTGGCCGCGACATCAGTCGAAAATTTGAGGCGGCCGGCGGCACGGT
>DHXL01000036.1:8874-16630 GCA_002415335.1 Oxalobacteraceae bacterium UBA5157
CACGGTTGCGCGCCACGATATCGGCCAGCCCGGGTTCGTGAATCGGAATGCCGCCGCCACTCAGGATGTCGATTTTTTCTTGATCGAGGTCCAGGCAAAACACATCGTTGCCAAGCTCGGCCAGGCACGCGCCGGTCACCAAGCCGACGTAGCCAGTTCCGATAATCGTGATTTTCATGATGCTCCGTTTCGTACGCAGCGCCAACCGGCGCGCGGGAGTTAATTCATTACGTTGAGTTCTTCGGTGCGGCGCGGCGGATAGGTTTCCCATTGACTGCAGCCAGGACACTGCCAATAGAATTGACGTGCCTTGAAGCCGCAATAACTGCACTGGTAGCGCGCCAGTTTTTGCGCATAGCCGTGGACCAGATTTTTCACCAGCGAGAGTTCCGGCCGCACTTCGGGCGGAGCGCCCATCAGGCGCGCGTCAAGCAATTTGTCCAGCCCCAGCAAAGTCGGGGTGCGACGCAACTCATCGCTCACAAGATGGTTGGCGGCCTCGACGCCGTCCAACTCCAGCACCGCCTGGAAAACCACTTCCAGCAAGTCGATCGAGGATGCTTCCGCCAGATACGATTTCAGCAGATTGGCGCCCTCTTGCTGCCGGCCTAGCGCGCGATAACCATCCATCAGCCGTTGCGCGACCAGCGCGACGTGCGGCACGCTTTGCTGCTCGACCCGGCGCCATGCCAGCAACGCCGCCTCGATATCGCCCTTGGTGAGGCATGCATCGCCGATCAGCAGGGTGGCGCGGACGTTCTTGCGATCGGCGGCCAGCGCCTTGTCCAGCACCGCCAGCGCCGCATCCGGATGGGTGTGCACCAACTCGTCCTGCGCCAGTTCGCAATAGAATTGCGCGATCTCCTTTTGGCGCCCGCCGGCACCGGATTCCTGCAACGCCTGCGCAGCTTCGATCGCGCGCGTCCATTCCTTTTCGCGCTGATAGATTTCCAGCAGTGCGCGCCTTGCCTGCGCGCTGTACTGGGTATCGACCAGCTGATTGAAGGTTTCTTCCGCGCGGTCCAGCAAGCCGGCCTTCAGGTAATCCTGGCCTAGTTCATAGCGCGCGTGAACCTGGTGTTCCTGCGGCAAGTCGGGTCGCGCCAGCAGGTTCTGGTGGACCCGAATCGCGCGTTCGGTCTCGCCGCGGCGGCGGAATAGATTGCCCAACGCGAAATGCAATTCAACCGTTTCCGGATCGAGCTTGACGATCTCGATGAAGGCATCAATCGCCTTGTCCGGCTGCTCGTTCAGCAGGAAGTTCAAGCCTTTGAAATAGCCGCGCGGCAGGCTGCGCGACTCCGACAACAACTGCTTGATGTCGACCCGGGCGGCGATCCAGCCAAGGCCGAAGAACACAGGCATTCCAAGCAACCACCAGGTTTCAAATTCCATGCGAGCTTATTATCTTGTTGAATTATTGGTTGACGATGGAATCGGGCTGCGGCGGCTGGACGCGCGCCTGCTGCTGCGCGTCGCGTTCCTTTTGCATGGCCGCTATCGTCTTCTTGTGTTTCGACAGGTCGCGGCTATGTCGGAAAAAACTCGGCGTCATGGCGAACACGCCCAGTACCGCACCGAGCAGAAACACCCCGAACAAGAGCAGGGTCAGCGGCCCGCGAATTTCGTAGCCGAAGAAGAAATGCAGCACGACTTCCTGCATATTCTCCAGCGCAAATCCGAAGATGACGATCACGATGATGACCGCAAGGATCTTCCAAACGAGTTTCATGGCGCGGGTTCCTGGTTGACGGCCTATCGGTGAGCCGGGTGTTGCATTCGCGCAGTGCGAGCTCGATTCCTCGTGCTCGGCGACTCTGTCGGCTCAGTCGAGCGATGCCTGAAAACAAACCGAAATTGTACGCGAAAAAAAACGGCATCCGAAGATGCCGTCCTTACTTCGTCGCAAATGACCCGGCAAGCGCTCAGTCTTCCTTGATCGGCTGCCCCACCATCGCGTCTACCCGCTCGCGCAACTCCTTGCCGGGCTTGAAGTGCGGCACCCGCTTTTCCGGGACCATCACCTTGTCGCCTGACTTCGGATTGCGGCCGATTCGCGGCGGCCGGCTGTTGAGGGCGAAGCTGCCAAAACCACGAATTTCGATCCGTTGTCCGGTTGCCAAGGCATCCGCCATCGCATCGAGTATCGTCTTGACCGCGTAATCCGCATCTTTTGCTACCAGCTGCGGATACCGCTCGGCCAGGCGGGCAATCAGCTCCGACTTTGTCATTTACGGGCTCGACCCTTAGTTCTTGTTTTCGAGCTTTGCTTTTAACAGCGCGCCCAGACTGGTCGTGCCGGAAGCAGCATTGGAGTCCGAAGCGGTGGACATCTTTTGCATGGCTTCCTGCGTTTCGACGCTGTCTTTCGCCTTGATCGACAACTGGATGCCGCGTGCTTTGCGGTCGATGTTGATGACCATGGCTTCGACGGTGTCGCCGACTTTCAGGTGCGTCCCGGCATCTTCCACGCGATCGCGGGAGATTTCGGAAGCGCGCAGATAGCCTTCGACTTCTTCCGACAGCTGGATCACGGCACCCTTAGGCTCGACCGATTTGACCGTGCCGGTAACCAGCGCGCCCTTGTCGTTCATCGCAGCGAAGTTGTTGAACGGATCGCCTTCGAGTTGCTTGACGCCCAGTGAGACGCGCTCGCGCTCAACGTCGATCGCCAGCACGATGGCTTCCAGCTCGTCGCCCTTCTTGAAGCGGCGGACAGCTTCTTCGCCGGTTTCGGTCCAGGACAGATCGGACAGGTGAACCAGGCCGTCGATGTTGCCGGCCAGGCCGATGAACACGCCGAAATCGGTGATCGACTTGATCGCGCCGCGGACTTTATCGCCCTTCTTGTGGGTGATCGCAAAGTCATCCCAAGGATTGGCTTTGCATTGCTTCATGCCGAGGCTGATGCGACGACGTTCTTCGTCGATCTCAAGCACCATGACTTCGACTTCATCGCCCAATTGGACGACTTTGTTCGGCGCCACGTTCTTGTTGGTCCAGTCCATTTCGGACACGTGGACCAGGCCTTCGATACCCTGCTCGACTTCAACGAATGCGCCGTAGTCGGTGAGGTTCGTGACTTTACCGAACAGACGGGTGCCTTGCGGGTAACGACGGGACAGACCGGTCCATGGATCGTCGCCCAATTGCTTGACGCCCAGCGAAACGCGGTTCTTTTCCTGATCGTACTTGAGGACCTTGGCGGTGATCTCTTGACCGACTGTCAGCACTTCCGAAGGGTGGCGCACACGACGCCATGCCAGATCGGTGATGTGCAACAGGCCGTCGATGCCGCCCAGATCCACGAATGCGCCGTAGTCGGTGATGTTCTTGACGATACCGGTAACGACGGTACCTTCTTTCAGGGTCTCCATCAATTTCTGACGCTCTTCGCCCATCGATGCCTCGATGACGGCGCGACGCGACAACACTACGTTGTTGCGCTTGCGGTCGAGCTTGATGACCTTGAATTCCAGCGTCTTGCCTTCGAACGGCGTGGTGTCCTTGACCGGACGGGTGTCGACCAGCGAGCCCGGCAGGAACGCGCGGATGCCGTTGGTCAGAACGGTCAGGCCGCCCTTGACCTTGCCGTTGACGGTGCCGATCACGATCTCACCGGACTCCATCGCTTTTTCGAGCGAGAGCCACGAGGCGAGACGTTTGGCCTTGTCGCGCGACAGGATGGTGTCGCCGAAACCGTTTTCGAGCGATTCAATCGCGACCGAAATAAAGTCGCCGACATTGACTTCGAGTTCGCCATTGTCGTTCTTGAATTCTTCAATTGGTATGAACGCTTCAGATTTGAGGCCGGCGTTGACGATCACGAAGTTGTGGTCGAGGCGGACGACTTCAGCGGAAATCACTTCACCCGAACGCATGTCTTGACGCGACAGCGATTCTTCGAACAGGGCGGCAAAACTTTCCATACCAGCAGCAGATTCTTGGGAGGTAGCAACAGTAGACATAGATTTACACAAGTTGGCCAGTACCGCCGCGGACGCTAAACTTCTTGAAAATGCGAACGTGACAAATAGTGGGTTAGGTTCTTAAACGTTCGATCAGACCTTGCGCCTGGGCGAACACCGCAAAAAAAATTACGAAATTACTGCAAACTCGGGACTGCAATGAAAATCACTTAAGCATGCTTCTTTGCAACTGCATACCAGCGCAGGACTTGTTCGACTGCCCGATCGGCCGTCATATCGGACGTATCCAGCAAATATGCCCCTTCCGCCGGCTTTAGCGGAGCGATCGCGCGATTTGCATCGCGCGCATCCCGCTCCATCAAATCTTTCAGGAGGTCGTGCATATTAGCAGAAAATCCCTTGTCAATCAATTGCTTATAACGTCTTTGCGCGCGCGCTTCCACACTTGCGGTCAGGAACACCTTCAGCTGCGCATGCGGGAAGATCACGGTCCCCATGTCGCGCCCGTCGGCCACCAGGCCGGGCGGCATCCGAAAGCGCAATTGCAGGCCATACAAGGCCTGTCGAACTGCCGGCAATGCAGCAATGCGGGATGCCGTATTGCCGACTTCTTCGGCCCGGATCGCGTCCGTGACGTTCTCATGCGAGAGCAGTATCTTGTCGCCGTCGAAACTGCATTGCAGACCGGCAGCCAGCTTGGCCAGCGCATGCTCATCCCCCAATTCGGTACCGCTGCGCAGTGCCGACAAGGCAGTCAGGCGATACAGAGCGCCGGAATCGAGGTAGTGAAAGCCGAGATGCAGCGCGACGCGATGGGCGACCGTGCCTTTGCCCGATGCCGTGGGGCCATCAATGGCGATGACGGGGATGTGGTGGGTTGCGCTCATTCGTCTTGCCAATAACGGCATCGGGTTATAAAAGTACTGCACCGGTTAGTGCCCATCCTTCCAATTCCACCACTTCAATTTTTCCGGGTCCGGATGCGGACTTTCCGCAAAGTAGACCGCGCAGCGCGCCACATAAAGCCAGCAGCGATCGACGTGGCCGCCCTGCAACTCGCATTGGCGCTGGTACAGCGCCTGCGGGTCGACCCCCTTCAATTCGTCGACGCGGCGCCAGCCCTGCTCATACAAGTCTTGCGCGATGCTGGGCCCGACGCCTGGGATGCGCTGCAAATCCTCGATCGCGGCGGTGTATTCAGAAGAGCTCGTTGTGGGCGATTTTTGCGAAAACATCGAAATACTCCGGGAAGGTCTTGGCCACGCATTTCGGGTCGTTGATGCGCACCGTGTTGCCGCTTCGCGCGGCGCCGTTCAGTGAAGCGAGCGAGAAACACATCGCCATCCGGTGATCGTCGTAGGTGTCGATGCTGGCCGCACGTATCTGCGCCGGCGGCGTGATGCGCAGATAGTCCGCGCCCTCCTCGACCGTCGCGCCTAATTTCCGCAACTCGATCGCCATCGCGGCGATGCGATCGGTTTCCTTCACACGCCAGCTGGCGATGTTGCGCAAGGTGCTGGGGCCATCGGCATATAGCGCGGCTACCGCAATGGTCATTGCCGCATCCGGAATGTGGTTGAAATCGGCGTCGATCGCTTTCAGCACCCCATTCGACCGTGCCTCGATCCAATTGTCGCCCATGGTAACGGTTGCGCCCATTGCTTGCAGTGCCTCGACAAAGCGTACGTCGCCCTGAATGCTATCCTTGCCCACCCCCTCGACCCGCACCGGTCCGCCCGCGATCGCAGCTGCCGCCAGAAAGTAGGAAGCCGACGAAGCATCGCCTTCGACATGCATGATGCCAGGGCTGACGTAGTGCTGGCCGGCCGCGACCGTAAACGATTGCCAGCCGTCGCGCGCAACGCTGACGCCGAAGCGGCGCATCAGGTTGAGCGTGATTTCGATGTACGGTTTTGAAATCAACTCGCCGATCACTTCGATCGTGACCGCGTCGTCCTTTGCCATCAGCGGCGCCGCCATCAGCAAGGCCGTCAGGAACTGACTCGACACGCTGCCGCGCACCTGCATGCGTTGTGCGTGGATTTGTCCGCGCTGGACATGCAAGGGCGGATAGCCCGCCGCGCCGGTGTAGTCTATCCTCGCTCCGACCCCGTTCAGCGCATCGACCAGGTCGCCGATCGGCCGCTCATGCATGCGCGACACGCCATGCAAGGTGTAGTCGCCGCCCAGCACCGCCAGCGCGGCGGTCAGCGGGCGGATCGCGGTACCCGCATTGCCCATGAACAGGTCGGCCTGATGCACCGGCAATGCACCGTTTGTGCCATGCACAAGGTAGTTCTGCGTGTCGTCGATCTGCTCCCACTTTACGCCAAGGCTTTGCAAAGCCATCAGCATCACATGCGTGTCGTCGGACGCCAGCAAATCCATGATGCGGGTCGTGCCTTGCGCCAACGCGGCCAGCAGCAGGATACGATTGGAAATACTCTTGGAGCCGGGCAGGCGCACCGTGCCCTGGGCGTGCATCGCCGGCTGCAAGTCGAGATGATGCGGATAATGTTTCATAGGTCTCAGTCGCCGCCCTGTTTCTCTGGTTTTTCTGCCGCTTCGATGGTCTTGATCCAGTTGTGGCGTGCCCGTTGCGCATTGGCATAAACCGCTTCGAGCGCGGGGCCGTCGCCGACCGCAAGCAGCGCGCGCACTTGCGTCAACTGAACCAGATAGGAATCCAGTTCGTGCAGCAATGCGGTCTGGTTCGCCAGCGAAATATCGCGCCACATTTCAGGCGACGATCCGGCGATTCGCGTGAAGTCGCGAAAGCCGCTCGCCGCATACTGGAACAGCAAATCTGCGTGCGGTTTGTTCGCGATATCATCGACCAGCGCGTACGCCAGCAAGTGCGGTAAATGGCTGACGGCGGCAAACACGCAATCGTGTTTTTCCGGCGTCAATTGATGAATGATGGCGCCGCATTGCCGCCACGCTTCCGCCACCCTCGCCACGTCTTGCGGCGTGTTCTCCGCCAGCGGCGCCAGTACCACTTTTTTGCCGACATACAAATCGGCGATCGCCGCGTCCGGCCCATTCAGTTCGCGTCCGGCAATCGGGTGCCCCGGCACGAACTGCGCGACTTTTACACCGAGTGCCTTGCGCGCGGCGGCCACCACATCGCTCTTGGTACTGCCTGCATCGGTCACCACGGTGCCGGGCTGCAGATACGGCGCGATCGCAGCCAGGATTGCTTCCGTTTGCGCAACCGGCGCGGCCACCAAGATCAGATCGGTGTCGCGTACCGCTTCTGCAACAGAGGTAGCGATCTCGTCGATGATGCCGAGTTCCCTGGCGCGCGCCAACGATGCGGTGCTGCGGCCGAGGCCGAGCACGCGCTCAACCGCTTCGGCATTTTTCAGGGCCAGCGCGAACGAGCCTCCGATCAGGCCGACACCGAAGATTGCGATTTTCTTGAACACAAGAGCAAGCTTTATAGAGAGAGTCGCAACAAGCTGATGTCAGCGCAAGGCATTCTGCAAGGCGTCGATGAACGCCTCATTTTCTTCCGGCAAGCCGATCGAAATCCGCAGCCATTGCGGCAAGCCGTAATTGCCAACCGGGCGCACGATGACGCCCTGCTGCAGCAAGGCGAGATTGACGCGCGCGCCGGCACTGTCTTCGTGACCGACCTTGACCAGTACGAAGTTGCCGAACGACGGTACATATTCGAGCTGCAGCGCATCGAACGCCTGCGTCAATTGCCGGTAGCCGGCAGCGTTCACCTGAGCGCTTCTTTGCAGGAAGGCCATATCGTTGAGCGCCGCGACGGCCGCCGCCTGCGCCATCGAATTCACGTTGAACGGCTGACGGATACGGTT
>DHXL01000002.1 GCA_002415335.1 Oxalobacteraceae bacterium UBA5157
CCCTTTTCTGAAATGCGTGCAGTTTCTGGATACTCTCCAGATAAGTCTCAATCTTAGGCCCCATATCTTCATTGAAGAATTTTTTTGCTTCATCCAAATTTCCTGTTGCCTTTTCTTTAAATGCAGCAGCGCGTGCAACCTGATAGACCCTGCGCTTTTCCATCACTTCGGAAAATAGGGATTTTCCGACCGGGTCCGACAATGTCTGCTCGATCTGCTTTTGCAGCGGCACTCCCTCTGCGGTATATGCGGCGATGCCATCTAGGCAAAATTTCTCACTTTCCACATCGGTGGCCTTGGCCGCGGCATACGTCCTCGCGGTATTAACCTCGATGATGCTGACCCACCGATTAATCCGACGTTCCTGCTGAAACCCGTCTTGCACCAACGAGCAACCATCGCGCCCACGGTTTGCAGGCGCCAAACGCTGATTCCCGCCAATATGATCAACAACGCGAGAACGGACGAAAAACCTAAACCGAGTCGGCTCCCGATGTTAAGGCTGGAAAGTTTCATTTGTTACTCTCAAATAATCGAAATTTTGCTAGTGCCACTGCGTCAGAAATTTTCTGAAAAGTTAATAGTCTCAATCACTTAGAGAGAATTATAAATTCATGCAACTCTTGGAAACCGGCGCCAGCATTCGCTCTCAAGACTTATGGTGCAGGAAAACTAGTACGCTGCGCCTGGACCACGGTAACGGCAATTACGTTAAATATATCGTCAGCACTGCAACCGCGCGACAGGTCGTTGGCCGGCTTCCTCAGTCCTTGCAAAAGCGGACCGATCGCGACTGCGCCGCCGATACGTTCAGCCAACTTGTAACCGATATTTCCCGCATCGAGATTCGGAAAAATCAACACGTTGGCCCTGCCTTTTACCATGGAGCCTTTGACCTTGCGCTGCGCGATCTCGGCCACGATGGCGGCGTCGAGTTGCACGTCGCCGTCGATCGCCAAATGGGGACAGAGTTCTTTCACCCGCTCGGAGGCGGCAACCACCTTGTCGACCGACGCGTGATGTGCGCTGCCGCTAGTAGAAAAAGAAAGCATCGCGACGCGTGGCTCTTCCATCAGCAGATCGCGCGCGCTGTCCGCCGCAGCCATCGCTATTACGACAAGCTCCTCCGCATTGGGATCAACCACCAATGCGCAATCGGAAAAAATCATGCCTCCCTTGAGCGTGTGAAACGGTTCGCACAGCATCATCAGAAAGAAGCTCGACACGAGCGTGGACGATGGCTGGACCCCGATGATCTGGATCGCATTACGCACCACGTCGGCGGTGGTGTAAACCGCGCCGGCCACCAAGCCGTCCGCATGGCCGTTCCGCACCATCAAGTTGGCATAACAGAGTGGATCAAGAACTTTTTCGCGCGCCTGCTCCAGCGTCATACCCTTTGCCTTGCGCAAGACAAATAGCTCCTGCGCGAACGTCTCGGTATGTTCCGAATCAGCCGGATTGGCCAGTTCCACGTCGACCAGAGCAATGCCGTTTTCACTGGCGAACGCCCTAATCTGCTTGCGTTCGCCCACTATGGTTATTTTGGCGCAGCCTTCCCGGCTGGCACGGGACGCGGCATGAAGGACGCGTGCGTCACCACCCTCACACAGCACGATCTTCCTCGGGTCGGCGCACGCTTTGTCAATGATTCGGTGTAGTGCTTTCATGGTTGCTTGATCCTGGATGACACGGTCGGCATAGTTTGGGAATCGCTGCACTTTTCCGAAAAAATTGCCGAAGCCGACGAATACGTACTATATGTCGGCTCCGGCACCCGCAATGTAGATAAGAGGGAGGAGGCACTTGTAATCAACAGGAGGAAGGTGCGATCGCTTACACGTAGTCCTTGTATTTATCGAGGAAGCGTACCGGTTTGCTAAGGGCATCGCGACGGAATGGATCACCCAGCTCACGGGTACACATGATCTCGATGATGGTGGTCTTGCCGTGGTTCATCTGCATGTCGATCGCTTTTTTGAGCGCCGGCCCAACGTCTTCCAACTGGTCCACTACAATCCCCTCGGCCCCCATCGCTTTCGCAATCCCGGCAAAGCTCTGGTTGTCCAGTTCGCCAGCGACAAAGCGACGGTTATAGAAATCCACCTGATTCTTCTTCTCCGCACCCCATTGCCGATTGTGAAACACCACCGCCGTCACCGGAATGTTGTGACGCACGCAGGTCATGGTCTCCATCATGCTCATGCCCCACGCGCCGTCACCCGCATACGCAATCGCCGGACGATGCGGCGCCGCCACCTTGGCACCGATGATGGTCGGGAAAGCATACCCGCAGTTGCCGAAGCTCATCGCGGCGAAGAAGCTGCGCGGCTTCTCGAAGCGCAGGTAACTGTTGGCCACCGAATTGATGTTGCCGATATCGGTCGACACCATCACATCCTCCGGCATTACCTTTTCCAACTCGCGCAACACCTGACGCGGATGCAGGTAATTGCCTGGTTCCTTCTTCTGCTCTTCAATCATGTCCAGGCTGAAGGCATCCTTTTCGTGGGTCCAGTCATCGAGTTCCTTCTCCCAGGCATCTTTCTCGGCCTGAATCGTCACTGCCCGTTCGGCACGGGTAGCGTCGCATGCGAGCGTCTTGTTAGCCAAGCGCTGGGTCAGCGCAACTGCGGCAGCCTTCGCATCGCCGCAGATACCGACTGATATCTTCTTGACCAGTCCCAGCATCTTGTGGTCGGCATCGATCTGAATGATTTTGGCATTCTTCGGCCAGTAATCCATGCCGTGTTGTGGCAGGGTACCGAAAGGTCCCAGGCGCGAACCGAGGGCTACAACCACATCGGCCTGGGCGATCAGTTTCATTGCCGCCTTGGAACCCTGGTAACCAAGCGGGCCAGTCCACAGTGGATGGCTGGCCGGAAAGGAATCGTTGTGCAGATAGCTGTTGACTACCGGTGCGCCCAAGCGCTCGGCTAGGGCCTTGCATTCCTCGATTGCATCGCCCATCACCACACCGCCACCGGAAATGATGACCGGGAATTTGGCGTTAGCCAGCAGCGCGGCTGCCTCGTTGAGACTCTTTTCGCCGCCCGGGCCGCGGTCCAGACGGCTCGGTTGCGGGATCTCAGCCTTTATTTCACCGTAGAAGTAATCACGCGGAATATTCAGCTGGGTCGGCCCCATCTCCGACATCGCGCGGTCAAAGCAGCGGCCGGTGAATTCGGCCATGCGGGCCGGGTTGGTCACATGCCCCTGGTATTTGGTGAACTCTTCGAACATCGGCAGCTGATTGGCTTCCTGGAAACCGCCCAGTCCCATGCCCATGGTGCCAGTCTCGGGGGTGACGATCACCACCGGACTGTGAGCCCAGTACGCCGCCGCAATCGCCGTCACGCAGTTGCTGATGCCGGGGCCGTTCTGGCCAATCACCACGCCATGGCGTCCAGACACGCGCGAGTAACCGTCAGCCATATGGCCGGCCCCTTGCTCGTGCACGACGGGAATCAAGCGAATGCCGGCAGGGGCAAAAATATCCATCGCATCCATGAAGGCCGATCCCATGATGCCAAAAATATCGGTCACGCCGTTGACTGCCATGGTTTCGACAAACGCTTCCGATGGCGTCATCTTTTGCGGACCGGTAACGGCGGCCGGTTTGGTCGATTTGGTGCTGAGGCGAGCTTGATCGGGCATGATTGTAGTGCTCCTGTAAAAAATTATTTGAAAATGGTACTGCAAGTTCCGATATTTGATATTAAACTGAATTTACGGATTTGCGGGCAGGAAAAGTCGCCTCGTTATGGAGATGGGGATTCTCCCATGATGCCGTCGCCGATGATGGCGACGTTCGATTTTCGTTCTGACATGTTGTTCATTCCTTTAGTGAAACACACAAAGTCAAGCACTGCCCGTTCAGCCTCTCAGGCCCTGCCTGACCAGATTCACGCCTCCCAGGATCAGGATCGCCCAGACGATCTTCATGGCATGTTTGGGCTGCATGCGCCGGTGCAGCTGGGTTCCGACGAACAGCCCAAGCCATGAGCACGGGAACAACAGCAAGACAAGCGGCAACAGGCCGCGCTGGCCGAACAGGCCCACACTGGAGAAGACGACCAGGCGGGTCACGCCGGCGCTGAAAATGACCAGGCTGATGGTTGCCCTCAGCGCCAGTTTGTCGCGCACCCGGCCGGTGAGGTATATGGTATAGATC
>DHXL01000370.1:0-4124 GCA_002415335.1 Oxalobacteraceae bacterium UBA5157
GTACGTGGCACTGCTGATGACCGTGATGTAAACAAAAAGTCAGACGCAAGCAGTGTCGTGTCTGGCCTATAGTTTACACTTGTTTCAGAGAATTAGCTGACTGGTTCGACGGAAGATCGCCGCGCCTGCCAGACTGCTTGGAAACCCTCTGCGTCATTACTACCATCGAGTTTCGCCTTTGTATAAACGCGTACCTCGGCGCTGAGTTGTTGGCGCTCGTCGGTCGCAAGAACGGCAGGGTACTTTTCTCGAAGTTGGGCTAGTTCGGACTGAAGCGTGTGAACTGCCACATCCTTTACTTCCAAGGCGGCGTGCAGGGACAGCGTCGACGTCAGGATCAGGTAGATTTCATCGCTCGCTTAGATTCTTGTCGGAAGCTCACCGGGTCCGAATCACTCACGATGCAGGGCCGCTGGAGCGCTCAAGCGACGATGCCAGAAAATCGATGAACGTCCTCACCTTCGCAGGAAGATTTTGCTTGCTGAGATAAAACGCAAATAAATCTGCCGGCGGCAGATTAATACCTTTCAGTACAACTTGCAGCCGCCCGGTCTGCAGGTATTTTTCTAGATCCCATTCGGAGCGCATCAGGATGCCATGCCCATCGAGTGCCCAACCGAGCACGACATCGCCGTCGTTACTCGATAGCACACCACCTACTTTTACGGTTTCGCTCTTTCGATTTTTGATGAAGTGCCAGATGCCGTAGGCGTCGTCGTTCTGTCGATGAATGATGCAGCGGTGATTGACAAGGTCTGATGGAGATGAGGGAGAACCGAATTGCTTGAGATAAGCCGGCGACGCACATAAAAAGCGCCGATTGGACATGATGCGGCGCGCGTTGAGTCTTGTGTCGGGCAGATCCCCGAAATGAATGCCCAGGTCAAATTGCTCATCCACCAGATTGATCGGACGATCGGTGAGCTGGAGCTGAATTTCGACCGCCGGGTGCCGATGCGCGAATGTCGAAATCAACGGGGCGATGACGGTACGCCCGAATCCGAGCGTCGCATTCACGCGGAGTAAGCCCTTCAGTTCGGCGCGGGCACTCGAGACCGCTTCTTCCATATCCCTGATTTGGGAAATAATTTGCACCGCATGCGCCAGGTACGTCTCGCCTTCGCTCGTGAGATTCACCCGCCGTGTCGTACGGTTCATCAGCCGCACGCCCAACCGCCTTTCCATCGAGGCAAGCCTTTTGGTGACCGCGGGAGGGGTCACATTCAATTCGCGGGCGGTCGCGGACAAGTTGCCGTGCCTGGCTAGCAGGGCGAAAAAGTCCAGATCCGAAGCAGTGTCATTTTTCACGAAAAGTTAATAATGATTTGAAATCCGGTTAATTATAGTTCAGGTGTTGTTGGTTATCCTTAGCCCCATCGATCAACCACTCAGGTTCTAACCCAATCAAAAGGAAACGCAGCAATGAGAATCGTCGAGATACGAGAAAAGACATTTCCCATTAGTTCAGCGATACGCAATGCGTATATCGATTTCAGCAAGATGACGCTGAGCTTGGTAGCAATCATTACTGATGTGATTCATGATGGCAAACCGGTCGTCGGCTACGGATTTAATTCCAACGGACGCTATGGCCAGGGCACGCTGATGCGGGAACGCTTCATTCCTCGCATCATGGAAGCGGAGCCGGACGCGCTGATTAATGACAGCGGCAACAATCTAGACCCGCACAAGATCTGGAACCATATGTTTGCCAACGAAAAACCGGGCGGGCATGGAGAACGATCGGTAGCGATCGGCACCATTGACATGGCGGTGTGGGATGCGGTGGCCAAGATCGAGGGCAAGCCGCTGTTTCAGTTGCTCGCGGAGCGTTATGGGAATGGCACGCCAAACAGGAAAATTTTTGTTTATGCGGCAGGTGGATATTACTATCCGGGACAAGACGATGAAACCTTGAAAAATGAAATGCGCAGCTATCTCGATCGCGGCTACACGGTCGTTAAAAAGAAGATTGGCGGCGCTTCATTGGACGATGACTTGCGCCGAATCGACGCTGTGATGAGCGTCCTGCAGGACGGCCAGAAACTGTGTGTCGATGCGAACGGCCGCTTCGATCTCGATACTGCAATCGCCTATGCGAAAGCGCTCTCGCGATACGACCTGTTCTGGTACGAAGAACCGGGCGATCCACTGGATTTCGAATTGCAGGCAACGTTGCGAAACTATTACGCAAATCCCATGGCGACCGGCGAGGACTTATTTTCAATGCCCGATGCGCGCAATCTGATTCGTTACGGCGGCATGCGACCTGACCGCGACTGGCTGCAATTCGATTGCGCGTTGAGTTACGGGTTGGTCGAGTACCTGCGCACGCTCGACATGCTGCGCGAACACGGCTGGTCGCCGAGTCGCTGCATTCCGCATGGTGGACATCAAATGTCGCTGAACATTGCCGCGGGACTGGGATTGGGTGGCAACGAATCGTATCCAGATCTGTTCCAACCGTTTGGAGGTTTTCCGGATGGTGTGAAGGTGGAGCAGGGATACATCACACTGCCCGATCTTCCTGGACTCGGATTTGAGGGTAAAGCGGATTTGTTTAGTTTAATGAAAGCCTTGTCGGATTGAGTCTTCTTCCGCTGCGTCTCACTGACAACGACACGCGGCGTGATATTGGAGGCCCCATTCAGCGGACGAAGGCCGGATTCGCCAACATGCAGTGGAAATCGGCAAGAGCGTCTATTGGCGGCTATCTGCGCCACGGCAAATCGACGAGGCGCTAGACCTGCTGTTGGCAAAGGCGAACCAGATTGTCGACCCTTTCGGGCAGTCGTTTTTCATGATGGTGCATGTGCCGTATCTGCAGCCGTTTGCAGATATCAACAAGCGAACTTCTCGGCTGGCGGCCAACCTGCTGTGAACGGCGGTCAGAAAGAGCGTAAATCTGGCGGCAAAGCTTAAGCGCGGTATTTCAGGCTGGTTTTACCGGTGGTTTTGGATTCCGACTTTGATCTGGAATCTTGTTTCTGTATCGGTTTTCCAAGATTGCAGCCGCGATAGCGGAATGCTCGTTTGTGACTAGTGGTCGCAAAGTTCGACCAGGTTTGAAGGATGACAGCGCAGCCCAAACAGGGTACACATGTCGGTGCCGGAAAGAGCAGGCACGACACCGGCTAAAACCGCCAAGTTTCCCCGATGCCGTGTCCCACAACGTGCATGTGTGCCACCCTGCGCTTCGAAAAAATAATTCACGGCACTCTCATTTACGCGAACATCGGCAATCCTCTTGTTGGAGGGGTTTACGGACTGCAAATTGATGAAGCTCATGATTTCTCCCGGTTGAATTTTTTTTTGGTTTGCTGTTACATAAGCCAATGCAGGCTTTGAATGTGCTTCAGTACCTTGTCCGACACGCCGACGCCTGCTGCAATCGTCGGCCATTGTTTCACGGCTGCGCGGACGTCGCGGATTATCGCTGGCGCTTCGCCTATGCCAAACCGGTCAGCCTCGGCCAACAGATCGTCGACGACGAAGTCTTTGAACTTGCCGTTGACAGACATGAGGTGTTGCGATGTCCATTGTCCAACTGGGTTATGGGCAAACGTGACGTCGTACGCCGGCGCCAACTCCCATTGCCCACCCTGGCGCAGCAAAAAGGAAAAGTTCTTCGTATGGTCGTCACAATTGCGGCCCATGACGTTGAAAACCATGCGCCGAAACGCCTCCACCAACGCAGACCGATCAAGTTTCAGGTCCATGATGGTGATGAACAGTTGCGCATAGCTGTTGGCCGATTTTTTCTTGAAGTCCAGATGAGACATCGCGCACAACGACTGCATGTGATGTTTGATGTCGCCGTCTTCGCGATCAAATCGTTTGGTCATGAAGTGCGATCGTCCATTCTCGGCCAGCAAACGACAGTCCGACATGGTGATCCCCGCTTCTTTGGCCATGATGGAATAGGCATACTCGATTCGCCCATAATCCTGGGTGGAGCCCAGCTCCCGATCTTCACCAACCCCGTCAAATTTAAGCAGCCAATGCGCAAACCCCGGCGGCGCGGCCGCTTGGCCGGATCGGATTTCTCCGGTTGCGTCGTTCCAGGCGATCACTGCTTTCGCGCGCGCGCCACCGGCTGAGGTGCCGACTTCGATGATGCTGCG
>DHXL01000370.1:4365-5707 GCA_002415335.1 Oxalobacteraceae bacterium UBA5157
GTCTTCGGGCCATGTTGTGGCCGGAACTCCAGTGCCCCCATCGATCGACTGCCCATATAGGCCAACCGGTCCAACACCGTAATCTGGGACGACGAAATGCCCTTGTCCGCCATGTACCGGTCCACCAGTGCGTTGCCGAAGTCATCCGGCAGCGCGTCCGCAAGCAGCGCCGGCAAACGCTTGTACGTTGCTTCTGGTAAATCCATGAAGATCAAAACGTCTTCAGTGTTGTCGAGGGGCATTTTTAGCGGTGACAACTCAATGCCGCTGCGCTTGAATTTGGGATCGTAGGCAAAAGCATAATAGTGGAACTCAGGATCGAGCGCGACGGCGCCCACATAGCTGCCCCAGACATAGACCTTGATGACGTCGACCGGCTTATGTGGGTTTTTGCTATTTTTCGCCATTCGACTTCACTCTGCGCCCACTCGCGCGTTGACGTACCGGCTGATGTTTAACCATGTGCAAGGGATTGATGCTGGCAACCGGGGCTAGGCCGGCAAGCCATTCTTCACGGCCGAGCGACCGCAGGACGCGAAGCAGCGTCTTGGTGGTTGACCCATTTCCACCTTCGAGATTCTTGATCGCAGACACACTGATACCAGCCTGTTTGGCCAGCGTCTCGCGATCCAGATTTTTTTGGAGGCGCAGCTTCTTGACGTTTTCGCCAAGTGCTGCCTCCATTTCCTCCACATTCAATTGTCTTTTCATAAAAGTCTTAATAGAGTCTCTTATATCAATTTTTATATTTAAAAGCCTTTATTTGATCTATTATAGCAAAGTGTACTTATGAAACAATTTACTTATTTTAATGGATTTATTTAAAGCCTTTGTGCCTATAAATGGCTTATAAAGGATTTTTTTATACCTATTGTATTATTCAATATGTTACTGCCCATCGTTCCCACCTTGCAACATGGAAATCGCTGTCTTGATCGCTGTAACTCAGCGAAGGCCAGAAATCAGTAGATTTTTGCTTGACCTCATTCGTCATGCCATCAGCTTGCACAGCCTTCCGGAATTTCTCAGCGGCAAAGCCACAGGTGGCCATTTTTGTCGAACAAGAATCCTCTGCCATGTCAATTCATGCATCGTGCGATCTTCTTCGGTAAGCCCTTGAGCGCTGTAAGCCAGCAATCATTCGGGGCAGGGTGGTCGCCTCGTCTTGGTGTGAGCATCGACGGCGCGTACCACGATGTTCTCGAACAGGGGGTCGAAGCGGTCGACTGATGAGCGAGCATGCGAAATGTCCGGTAGCGTCTCGGCTATTTTTCTGGCGTGACCCGTCCTGTGGCCGGCTCCGGGCTTTCGTGCTGCGAATCGAGCCAGCCAAAGTGACCGG
>DHXL01000155.1:0-1902 GCA_002415335.1 Oxalobacteraceae bacterium UBA5157
GCGCGCGCCAGGAACCAGGAGGCGCCGCCGTCCGGGGTCAGCCCGACTTTCACATAGGCCATGACGAACTTGGCGGAGGCGCCGGCGACGATCATGTCGCACGCCAGCGCCAGCGAGAATCCGGCCCCCGCCGCCGCGCCTTCCACTGCTGCGATCACCGGCTTCGGGCAATCGCGCAACGCTGTGATCCATCCGTGCAGGTGGTCGATCGCGTCGGCTTGTTCGGATGGATCCTTGCCGCGGTTTTCGAGCAGGCGGTTGAGATTGCCGCCGGCACAAAAAAAATTATCCGCGCCGGTGAGGACCACGGCGCGAATCGAGTCGTCGCGTTCGGCGGTGGACAGTGTTTCGATCGCCGCCGCGTACATGTCGGGGTGGAGCGCGTTCTTCGCGCCGGGGTTGGACAGAGTCAGAATCAGCGTGGCGTCACGGCGGGAAGCTTGAAGTTCGGCGGACATAGTGGCAAGGGTAAGTGGATCGGAAATTGAGCATTGAGTTTAGCATCGCAAAATGAAAATGCTTTCGGGCAACAATTCCCGAAAGCAGCAATTTGTCGCATAAAATACAGACAGTAAATTTCCCCACCTAAGGAGTGCTGTCTATGGCAAGGCCGGAAAAGGTCCGCCTCGGTGAAATCCTGGTGCAGCAAAAGCTGCTGTCCGAAGAACAACTTCAATTTTCCCTTGGTGAGCAAAAGCGCACCGGGCGCAAACTCGGGCGTGTCTTTGTGGAAAATGCATTTGTTACCGAAGAGCAGATCTCAAGTGCATTAGCCAGGCAGCTGAATATCCCCTACATCAATCTCAAATTCTACAACATCAATTCCGACACGGTGCGCATGCTGCCTGAGACCCAGGCCCGCCGTTTCCGTGCGATCGCACTGGAAGACCGGCGCGATTCGCTATTGATCGGGATGGCAGATCCGACCGATCTGTTCGCCTATGACGAGATTTCGCGTTCGGTCAAGCGAAGCATCGAACTAGCCGTGGTCAACGAAAGCGAGTTGCTGCAGACGATCGACCGCATCTACCGCCGCACCGAAGAAATCACCGACTTCGCGCGTGAACTGGAGGAAGACCTGGGCGACAGCTATGTCGACTTCGGCGCACTCGCGATCACGCCAGGGCTGGAAGAAGCGCCGATCGTCAAACTGTTGCAATCGGTGTTCGACGACGCGACCCAGGTGCGGGCCTCCGATATTCACATCGAGCCGCAGGAAGGGCGCCTGCAGATTCGCTTTCGCATCGACGGCGTCCTGCATCTGCAAACCGAAGCCGACATCAAGATCGCATCGTCCCTCGCTTTGCGCCTCAAGCTGATGTCGGAACTCGATATCTCGGAAAAGCGCCTGCCGCAAGACGGCCGCTTCGCGATCAAGGTCAGACAGCAGCGCATTGACGTCCGTATCTCCACCATGCCGACCCAGTATGGCGAATCGGTCGTGATGCGCCTGTTGAATCAAAGCGGCGGTATGCTCCGGCTGGATTCGATCGGCATGCCGGTTGCCATGATGAAAAGGTTTCGCACAATCCTGCAGCGCCCGAATGGATTGGTGCTGGTGACGGGCCCGACCGGCAGCGGCAAGACGACCACTTTGTATGGCGCGCTGGCAGAGTTGAATACACTGGAAAGAAAGCTGATCACGGTTGAGGACCCGGTCGAATACCGTTTACCGGGTATCAACCAGGTGCAGGTCAACGACAAGATCGATCTGACCTTCGCCCGCGTGCTGCGCTCCGCGTTGCGGCAGGATCCCGACATCGTGCTGGTCGGCGAAATGCGCGACCAGGAGACCGCGCAGATCGGCATGCGTGCGGCGCTGACCGGTCACTTGGTGTTGTCGACATTGCATACCAACGATGCGATCAGCACGCCGGTGCGCTTGCTGGACATGGGGGTGCC
>DHXL01000155.1:2180-8882 GCA_002415335.1 Oxalobacteraceae bacterium UBA5157
ATCTGTGAAAGTTGCGCCACCGATTACCCATTGAAGCCAACCGAACAGGAGTGGTTGCGTTTCGAACTGGGCGACACCGTCTCCGACCATCATTACCTGCATGGCCGCGGTTGTGCACAATGCAATGGCACCGGCTATCGCGGCCGCACCGGCGTGTATGAAATGCTGGAAATGACGGAGCAAGTCGCGCATGCCGCGAATCATCACGAGCCGGCGAATTTCATGAGGGTGGCGCAAGCGCAAATGGCGGGCGAGACGCTGCGCCGGCACGCGGTAGCGTTGGTCGTAGCCGGTAGAACGACGGTGCTGGAAGCAATGCGGATCAGCAATCAGTTTGAGAGTTAAGTAACATCCATTCAATCGATATTGTTTGAGGAATCAACGTGCCGTTCTTTGCCTACAAAGCCCGCAATGCCCGAGGTGAGCTGCTGCAAGGCGTGCTGGAGAGTCAGGATAGCGGCGCGGTTGCCGATCAGCTGTTTAACACAGGCGTCACGCCGGTCGAGATTGTTGCGACCACGAAACCGGCCGCGAATGCCGGTGACGGGTGGTGGGAAAAGCTATCGGAGAAGAAAGTCCAGCCGATGGACGTGCAACTATTCAGCAGGCAGTTGTACACGCTGCTGAAGGCGGGCGTTCCGATCATGCGCGGACTGGCCGGATTGGAAGAATCGGCGATCAGCAAATCGTTCGCGCGCGTGATCAGAGACTTGCGCGAATCGCTGGACGCAGGGCGCGAACTGTCGGCTGCGATGCGGCGGCATCCGGAGGTGTTCTCCGCGTTCTACGTGAGCTTGGTGCGAGTAGGGGAAATGACCGGACGACTGGACGAGGTGCTTTTGCGCTTGTTTGACTTCCTTGAATTCGATCGCGAAATGCGCGACCGGATTCGTACAGCGCTGCGTTACCCAATGTTTGTCGTGGTCGTCATGGTGGCGGCGATCTCTGTCATCAACATATTCGTGATTCCGGCTTTCGCGAAAGTGTATGCGGGCTTCAAGACTGAATTGCCGTTGATGACACGGATTCTGATCAATGTGTCAAATCTTACGCTGCAGTACTGGCCACTTTTCGTCGGATTAATAGTGGGTGCAATCGTCGGCTTCAGGATGTTCACAGGAACGACAAACGGTAAATACAAATGGGACAAATTCAAACTGCGATTGCCAATCGCCGGCAAGATCATGTTGAAAGGAACGCTGGCGCGCTTCGCGCGCAGTTTTGCGTTATCCAGCAAAAGCGGGGTGCCGATCGTACAAGGATTGACGGTGGTCGCGCAGACCGTTGACAACGCTTACATTGCCAGCCGTGTCGAGCAAATGCGAGATGGCGTCGAGCGTGGTGAAAGCATATTGCGAACAGCGGTAACTACGGGCGTATTTACTCCGGTCGTCCTGCAGATGATTGCGGTCGGCGAAGAAACCGGCGAGCTGGATGACTTGATGGATGAGGTTGCGGAGATGTATGAACGCGAGGTCGACTACGAACTTAAGACATTGTCATCGCAGATCGAGCCTATTCTCATCATTGGACTTGGCGTGCTGGTGCTGATTCTTGCACTCGGTGTGTTCTTGCCGATATGGGATCTGGGAAGAGCAGCGATGCACAAGCAATGATGCGATACGGACCAAATGGTCGCGACTCGGAATCGTCCTGGCGCCGAATGAGCGGTGGTTTCAGCCTATTCGAATTCGGAGTGGTCAGTATTGTGCTGTCGCTGGTGTCGTTGGTTTTCTTTGATAAGTTGCTAACCTATCAGGAAATGGCGGAAAAGACGGCCGCCGAAGTAACGGCAATCAATATGCGCGCAGGTCTGCGCTACCGGGTTGCCGAAATGTTGCTGAACCATAAAGAAAACGAAATCGCGGCGCTGGTCGGAGGCAATCCGGTCAAGTGGCTGGATACCGTGCCGCCGAACTATTTGGGCGAGTTGATTTCTGCCAAATGGCAGGATATTCCCCCAGGGAACTGGTACTTCGATGTCACCAAAGGCGAAATCCGTTATCGCGTGAAAAGGACAAGATACTTTGCACCTGGATCGAGCGGACGACAAATGCTGCGTTTTCGCGTAACTGCTTCGCTTAAGCCGGCGAAAAGCGACGCCTCAATTTTGTTGGCGGAAGGGGTGACGCTCACCCTGATCGAGCAATATGAATGGTTTTAAACGCATGAATTGTTAGATGTTGTGTCTTACGTGCCATATAGCAGGATTCTCTTGTGGTTGACATCCCATACTTATGGTAAATTTTGCCCAGCGAACATATATCACGCTTGTCAGAGTTAGTCTCACATGAGGAAGTGAAATGCGCATTAAACATAACGGTTTTACGCTGATTGAATTGATCGTGGTAATCCTGATTATCGGTATTTTGGCGGCCGTCGCTTTGCCTCGTTATATTGCCGCACAGAAAGATGCGCGTATTGCGAAGGCACAGGCAATTTATGGGGGCATACGTTCTGCCTCCGCGTTGGCCAAAGCGCGTTGCGAGCTCGACTTGGGCCGCGCATTGACAGGCGCCGGCCAATGCGGAAATGCGACGCAGCAGGTTACGATGGACGGACAATCGGTCGATATGGTGAATAACTACCCGGCGGCTACCGCCGCAGGCATTTTGGCTGCGACGCAAATGAGTACTTCCGACGATATAACCATTGTTGCCGGTCCGCCTTACGTCCTTGAGATTAACGGTGCTACAACTTTGGCCAGTTGTAGCATTTCTTATACTGCGGCGCCTGCCAACGGTTCACCCACCATCGTGCTTACAACGGGCGGTTGCTGAGTATCAAATGAATTCAATTAATTCTTACAGGAGCGGTAAATGAATCGGAATCAACAAAGTGGTTTTACTCTGATCGAGCTGGTAGTCGTGATCGTGATTCTTGGAATTCTCGCGGCCACGGCCATTCCGCGATTTATCGGTATCTCCGCTGATGCCCGTTATTCAGCCGCCAAAGGGCTATTCGGGGGAGTACAAGCCGCGGCGTCGATTGCCCATGCACAAGCGCTGGTTCAAAACCAAAACGGTGCAACCGGTACAGTTTCCATGGAAGGTACGTCAGTGGCCTTAGTCAATGGTTACCCGACCACTGCTGCCGGTGGAATAGACGTGGCGCTAGCGTCCACTCAAGGGTTTACATATGCAGCCGGCGCCTTTTCCCAGACGAGTGCTACGACCCCTGCGAGCTGTGGCGTTACTTATGCTCAGCCTGCAGCCTTAAATGGTTCGCCTACTATCGCGCTGGTCCCAACTGACGCAAACTACGCTACCAATTGTAAGTAACTATTTGCGAGTCTGTAGTGTGGACGCCCGGCTTGGAAACAAGTGACGGGCGTTTTTAATGAGGCGAAAAGACGTGAGACTGAGAGCGGCAAGCCGACAGCATACGGGTTTTTCCTTGATCGAGCTGATCTCGGTGCTGGTGATACTCGGCATCGTGTCAGCGATCGCGGCCTCACGTTTTTTTGATTACGGAAGCTTCGAAGCGCGCGGGTTTTATGATCAGGCCGCCGCGTTGGTGCGCTACGGTCAGAAGGTTGCCATTGCCCAGCATCGGAACGTCTTCGTCAACGCGAATGTAGTGAATGGCACGATCTGCCTGACTTACGCCGCCGACCTCGGTTGTGCCGGAGGGACAGGTGTATTGAACCCTGCGGATCAAAGCTGGTTCAGCAAGACTGCCCCATCCGGGGTGACGATCACAACTTCGGTTGCGCTCTCTTTTTCCGCGTTGGGCAAACCGAGCCCGAACGCTCCAGCAAGTCTACAGATCGTTGGCGGTGGCATGACACGTACCATCACGGTCGAGCGTGAGACCGGCTATGTGCACTAAGTGGCGGCAAGCTGGTGTGACTTTGATCGAGTTGGTCATTTTCATTGTGATCGTCGGTCTTGCCGTCGCTGGCACTCTTGCTGTAATGAACGTGACCATTCGTCACAGTTCCGATCCACTTATGCGCAAACAGGCAATTGCGGTGGCCGAATCGCTGATGGAGGAAATCGTGCTGCATCCGTTTACCTATTGCGATCCTGATGATCCAAATTTAACAGGTGCGAATAGTTCCGCAGACTGCACGGGTGGGGCTGGTGGAGCAAATGACGAAAGCCTGCTGGTTAAGCAAGCCGGTGAAAGCCGGTATTCCAATACAACGCCGCTTGACAACGTGGGTGATTACAACGGCTTCACAATGACAGGCATCACCGAGATCGACGGCACGGCCATCACTGAACTTGCAAATTACAATGCGGCAGTCGCCATCACGAACGTCGGGGCCACGTTCGGCTTGGCGGCAACGGAGGCGCTGCAGATTATTGTGACCGTGACCAGCGGCGCGGAGTCCGTCTCTCTGACCAGTTATCGTTTCCGCTATGCGCCAAAGGACGCGCCGTGACCGGCAACCAATCATGACAACCAGATTTCAGCGTGGTTTTACCCTGGTCGAATTGGTAGTGGCAATTGTCATTACCGGCATTGTCGCGGGTATGGTCGCCGTGTTTATCAAGTTGCCGGTGCAAGAATATGTCGATGCTGCGCGCCGCGCCGAATTGACCGACATTGCCGATACCGCTGTGCGTAGAATGACGCGAGATCTACGTCTTGCGGTACCTAACAGCGTGCGCGTGCGGCAGGTCGGCGCGGTGTTCTACCTGGAGTTCTTGGAGACGAAAACCGGCGGGTATTACCGTGCACAATGCAGCACCGATCCGTGTCCCGCTACGGACGATATTCTGGACTTCACTATGCTTGATAACGGCTTCGATGTGCTCGGTGGATTTCCCGCAGCGCCCGCGCCGCAGCCTCTAGTGGGCGACATGATAGTGGTGTCCAATCAGGGTGGAAGCCTTGCGGATGCGTACGCCGGCAACAACACGGCATTTATCTCTGGAATTAGCGGCACAGCCGCGCTGCCCCATGTCGCACTCAACCCAGCGGTCAGATTCCCGTTTGAATCATCCAGCCAAAATTTCCAGGTGATCGATACGCCGGTGACCTATGTTTGCGATCCTGGCGGCGCGGGACTGGATGGCACAGGTACGCTGACGCGAATATGGGGTTATACGATCACCGCCGGACAAGCGACTCCGCCTGTCGCCGGCTCTCCTAAAACTGCGCTGCTCGCGACGCGCGTGAGTGATTGTCTTGTCAAGCAACCGGAAAATTTGCCGCTACCGGGTTACGCGTTGGTATCCATCAAGCTGAAGCTGAAAGCCAGTAATGAAGAAGTATCTTTTTATCAGGAGGCACATGTCAACAACGTGCCATAAGCTGATCGCACTCACTGCCGCTGGACGCCACCGGCAGGATTGTCGCAGACTAAATCCCGAAACGGGTTTCGCACTCGTGTCTGCCATCTTCCTCCTGGTCGTTCTGGCGGCATTGGGAGCGTATATGCTGACTTTTTCGACAGTCCAAAGCACTACTTCGGGAACCGATATTGAAGGCTCACGCACATATTGGGCAGCGCACTCCGGGCTCGATTGGGGGATCTATCAGGCGCGCATCAATAGTGCAGCGTATGCATGTTCGACCGGCTGTGTGATGACAACACCTCCCTGTACCGGACCGATCACGGTGTCGCCATCCGCCACGAATTTGACGATGGCTGGCTATGCTGTGACGGTGGGTTGCACCTGCACGCCATCTTGCCAGGCGAATATTCCGATCAAGGTGTTCCGGTTTACGTCGAACGCATGCAATCAAGCGAATGCAGGGAGTTGCCCGAATCCGGCGCCAATCGGAACCAGCTATGTTGACCGCGAGCTGACCGCGACAGTGAGTATGCCGTGATCGTGAAAGCATCGATATGAGAATGACAGGAGTATTGGTATCTGCGAGATTGCGCAATCGCACGGCGATAGCCAAAGCATGGATGCTTGCCGTCGCATTGCTGCTGATGGCGGTGAGCGGTGCGGCCAGCGCATTGACCGTGACGGCCAGTCCGAACACCTGTTTGAGCGTCACGGGTATTGGCACGGTGGCGTGGAGCAATCCAGGTAATGCGTTGGCTAGTGACGATATCTGGGCCACCGCGTCGGTCGACGGCACCACGACGCGCTACCTGAAATGCACGGATTTCGGCTTTACCATTCCGTCCGGGGCTACGATCAATGGCGTGACGGTTAGCGTGGAGCGCAGCTCCACCGACACTTCCGGCGGCGGCAGTGCCGATGCGGCAATGCGGCTGGTCAAGGCGGGCGTGATCGGCACGGCGGACCGCTCGAGCGGCACGCAATATACAATCATCGATGTGGTGGAAGACCACGGCGGCGCCAACGACGTGTGGGGCACGACATGGACGCCGGCGGATATCAACGCGGCGAATTTTGGCGCGGCATTCGCCGCGACCAAGGCCAGCTCCTCCAAAGCAGCGCAAACAGTCAGCGTCGATCAGATCCAAATTTCAGTTGACTACACGGTCCCGGTCCCGTTTTCCTGTACGCCGCCGGCCAACACGCCAGCCGGCGTGGCGCTCTCATGCGTATGCGATACCTTCGGACGCGTCAGCCTTAACCCGTCCACCATTTACGGTGCCAACTGGATCGTTTCTACCAGCGATGCCACCGGTATCGTGCCCAGTATCGTGAATCCTGGATACCTGCGGTTGACGAACAACACTGGAAACAATGCGAAAGCGGCCACCGTGCCGGCCATCTTTCCGGCCAGCGGCAACTATATCTCGGTCGAGTTCCAGCAGTACGCCTA
>DHXL01000155.1:9088-15673 GCA_002415335.1 Oxalobacteraceae bacterium UBA5157
GGCACCGCCTGTAACACGGCCTCGTGTCCGGGATTTGCCGGGGGCTGGATCGGCGTCGCGCTGGATGAATTCGGCAATTATCAGAACCCGACCGAGGGCCGCTTCGGCGGCCCCGGGTCGATCCTGGAATCGGTGGGGATACGCGGCTCGGGCTCGGATGTGACAGGCTACAACTGGCTCGCCGGCACTGGTTCGCTTAATCCGCTGATAGACAACAGAGGGTCTACCGCGCCCTCTCTTGGCTACAATTATCAAGTGATTGTCGATGCCCGAACGCCTGCGAGCACTTCCGTTGCAGTCAATCGCGACACCGGGGCTGGTTATAACTCACTGATTAACGTCCCGAACATTTTCACTGCGGCCACGGCGCAAGGATTTTCTCAAGCCGCGGTGCCTGCCAACTGGCAGATTTCATTTACCGGCTCTACCGGCGGCTCGACCAACATCCACGAGATCAGCGGTTTGAAAATTTGCGCCCAGACCATTGTGCCGCGCAGCGGCGGCACGGCGAGCGGATTCAATGCGATTGATGAGGCTTATGGCACCCCGCCCTCGGTCGCGGTGCAGAAATATCTAACCGGCGATATCTACACGAAATTGGTCGGCACACCATTCAAGCTCGATGTGGCCGCCTTGAATAACAGCCAGATTCTGAGCACGTATGCGATTTCCGCCAACAAGAACGTGACGCTCAAGCTGGTCGACAATAGCGCCGGCATCTGCGTCCTGGATAGCACCCAGCCCAACTACTGTAGCAGCACCTGCACCGGCGCGGCGGCCGTGGCCGGCGGCAGCCAGGTCATGACGTTTGGGTCCGCCAATTCGGGACAGAAGCAGTCGGCCGACTTCACGCTGAATACGGCTTACAGCAAACTGGCTGCGATCATCAGCGATGGGACCACGAACGCGTGCGCGACTGACCAGTTTTCGGTGCGGCCGACTGGCGTCGCATCGGTGGTGTCAGGGTCGTCTCCCAACGCGAACAACATCGGCACGCTGAAGGCTGGCGAGATATTTACGCTGACCGCAACGACCGCTGGAGTCGCGAGTACCCCGAGCGGGTATACCGGCGTCCTCCAGCTTACTCCGACCGCCGTCAGCCCGGCGACGCTGGTGGCGTTGGTTCCGGTTGTTTTCCCCCCCGCTAGCGCCGGGACAGGATCGTCCACCGCGACGGCGAATTTTACCTACGGCGAAGTCGGCTCCTTCCAACTCGCGGCCTACGACCCGGCAACGGACGCCGCGACTCCACGCGGTATTTATGATTCGACCTGGACGACCGTCGATAGCGGCAGCCAGGGAGACTGCATTGCCGGTGGTAGTCCGGGAGCGGCCGTTTATGCAAACACCAAGGATGCCAACGGCAAATACGGCTGCAACTTCGGCCTGCTGAAGACCGCGGACCCGCCCGCAGTCTTCGGGCGCTTCATTCCGGATCATTTTGAGGTCAGCGGGAGCGTCACCGCAGCGTGTACGTCCGGGACGCCTTTCACCTACATGGGCCAACCGTTTGCGGTGAAACTTACCGTGACGGCGCAGAATTCGGTCAACGTGACGACGCAGAATTACACTGGCACGCTGGCACATCTGGATGGCGCCACGGCGACTAAATGGACCAGCTTTGGTTCGTACGACAGCATCGGGCTATGGGCGATGGCCACTAACATTGGCGGCAACCCCGCGTGTACTGCCAAGTTTGCCGTGGGCACGCCGTTCACCACAACGCGCAGCTGCGGCACGAATGTCGCCGCTACGGCAGCGCGCGTGGCGATCAGCGGTCCGACCGGCACATGGGCTGCCGGCGTCGGGACCTTTGCCGCGAATATGATTCTGAATCGTGCAAGTGCCGTGGACGGTTCGTATGAAACGCTGCAAATCGGCGTGGCTCCGCAAGATGGCGACGGCGCCAAAATGGATCCTGCTGCACTGGATGTCGACGCGGATGCCACAGCCGGCAACGAGCGTGCGAGGATTGCGACGACGACCGTTCGTTATGGTCGAATTCGGCTCACCAACGCCTACGGATCGGAATTATTGCCACTGCCGGTGTCGTTTCTCGCACAGTACTATCAAGCCGGCACCGGATGGACGAGAAATGGTGACGATACCTGCTCGCTCGTACCGGTGCCGACCAGCGCCGCCGGCCTCACCTTCTATCCTGCAGGCACAAGGAACCAACTGGCATCGGCCGATGTGATCGCGCGCATGCGCAACGCGGCCGATACCGCCGACGTCACGGGGGGCAATGGCGCCTTGCGCTTCGGTCAGGATAATTTTCGATTGACCAATCCCACCAATGTGGCGACCGGACCGGGAGGAGGACATTTCGGGTACGTGGATGTGTCGCCGAATCTCGCCGCGACACCGTGGTTGCAATTCGACTGGTTGGGCACCGGCACCCCTTCCAACCCGATCGCTCGCGGCACGTTTGGTACCTACAAAAGTCCGATAATTTACCTGCGGGAGAATTATTGATCGAATGACGCGTACGATGTCCGCCTCATTCGATCATTGTGGCAAAATGCTTCGTGTCAAAGAATAGTGCGATCGAGCAAAATAGCAATTGACAGCCGACGCTTAATCTCTTAGTTTCAGGTAACTTTTTACGGTAAGTCGCGGGCATGGGTCTATTCACTAAAACTAAAAAAATAGCCGGTTGGATGGCCATCACTTTTCAGGAGGAGGGGGTCTGCGCGGTCTATGTCAACCGCGCGTCATCGGCTAAGCCGGTGGTCGAGTCAGTCGCTTTCTTCCCGGCAGCCAAGTCATCCGCTGGCGGGCTGCCGCTGGAAACGCTCGCCAAGGAATTGCACGCGGATCGCCATCAATGTCTGACCTTGTTGTCCACAAGCGAATATCAGCTGTTGTCCGTGGACGCGCCAAACGTACCCGCCGACGAACTGAGGACGGCAATACGTTGGCGTCTCAAGGATATGCTGGATTTCCATATCGACGATGCGACGATTGATGTGCTTGATGTCCCGATGGATAAGAATACACCGGTGCGCACGCGCTCCATGTATGCGGTGGCGGCACGTAACCAATTGATTCAGCAGCGTCAGGAATTGTTCAGGACCGCCAGGATTCCATTGAGTGTGATCGACATACCCGAAATGGCGCAACGCAATATTTCAGCCCTGCTCGAGACGGAGGGGCGCGGTTTGGCGTTGCTGTCGTTCGATGCCCAAGGCGGATTGTTAACCGTGACTTATGGCACCGAGCTGTACCTTTCGCGGCGCATCGACGTGAGTTTGTCGCAACTGATGCAAGCGGATATCGATCAGCGCGCCGTTTGTTACGACAAGGTCACGCTCGAATTGCAGCGTTCGCTCGATCATTTCGACCGACAGTATCACTTCATCACAGTGGCGAAGCTGATGTTGTCTCCATTAGGCGACGCAGCTAGGGGCTTGCAGGAATATCTCGCCGCGAATTTATACATCCCGGTCGAGGCATTGAATCTGGATAGCGTGCTGGATCTGTCGAAGGTGCCGGGCTTGAGGGAAAAGGAACAACAACAGAATTGTTTCATGGCGCTCGGGGCAGCATTACGCCATGAGGAGACGATCCTGTGAGTCAGCAGATCAATCTTTTCAACCCGATTTTTCTCAAGCAGAAGAAATACTTTTCAGCGATCACCATGGCGCAAGCGTTGGGCCTGCTCTTGTTCGGCTCGCTGCTGTTGACCGCTTTTACCGGTTACCGGGCAGCGAGTCTCGCTAACCAGGCCCAAGCCACTTCCGCACAGCTTGCAGTGGCCCAGGGACAGTTGACGAAAGTCACAGCCGATTTTGCTCCGAGAGCGAAAGACAAATCGCTGGGCGATGACATTCAAAAAGCTGAAACCGAAGTGAAGTCGCTACAGCAAGTATTCGACATCCTTAAGGATGGCAACTTTGGCAACACCAAGGGTTACTCGGGGTACCTGCGTGCCTTCTCGCGGCAGATTGTGTCGGGCATGTGGTTGACCGATTTAAGCATTCACGGCGCTGGCAATGAAATCGGCCTCCAGGGCAGGGCCATGCATCCAGAGCTGGTTCCGATTTATATCCGACGGTTAAAGCATGAGGAAGTGATGCAAGGAAAATCCTTTGCAACGCTGGAGATGCAGGTGCCGCAGGTCGATCAGAAAGAAAAGGATGGGACGGCGCCCGCGACTGGCGCGCCGCAGCGCGTGCCGGCACGTTATATCGAGTTCAGTTTGCAATCTTCCGGGGCGGCTACCGGCCAGGACGGTTTGCCGGAGGCGAAGAAACAATGAAGCAAACCTGGCAAAAGCTCGCATTGAGAATCGACGCGCTAAGCCTGCGTGAACGCGTCATCATTTTTGCGATGGCGTCGCTGATCTTGATCTCGTTGATCAATGCGGCACTGCTCGATCCGCAATTCGCGAAGCAGAAACAGATGTCGCTGCAAATCAAGCAAGGGCAGGCGCAGATCGCCATGATTCAAGCGGAAATCCAGCAAAAAGTGAAATTGCGCGAACTTGATCCAGACGCAGCAAATGTCGTCCAGTTGCAAATGTTGAAGAAACAATCGACGCAGATGCAGGGATCGCTGCGTGATATGCAAAGTGCGTTGGTGTCCCCTGATAAAATGACGCGATTGCTGGAAGACATCGTCAAGCAGAACGGCCAGTTGCGCCTGATGTCCTTGACGACTCTGCCGGTAACGAGCCTGCGCGACGCGCTTCCGGCGCCGGGAGCTGCAGGCGAAACAGCGGCGGCGTCCGCGGCGGCTGCGGCCAAGGACAAGAAGGAAAACAAGACTGTGGCCGATGAAGTTTATCGGCATGGCGTGGTGATTACGCTGCAGGGCGCTTACCTGGACATGCTGAATTACATGTCGGCGCTCGAAGCGATGCCCTGGCAATTGTTCTGGGGGGATGCCAAATTGAAGGTGGACGACTACCCCAAGGCGACGCTGACCCTGACGCTATTTACCCTGAGCCTGGACAAGAAATGGCTGAACCTGTGAGCCGCATCGCCACGGCCCGACTAATGTCTTGCTTCATGCTGGCGACGCTCATGGTGCCAGTCTCGACCATGGCCGAGACGCTGTCGGACCCGACGCGCCCGCCAGGTTCGCTTGACGGAACCATGCCGCCATTCTCGGCCGGCCCCGCACTGCAATCGGTGTTGGTGTCACCCAGGCGTACGATCGCGATTATCAGCGGCAAGACCGTGCAGGTAGGCGACAAATTTGGCGACGCAGTCGTGGTGAGAATAACTGAGCGGGAAGTGATTCTCCGCAGCGGCAGGCGCATGCAGACATTGAAATTATTTCCAGGCGTCGAGAAGCGCCGAATCCCAGCAGGGCCGACACGGAACCTGGGGCAATAAAGGTAAGGTAAATAGTGCGAAAAATTATAATTACTATCGTCGTTCTCAGTCTGGCGGCATGTGCAGCGCCAGCGTCAAGACGCGGAACGTATGACCAGATCAATGCCGAAATGCAGAATGCGGCCAAGTCCGAATCGCAACCTGCGAAGCCCGATGCGGTTGCGGCTGCGCTTTTGCCGCCTCTGAATATAGAGATGCCAAAAGCGCGCCAGCCGCTGGAAGAACGATTTGGTCTGGCCTTCAATAACGTGCCGGCGGCGCAGTTTTTCATGTCGTTGGTTTCCGGTACGCGCTACAGCATGCTGGTCCATCCCGATGTCACAGGGACCATTTCCGCCAACCTCAAGAACGTGACGCTGTTTGAAGCGCTGGATGCGATTCGGAAGATGTACGGGTACGATTACGAGGTGGACGGTACGCGGATTTACATCAAACCGCTGACGATGCAGACGCGCGTGTTTCAGGTAAATTATTTGACGGGCAGTCGCAAGGGTACCTCGGACATCAGGGTAACATCGGGATCGGTGAGCGACTCTTCGGCAGGTGGTCCGCCGCAGAGTTCGGGTGGCACGGCGCCGATCTCGCCGGCCACCACTTCGCATGCGCTCGATAGCAGCAGTATCAGTACGACATCTTCCAGCGATTTCTGGGGCGAACTGAAAGCCTCGCTGGACGCGATTGTCGGGACCGGCAAGGACGGGCGCAGCGTTGTCATCAGCCCGCAATCGGGCGTAGTCGTGGTACGCGGGATGTGGAATGACATGCGGAATGTGTCCGCCTATTTGAAGGCAACGCAGTTGTCGGTCGACAGGCAAGTGATTCTCGAAGCGAAAATTCTGGAAGTTCAATTGAATGACGGCTTTCAATCCGGCATCAATTGGGCTGCATTTCGGACAGGCGCAAACAGCAGGGTGTCGGGTGGAGTGATTACGCCAGGGACCGTCTTGCAAAACAGTGGACCTCTTGCAACTGGTGTAACGTCGATTGATACCGTCGCGAAGACCTTTGCCGGTGGCCAATTGGGATCGATAGCGCCGGGACAGGATATTTTTGCCGCAGCAGCAGCTGCTGGTGCCGGTGGCGGTTTGTTCGGTCTCGCTTTTCAAACCAGCAATTTCGCGGCTTTGCTTTCGTTCCTGGAAACGCAAGGCACGGTCCACGTGCTGTCCAGTCCGCGCATCGCTACCTTGAATAACCAGAAGGCGGTGCTGAAGGTCGGAACAGACGAATTTTTCGTGACCGG
>DHXL01000187.1:0-1563 GCA_002415335.1 Oxalobacteraceae bacterium UBA5157
GGTTACCCGGCGGTCAATGTAACCAAGGTCACCGTCGGTACCGCCAGCAGCGACACATCCGGTATCGGCGAATGGAATATGGATACCCAGGATGCCCTGGCCGCCGCCGGCGGCACAATCAAGCAGATGGTACTGTACACGGCCAATACCCTGAGCGATGCCGATCTGACTAATACCTACAATCGTGCGGTCAGCGACAACCTGGCGAAGACGATCAACGTCTCGCTCGGCGAATGCGAGAACGATGCGAAGGCGTCCGGAATCATGGCCAGTAACGACCAGATCTTCCAGGCTGCGGTCGCACAAGGGCAGACATTCTCGGTCTCCTCCGGCGACTCGGGTGCCTACGAGTGCGGCGCGACCGCCGGCACTGCGGAAAGCTATCCGTCCGTCTCGCCTTACGTGATCTCGGCCGGCGGCAGCTTGCTGAATACTTCCGGCACCAGCTGGATTTCCGAATCGGTATGGGCCTGCAGCAGCGCCTCTAGCTGCCAACAGAGCTCAAGCGGTGGCGCCGGCGGCGGACCAAGCCTGACTGAACCGGCACCTGGCTGGCAAATCAATGCCGGCGTGCTCGGCACGTCGACCAAACGTGGCACGCCTGATATCGCGCTGGACGCCGATCCAGCCAGCGGCGCGCTCGTTATCGTCAACGGGTCAACCGAACAAATCGGCGGCACCAGTCTTGCGGCGCCATTGTTTACCGGTTTTTGGGCGCGTGTCCAATCGATGAACAGCAATAGCCTAGCGTTTCCGGCAGCAGCGATTTATCAGAAGGCGGCAGGCACGCCCGGCATGTTCCATGACATCACCTCCGGCAGCAACGGCGGCTACTCGGCGAAGACCGGTTGGGACTACGCCAGCGGCTACGGCAGCATGAACATGGCGAATTTCGCATCCGCCATGGGTTCGGTCACACCGCCGCCACCACCGCCATCCGGCAACACCGAGCGTGTCACGAATGGCGGCTTTGAATCAGGCGCGACGGCATGGAGCGGCACCACCGGTGACATCGGCACTTTCAGCGGCGAGACCGCCTACGAAGGCAGCAAGTATGCGTGGCTGAATGGCTACGGCTATGCGACGGCGGAGCATCTGGCGCAAACGGTGACCATCCCGTCGACCTCGACCTCCGCCCAGTTGAGTTTCTATCTGCATATTGACACTGCCGAAACTGGTACGACCGTATACGACAAGTTCGTGATCACCGTCAGGAATTCGTCGGGAACCGTGCTGAAGACGCTGGCTACCTATAGCAACGTCAACAAGGCGACCGGCTATCAGCAACATACGTTTGACCTGTCTGCCTTTGCCGGCCAGTCGGTTCAGATTTATTTCGCCGGTACCGAGGACTCGTCGCTTCAGACTTCCTTCGTACTCGACAAGGTGAGCCTGCTCACCAATTGAGCGAAGGCTAAGGCCGGACCGGGAACAGCCTGACGGCGATTCCCGGCTTTGGAGCCCCGGTTTGCTGCCGGGGCCGGCCCAGGTCCGGTGTTAAGCGGCAGGTCGCCGCTTCTCTTCTTCGTACAATTCCCTCTTCGATAATTTCCCGACCGGCGT
>DHXL01000187.1:1741-10553 GCA_002415335.1 Oxalobacteraceae bacterium UBA5157
GGCGACTGGCCGCGGTATGCATCGTCGATGCCGATCACGCAGACTTCCGCGACCGCCGGGTGCTCGTAAATCGCTTCCTCGACATTGCGCGGATAGACGTTGTAGCCGCCGCACAGGATCATGTCCTTGGTGCGGTCGACGATGTAGACGTAGCCGTCCTCATCCATGTAGCCGACGTCGCCGGTGCGGAAGAATCCATCGGCGGTCATCGCCTCGGCGGTTGCGGCTGGATTCTTCCAGTAGCCTTTCATCACGTTCGGACCGCTGATGCACAATTCGCCGCGCTCGCCTTGTGCGACATAGTGGTCAGGCGCATCGATGCTGGCGAACTTGATCGTGACACCGCTGATCGGGATGCCGCAGGAGCCGGCTCTTTGCTCACCGTGCAACGGCGTAAACGTACCGGTCGGCGAGGTCTCGGTCATGCCCCACCCTTCCAGCAAACGGCAGCCGGTAAGCCGCTGGAATTGTTGATTCACTTCGACCGGCAGCGGCGCACCGCCGGAGCCGCAGAACTTGAGCGTGCTCAGGTCGAATTTGCCGATGTCCGGATAGCCGATGATCGCGGTGTACATGGTCGGCACACCAGGGAATACCGTGACCTTCTTGGCCGCCAGATCCTTGACCACCGCATCGAGGTCGAACTTCGTATGCAAAATGATTTCCGCCGCGATGCGAATGCCGAACAGCATGTTGACCGTCAGCGCATAGATGTGAAATAGCGGCAGCACCGCCAGCACGCGCTCCTGGCCCTCGTGCAGCACTTTCGGCTCGCCGTTCACGGTCGCCAGCATCTGACCGCATGCGGCGCTCAAATTACCGTGCGTGAGCATGGCGCCTTTGGGTTGGCCGGTGGTGCCGCCGGTGTATTGCAGCACCGCGATCGCTTGCCCGACATCCGCGATCGGATAGTCGTGGTACGCGCCGTCGTTGTCCAGCAACTGCATGAAAGCAAGGTGTTGGTCGTCGGCCGCGACTTCGCTTAACTGGCCAGCGAGCTTTAATTTTGCATGGACGGCATCCGGAAAACCGCTCATCTCGCCCAGATTGCCGACCACCAGTTTCTGCAAACGCGTGGTGCCGAGCAGCGTGTTCATCTGCGGATACAACGCCGCCAGATCGAGCGTGACGATGATATCGGTCTCGCTATCGTCGACCTTGTGCGCCAACACCTTTTCCGCGTCGAGCGGAGAGTAATTGACCACGGTGCCGCCGGCTTTCAGCACACCGAAAAAACTGATCACGTAGTGCGGAGTGTTGGGCAGGTAGAGCCCGACATGCACACCCGGCTTGACCCCCAGCTGCTGGAATCCCTTGGCGGCGCGGTTAGCCAGTTGTTCCAGTTCACGGTAGCTTATTTTGCGTCCCATGAAATCCAGCGCCGGATGATCGGGCCATTTCGCCGCCGTATCATCCAGAATTTGCGGCACCGGCATCACGGGAAGTTCTGCATCCCAGCTTACGCCGGCCGGGTACGATTTTATCCAGGGAAATTCAGCCATGTTCGATACCTAGAAAACGTTAAAGGTCGGTCGTGCTACGATCACACTACGGTCAAGCCGCCATCGACCGCCAGTTGATGGCCGACCACGAACGACGCCGCGTCCGAGCACAGCCACAGCACTGCGCCGGCAATTTCTTCGGCTTCGCCGATACGGCCGATCGGGTGCACGCTTTGCATCAGCTTCGCCCGTTTCGGCTCGCGCTCCAATGCCCGATCCATCATCTCGGTGCGGATGACGCCGGGACATACGCTGTTGATGCGGATGCCAGCCCTGCCGTATTCAGCGCCCGCCGTCTTCGTCATGCCGACCACCGCGTGCTTGCTGGCCGCGTAGGCCGGCTGCAGCGGAGCCCCGACCAGGCCTGCGACCGATGCGGTGTTGACGATGGCGCCGGCGCCTTGTTTTTGCATCTGACGGATTTCGTACTTCATGCACAGAAACGTGCCCTTGACGTTGACGTTGATGATGCGGTCGAACAGCGCTTCGTCGCAGTCGGCCAGCCGCTGGCTCTCCTCCTCGATGCCGGCATTATTGAATGCGCAATCGAGCCGGCCGAAGCTGTCCACCACCTTCGCCACCATCGCCTCAACCTGATCCGCCTTGGTGACGTCGGCCCGAATGAAGATCGCGTCGCCGCCGGCTTGCCGGATCATGGCCACGGTTTCTTCGCCGCCGGCGACGGCGAAATCGGATACCGCCACCCGCGCGCCGGCCTGCCCGAAGGCCAGCGCAGTCGCGCGTCCGATGCCACCGGCACCGCCGGTGACGAGTACTGCTTTTCCTGCAAATGCTTGTACGGCCATATAGATCCTAAGCAGGTTGGTTTCTCATTTCTTCTTCGGCTTGTATTTCGACAATTCGAGTTTGCCGACCTGATTGCGGTGCACTTCATCCGGACCGTCGGCGATGCGCAGCGAGCGGGCGCTCGCGTAGGCATGCGCCAGGAACGGGTCGGCCATGCCGCCGCCGCCCTGCGCCTGGATCGCCCAGTCAATCACGCGACAAGCCATGTTCGGTGCCGCCACCTTGATCATCGCGATCTCTTTTGCCGCCGCCTTGTTGCCGACCGTGTCCATCATCTGGGCCGCATTCAATACCAGGAAGCGCGCCTGGTCGATCAGGATGCGCGCTTCCGCGATGCGTTCCAGCGTGACGGTTTGTTCCGCTACCGGTTTGCCGAAGGCGACCCGCGTCAGCGTGCGCTTGCACATTTGTTCCAGCGCGCGCTCGGCCAGGCCGATCAGGCGCATGCAGTGATGGATGCGGCCAGGCCCGAGGCGGCCCTGCGCGATTTCAAAGCCGCGGCCTTCGCCCAGCAGGATGTTGGAGACCGGCACCCGGACATTTTCGAACAGGGTTTCGGCGTGGCCGTGCGGCGCATCGTCGAAGCCGAACACCGGCAAGTGGCGCACGATGGTGACGCCCGGGGTGTCGCGCGGCACGATGATCATCGATTGCTGCGCGTGCTTGCTTGGATTGGCGGGATCGGTCTTGCCCATGAAAATAAACAGTTTGCAGCGCGGGTCATTGGCGCCGGACGACCACCATTTGCGGCCGTTGATCACGTAATGGTCGCCGTCGCGCACGATGCTGCTTTCGATGTTGGTGGCGTCGGATGAAGCGACTGCCGGTTCCGTCATCGCGAAGCAGGAGCGAAGTTTGCCTTCCAGCAGCGGCGTCAGCCATTGCTTTTGCTGTTCCGGCGTGCCGTAGCGCGCCAGTACTTCCATGTTGCCGGTGTCGGGGGCGCTGCAATTGAACACTTCCGGCGCCCAGCTGGCGCGACCCATGATTTCGCACAGTGGCGCGTATTCGAGATTGGTGAGGCCGGCGCCGTGTTCGGATTCCGGCAGAAACAGATTCCACAATTCGGCGGCATGCGCCTTCTTCTTCAGCTCTTCGATCACGATAGTCGGGATCCACGCATTGCCCTTGGCACGATTGGCTTCGATCTCGCCGAAGAAGCGCGCTTCGTTCGGGTAGATATTTTCTGCCATGAAAGCGGTCAGGCGTGCTTGCAGTTGTTGTACCTTGGGGCTGTATTGGAAATCCATTTGATTCTCCGTTGGTTTGCGTGCTTGGTGGTGTTCGAATTGTTCAGTTGTTCAGTCTTTTACCGGCTCGATGCTGCGCGCGGTCGCGAGCGCGGTCGCACACAGAGTCTCCTGCCCGTCGTTCACCGCGTAGACGTCGGCGGCGCATACGGTGATCAATTTTCCCGGGGTAATGACCCAGCCGCGCGCCACGAGTTTTTGACCACTGGCCGGGCCGACAATCTTGAGCGTGCAATCGATGCTGGCATTACTCCATCCGGGTGGCAGCAGCGTCCAGGCCGACGCGATCGCCGCAAAATCGGCGGCGGCGAATATCGGCGTGGCCTGCATCTGGCCGGGACGAAAACTCAATTCCTCGCGGTACGGGATCTCCAGCTCGACCGCCCCGGCGGCGATGCTGAGGAAACGCAAGCCAAGGAATTTCGCCATCGGCATCCCCAGCACGCCAGTCTTCAGCTGTTCGGCCCGTTCCGGGCTCATTACATGTAGTTGCTTGCTCAACATCATCTCCTCAAGCTGCCGGCTGTCCGCGTCAACCCTGTCTATCGCATTCATAAACTGGCGAGTCAGGACGCCAAATAGCCGCCGTCAACATTGATGCAGGCCCCGGTTGTATAGCTCGCCGCATTCGACGCCAGATACAGCACGGTGCCAGCCATCTCGCCTGGCTCGGCGATGCGCTTCATCGGGATCCGCGTCAGCGCGATTTCCATGATGGCAGGATTGTGAAACAGCGCCGACGCGAACTTGGTGTCGGTCGCGCCCGGCAGCAACGCATTGACGCGCACGCCCATCGGCGCGCATTCCTTGGCAAACGCCTTCGTCATCGAGATCACCGCCGCCTTGGTGATCGAATAAATTCCTTGCAGCGCGCCCGGCGTCACGCCGTTGACCGAGGCCACGTTGACGATGCTGCCGCCGCCGTTTTTCGCCATCAGTTTGGCGCCCTGCGCCGACATGAAAAAATAGCCACGGATGTTGACGTCCACGGTCTTTTGGAAAGCCGACAAATCGGTGTCGTAGATCGGCCCGAAATGCGGATTGGTGGCGGCGTTGTTGACCAGGATGTCGAGCCGGCCGTGCAGCGTTTCGATGTCGGCGAACAGCTTGTCGATTTGCGTCATCTCGCCGATATGGCAAGCCAGCGCCTCAGCCTTGCCACCGGCGGCCTGGATCGCGGCGACCACCGTTTCGCAGGCTTCGGCCTTGCGGCTCGATACGATGACGTGCGCACCATAGGCGGCCAGCGTCTTGGCGATGGCTTCGCCGATGCCGCGGCTGGCGCCGGTGACGAGGGCGACCTTGCCGGTCAAATCAAACAGGTCAGTGCTGGCCATGTTGCGAACTTCCTTGGTTAGCGGTAAGTCACGGAGTGCTTTTCCCCGAGCCATTCCAGATGCGAAAAATTGTTCAGGTAACTAAGGCTGACCCGGCCCGACTGATAGAGCAGCTTGGTCACGGCGCTGTTGACGAGCGACCAGTTGAGTTCGGCCATCTGCCGGTCCTGCAAGCCGAGCAAGTGCTGGCACAGCGTGGCGATGGTGCCGCCCGAGGTAAACACGATAATGTTTTGCGACTGGCCGGCGCTGTCGAGCAGGCGCTCGAGCGCGGCGACGCAGCGCTGGCGGAATACCGGCCATGGTTCGCGGTAGTCGGCGTCATGCGCGCCGCTCATCCAGCGCGTCATCGATTCCTGGAATATCTGCTGGAAGACACGCTTGCCGTTTTCGTTTTCGGCCAGGAACTGCTTGATCGCTCCGGGAACGGCGAAATCCGGGCGATGCCGGACCAGGACGTCATCGTGATCGTATTCATTGAAGCCGGGATCGGTTTCCCAATCGGTATGGACGCGCTGCGCTTTCGGCAACGCCTGGATGCAGGCATCCGCAGTTTGCCGGTGGCGCTTCAGGCTGCCTGTCACGACCCGGTCGAAACTCTGCCTGCAGTTGGCAAACCATTCCCCCAGCAGGCGCGCCTGCTCGCTGCCGAGCTCGGACAAACGGTCGTAGTCCTCGGTGCCGAACGACGCCTGACCGTGCCGTACCAGATAGATTTGTCCCATGCAGCATCCTTACTCACGGCTTTGAATTGGACTAAGCATATCGTCCACGATAGAATCGATCAAATGAATACTTATAATCATATTCCATAAATATCATGCATATATCCCGAGTCGACCTCAACCTCTTCATCGTGTTCGAAGCAATCTATGTCGAAGGCAGCGTGACCCGCGCCAGCCAGAAGCTGAATCTGACCCAGCCGGCGATCAGCCATGCGCTGGGCCGGCTGCGGCTGCTGTTTGACGATCCGCTGTTCGTGCGCCAGGGCCATACGATGGTGTCGACCCCGCTCGCACGCAGCATCATCGAACCGGTGAGGCGCTCGCTGCGCGGTTTTGAAGTGACCCTGAACGGCCTCGACCGCTTCGATCCTGGCACCACCCGCAAGAGCTTCACGCTGGCGCTGCGCGACGTGCTGGAAGCGACGGTGCTGCCACCGCTGGTGGTGCAAGTCAGGCGCCAGGCGCCGCTGGTCGATATCGCCGCAGTCCAGGTCGAGCGGCGCGAGCTTGAACATGAATTGGCGGCCGGTACGCTGGATGTGGCGATCGACGTGCTGCTGCCGCTGTCGAGCGACATCCTGCACACCCAGATCCTGGTTGACAAGACCGTCGTGGTGGCGCGCCATGGCCATCCGCACATTAACGGCGCGCTCGATCTGACCACCTATCTGGAGCAAGATCACATCCTGGCCAGCTCGCGCCGCCGCGGCCCGGGCCTGGAGGATTTCGAACTCAGCCGGCTGGGGGTGCAGCGCCGCATCCTGCTGCGCTGCCAGCACTATTTCGCGGCCTGCCGCGTGGTCAGTCAAACCGATTTGCTGTTGACCATGCCTGAGCGTTACGCGCGCGTTGCGAACCAGCAATTCGATAACCAGATCCTGCCGTTCCCGACCGAGATGCCGCCATTCGACGTCTACCTGTACTGGCACGCCAACGTCGACGACGATCCTGCCAACCGCTGGCTACGCGAACAATTGATTCAATCGTTCCGGCAGTAGCGCGCCCCGCATCTACGCATCGCGCAAATGCAATAGCGCCTCCTCCGAGCTGCCATACAGCGCCGGCTCGCTATCATGGCCGCGGAACGCCTTGCCGAAATAACTGCGCATGAACGTACTGGTCGTGTAGCGCGTGACGCGGCTGTAGAAGCGTTGCGTCAAGTCGTGCACCATCTCAACATAAGGGTCCAGCAAATCCGGTGCGATCGAAAAATTGTCGTAATTGACGATTGCCGGCACCTTTTTTCCTAGCGGCGCAAGATGGGCGGCAACCAGCTGGTGAATATGATCGATGTCGACCGCGTTCTTGACTTCGAAACCCTCAAAATTGACAAAGAAAATATTGCGCTCCGCATCGTAGGTCAGGCGCTGTTCCAGCGGCAAATACAGGATATCGCTTCGCAGTCCCATCGACCCCGGCTGGAAGATCCGTGCGTCCATCAAACGCAGCTGCGGACTCACCAGGGGTTTGAAACCCATCTGTGCGAGTACGTCCCGTTCGAGATCGACTCCGGGCGCAATCTCGATCACCTCCAGTCCATCCGCAACCAGCCGGAACACGCAGCGTTCGGTGACGTACAGCGCCGTTTGGCCGCGTTCGATCGCATAGGCGCCGCTGAAGGTGCGATGCTCGACCTCATCGACGAATTTATGGGCCGTGCCTTCGCGTCGGATCAGCAGCTTGCCATCGGCAAGCTCGACCTGCAAGCCGCCGGCCGTGAAGGTGCCGACGAATACGACCTTTTTCGCATTCTGGCTGATGTTGATGAATCCGCCGGCACCGGCAAAGCGCGATCCGAACTTGCTCACGTTCAGATTGCCGCAACGATCGGCCTGCGCCAATCCGAGAAAGGCGACGTCGAGGCCGCCGCCATCGTAGAAATCAAATTGCGAAGGCTGGTCGATAATGGCCTCGGCATTGGTGGCGGCACCGAAGTTGAGGCCGCCGGCCGGAATGCCGCCGATTACGCCGGGCTCGGCCGTAAGCGTCACCAGGTCCATGATTTTTTCTTCGGCCGCGACACTGGCCACGCCCTCCGGCATGCCGATGCCCAGATTGACGACGTTGTTCGGTTTCAGCTCCAGCAATGCGCGGCGCGCGATGATCTTGCGCTCACTCATTTCCATCGGCCGGATCGACGACATCGGGACCTTGATTTCGCCGGCGAATGCGGCGCTGTATGGCTCGATGAACGTCTGCATGTGGTATTCGGGCTTTTCCGCGACGACCACGCAATCGACCAGTATCCCGGGAACCTTCACCTGGCGCGGATTGAGCGAGCCGCTCTCGGCAATCCGCTCCACCTGCACGATCACGATGCCACCCGAGTTATGCGCCGCCATCGCGATCGCCAGCGCTTCCAGCGTGAGCGCTTCCTTCTCCATCGTCACGTTGCCGTCGGGGTCGGCGGTGGTGCCGCGAATGATGCCGACATTGATCGGCAGCGACTTGTAAAACAAGTAGTCCTTTCCGCCGATCGACATCAATTCAACCAGGTCATCCTTGGTCGCGTCGTTGATTCTGCCGCCGCCGTGCCGCGGATCGACAAAGGTGCCGAGACCGACCGTGGTGAGCAGGCCCGGCTTACCGGCCGCGATGTCCCGAAACAGGTGGCTGATCACGCCTTGCGGCAAATTGTAGGCTTCTATCTTGTTGGCGATCGCCAGTTGCTGCAGCTTCGGCACCAGGCCCCAGTGGCCGCCGATCACGCGCTTGATCAAGCCCTCGTGGCCAAGGTGATTCAGGCCGCGCTCCTGGCCGTCGCCCTGTCCGGCCGCGTACACGAGGGTCAGGTTGCGCGGCTTGCCCAGGCCTTCGAGCAGCTCGTCCTCACTCTCCAGAAAGCGCTGCTCCAGTGCGACCGCGATATTTTCCGCAAAGCCGATCCCGACAAAGCCGCCAGTGGCAATCGTGTCGCCATCGTGAATCAGCCTGACGGCCTCGGCGGCCGAGACGATCTTGTTGCGGCTGGACGGGCGCGATCCGCCTGCCATGGGATGCGGGATGCGATGGGCCATGTGGTTCTCCAAGATTGCGCAAACTGCTCTTGCCGACCATCGACAAGGCCTGGAAGTGCCCACAAATTATGCATCAGATTGGTGTCGGGCCTGAGTCAATTTGCACACCAATGAGCAGCACGAACATGGCCGCGCGCAGCCGATGCGCTGATAGGCCGGAGCATCGCGATAGAC
>DHXL01000187.1:10892-28217 GCA_002415335.1 Oxalobacteraceae bacterium UBA5157
CGCGGGTGAGTGCAGCATGCCGCACCTGCGCCCGCCGATCGCTGTACTCAGGAGCGATTCGGAGCCGTCATGTCGAGCGGCCGCACCCAGCGTTCGAACTCGTCCGCGGTGACGTACCCAAGGCTGACCGCGACCTGCTTCAGCGTGCTGCCGTCGCGATGCGCCTGCTTCGCGATCTCGGCCGCCTTGTCGTAACCGATGTGCGGCGCCAGTGCGGTGACCAGCATCAGCGAGCGCTCCATCAAGTCGGCGATGCGCTCGCGGTTGGCTTCGATACCGCGCGCGCAATGTTCATCGAAACTCGCGATGCCGTCGGCCAGCAGCCGCGCGCTCTGCAGGAAATTATGGATGATCATCGGCTTGAACACGTTCAGCTCGAAGTTGCCGCAGGCCCCGCCGAAATTGATCGCGACATCATTGCCGAACACCTGGCAGCACAGCATCGTCAGCGCTTCACATTGCGTCGGATTGATCTTGCCCGGCATGATCGAGCTGCCCGGCTCGTTTTCTGGAATACTGATTTCCCCCAAGCCGGAACGAGGACCGGATGCCAGCCAGCGCACGTCGTTGGCGATTTTCATCAGCGCGGCCGCAAGCGTCTTCAGTGCGCCGTGCGCGGCGACCAGCTCGTCATGCGCAGCCAGTGCGGCGAACTTGTTGGCCGCACTGACGAACGGCACGCCGCAGCGCTGCGCCAATTCCGCCGCGACGCGCGGGCCGAAATCCGCGGGGGCGTTGAGGCCGGTGCCGACCGCAGTGCCGCCGACAGCCAAACCATACAGCGCCGGCAACGCCGACTTGACGCTCAATTCCGCATGCGCGAGCTGCGCCGCGTAGCCCGAAAATTCCTGGCCCAGCGTGAGCGGCGTCGCGTCCTGCAGATGGGTGCGCCCGATCTTGACGATGTCGGCGAAGGCGCGTGACTTCAGTTCCAGCGTGGCATGCAGCGCGCACAGCGCCGGCAGCAAATCATCATGCAACGCAAGGCCGGCGGCGACGTGCATCGCAGTCGGAAAGATATCGTTCGACGATTGCGAAAGATTCACCTCGTCGTTCGGATGCACCAGCCGCGCCTCGCCGCGCGCGCCTCCAAGCAATTCCGAGGCGCGATTGGCCAGCACCTCGTTCATGTTCATATTGGTTTGCGTGCCCGATCCGGTCTGCCAGATCGATAGTGGAAATTCTTGCGCATGTTTTCCCGCGATCACTTCGTCGGCCGCTTGCATGATCGCGTCGGCCTTGGCCGTCCCGAGCAAGCCGAGCTCGCGATTGACGCGTGCGCAGGCGCGTTTCACCCCGGCCAGCGCGACAATCAAGGCCTCCGGCATGCGCTCCGATGATATCCGGAAATGCTCCCGCGAGCGCTGCGTCTGTGCGCCCCACAAGCGCGCGTCGGGGACTTCGATGGTGCCGAAGCTATCGTGTTCGATGCGTGTCGCCATGCGTCACCTGAATGATTGGTTGGAAACGGAGAAAGACCGGTTGTGGCCAGGAATATTCTTTTATACACATTCTAATCCGGCGCACGTGCCATCCTGAGCCAATTCTGTATAATTTTCCAGCATGGCCAGGCTCGTTTTCACACAGCAATTGCGACGCTTTACCGACCTGCCGGAGCTCGACACGCCAGCCGGCCAGTTGCGCGATGCGCTCGACGCCGCGTTTGCCGCCAGTCTACGCAGTGCGCTTCGAATGATGAATGATGCATGGCGGGCCGGCATGAAACCGATCCGGGCCGTACTGCTTTCGCTGTCGCTCTTGTTGCCGAATCCATGCGCGGCCGCAGACCGCATCGTGCTCTACTACAACGTTCGCCCGCCCTACCTGGTGCCAATGGCCGACGGCTCGGCGAGCGGGTTGACCGGCACCCCTGCCGCCCATGCGTTCAAGGCAGCCGGCATTCCCTTCGTCTGGACCGAGATGCCGACCAATCGGCAACTATTGAACATCAAGACGGGCGTCGACACGGATTGCGGCATCGGTTGGTTCAAGAATCGGGAAAGAGAACAGTTCGCCAAATTCACCAAAGCGATCTATCGCGACAGCCCGACGGTCGGACTGGCGAACAAGTCGTACGGGCTCAGGCAGGGCGCCAGCCTGCGACAGGCGCTCATGGCAAACGGCGCACGGGTGCTCGCCAAGGACAACTATTCCTACGGTCCCTTTATTGACGGCTTGCTGTCCAGGCTAAGGCCGGACATCGTTCGCACCACCAACGAGAACTCGGTCATGGTCAAGATGATCAGATTGAACCGCGCCGACTTCATGTTCGTTGCGGAAGAGGAAGCGGACTTTCTCGTCCAGCAAGCCGGTTCCAGCATCAATGAATTCCGCATCATCCACTTTTCCGACATGCCGCCCGGCGAGAAGCGCTATATCATGTGCAGCAAGCGGGTACCCGACGATGTCATCGATCGCTTGAACAAAGCGATCGACTTCGAATAAGGCCATCGGCGTCACGCCGACCGCTATTGCCAGCCGTAGCGCCGCGTATACCAACCCTTCATCGCCTGCGTCAGCCCGGCATACCCAACCAAAATGACGACCAGCCACGGGAAATAAGCAAGCGGCAGCGCCTGCAGCTTGAAGTAAGAAGCGAATGGCGACATCGGAATGAAGATGCCGACGGCCATCACGAACACCGTCATGCCGATCAGCGGCCACGCCGCACGGCTTTGGATGAACGGAATTTTCTGGGTACGGATCATGTGCACTATCAGGGTTTGCGACAGCAGGCCCTCGATGAACCAGCCCGACTGGAACAGCGTTTGATGCTGCGGCGTATTGGCGCCGAATGCATACCACAGCAAGGCGAACGTCGAGATATCGAACACCGAACTGATCGGCCCGAAATACACCATGAAGCGGCCGATATCGTTGGGATTCCAGCGCTGCGGTTTTTTCAGGAATTCCGGGTCGACGTTGTCGAGCGGGATCGCGATTTGCGACACGTCGTACAGCAGGTTTTGCACCAGCAGCTGCATCGGCAGCATCGGCAGGAATGGCAGAAAAGCGCCGGCGATCAATACCGAAAATACATTGCCGAAATTGGAGCTGGCGGTCATCTTGATGTACTTCAGCATGTTGGCAAAGGTCTTGCGCCCTTCCAGCACGCCTTCTTCCAGCACCATCAGGCTCTTTTCCAGCAGGATGATGTCGGCCGCTTCCTTCGCGATGTCGACCGCGGTATCGACCGAGATGCCGATGTCGGCCGCGCGCAGGGCAGGTGCATCGTTGATGCCGTCACCCATGAAACCGACCACGTGGCCCTTGTCATGCAGCACGCGCACGATGCGCTCCTTGTGCGCGGGACTCAGTTTGGCGAACACCGTGGTGGTCTCGACCGCGATGGCAAGTTCAGGGTCGCTCATCTGGTCGAGGTGCGAGCCGAGCAGCATGCCGGCCACCGGCAGCCCGACTTCGCGGCATATTTTCGCCGTCACCAGCTGATTGTCGCCGGTCAGGATTTTGACATCGACGCCGTGCTCCTTCAGCGCTTTCAAGGCCGGCGCTGTCGATTCCTTCGGCGGGTCGAGAAAGGCGATGTAGCCCATCAATACCAGCTCGCGCTCGTCGCCGACCCCGTACGCTTCCCTGGCGGGCGCGAGTTCCTTGGCAGCGACCGCGACCACGCGCAGACCCTCTTCATTCAAGGCAGCCGTGACTTGCTGAATCCGCTCCAGCAATTCCGTATTCAGGGACTCGACCACATCGCCGTGCTGGACCCGGCTGCAGATCGACAATATTTCCTCCACCGCGCCTTTGCAAATCAGGATGTGATGACCTTCGTGCTCGCTCACCACCACCGACATGCGGCGGCGCTGGAAGTCGAATGGAATCTCGTCGACCTTCCTGAAATTGGTGGCCACCTGCAAGTGCTTGTGGTCGTCGGCATAGTCGAGTACCGCGACGTCCAGCAGATTCTTCAAACCGGTCTGGTAATAGCTATTCAGATAGGCGTAATCCCAGACCTGATTGGATTCCTGGCCGAACACATCGGTGTGCCGCTCGAGAAAAATTCTGTCCTGCGTCAGCGTGCCGGTCTTGTCGGTGCACAGCACGTCCATCGCACCGAAATTCTGGATCGCATCGAGCCGTTTGACGATCACCTTCTTGCGCGACAGCGCGACCGCACCCTTCGCCAGCGTCGACGTCACGATCATCGGCAGCATCTCGGGCGTCAAGCCGACCGCGACCGATAGCGCAAACAGGAACGCTTCCAGCCAGTCGCCCTTGGTGAAGCCGTTCAGCAGCAACACGATTGGCGTCATGACCAGCATGAAGCGGATCAGCAGCCAGCTCACCTTATTCACGCCGGCCTGGAACGCGGTCGGCCCGCGATCGACTGCCGTCACGCGCTCGGCCAGCGTCCCGAAGTACGTCCGGTTGCCGGTCGCCACCACCACGGCGGTGGCCGATCCGCTGACCACGTTGGTGCCCATGAAGCAGATGTTGTCGAGCTCGAGCGTGCCGTGCGATCCGGCGCCGCGATCGGTAGTGAACTTTTCGACCGGCAGCGATTCGCCGGTCATCGCCGCCTGGCTTACGAACAGGTCCTTGGCCGCCAGCACGCGCAAGTCGGCCGGAATCATGTCGCCGGCCGACAAGTGCACGACGTCGCCCGGCACCAGCAAGCTGATCGGCAGTTCGACCCTTCGCGCGCCCTGCGGATGGAGCAGGACGTCAAGCGACTTGCGCGCGCCATCCGCTCCATCGTCCGCGCAATCGTCGGCGCTGTCGTGCCGTATCACGGTGGCGGTATTGCTGACCATCGCCTTCAGTTTGTCGGCGGCCTGATTCGAACGCGCCTCCTGCACAAAGCGCATGATGGTCGACAGCACCACCATCGCGCCGATGACGATGGCCGCCTTCAAATCCTCGGTCAAATACGAAATGACGGCCAGCACCGTCAACAACAGGTTGAATGGATTCTTGTAGCAATTCCACAAGTGCATCCACCAGGGCAGCGGCTTCTCTTGCGCGATCTCATTCGGTCCGCTGGATTCGCGCACCAGCGAGGCTTCGGCCTCGGTCAACCCATCCATGCGGCTGCCGAGTTGCTGTAACAGGCGCGCAGGATCGGCATCCGAGGCATCGGCAAGGTTTTGCGCCAGCGACTGCGATATCTCGCTCGTCGCCGGCGCGCCGCGCAACAACACGTCGAGAATAACCAGGCGACGGAAGTGGCGCGTCATTCCATGCGAGCGCACGAAATTGGCGAACGTTTCTTTCAGTATGTTCAGGTTCATCGTGATTTTTTTCTTGATATCCCGCATGGATACGGGTCGGGCCTCAAATTGGGACGACCCTTCATCGACACCTGTTCGACCAGCCTGAAATCGCGCAATCGCGGGCGCGCGGCACCAACACGCGCCGGCGCCGGCAAATCAGGATCGAGGATGCCCCCCGCAAGAAGGGCAATCGGCAATAAGAGTTTTTGTTGTGGAAATCAGCTGGTCCCAGAACGTGTCTGGAACTGGGGGATACCATCATCCGCCTGAGGCGCGATGACGGCAGGGGAACGTCCTGCGTTATCTTGCCGAGGCAGCGCCGGAAGAGTTCCGGCAACAACTACCACTCGAACAAGTGCCCATGAAAGGGGCTCCGTAAAATGAAAACAGGCGGATTCTAACCGCGCGTCCTGCTCACGTCAAGTACGATGCCGGCGGCGGACCCGCCGTGTCGCGGCAACGGGTTGCGGCAAGAACGCACATGCGCGCATTCGGATGCTATATTAAGATAGCCGTCCTTTAGACCCAAGTCCTGAAACCTCCACCATGCCGCAGCCTACCCCTTTGTCCACTTTCGCCGCCGGCGCCCGCGATACCGTGCCGATGCTGGTGGGGGCCGCCCCGTTCGGCATGATCTTCGGCACGCTGGCGGCGACCGCCCCATTGAGCGGCTGGCAGAGCCAGTTGATGTCGCTGGCGGTATTCGCGGGCTCCAGCCAGTTCATTGCGCTCGGCCTGATCGCCGGCCATGCCGGCATCCTGCTGATCTGGCTCGCGACGTTCATCGTCAACCTGCGCCACCTGCTGTACGCGGCGACGCTGTTGCCGCACGTGCGCCACTTGCCGCGGCGCTGGCGCTGGATGCTCGGCTTTCTGCTGACCGACGAGACCTTCGCGGTCATGAATGGCTACTATCGAAAACGCCCGCACGCGCGGCTCGGTCACTGGTATTTTTTCGGATCGGGATGTGCGATGTACGTCAATTGGCAATGCTGGACGCTGGTCGGGCTTGCGTTCGGCGCGATTTTTCCCGGCCTGCAGGCAATGGGGCTGGATTTCGCGATGGCGGCGACCTTCATCGCGATCGTGGTGCCGCAGCTGGTGCGTCTGCCGAATTTCGGCGCCGCAGTGGCAGCAGGCAGTGCCGCCTATCTGTTGAACGACTTGCCCTACAAGCTCGGATTGCTGGCGGCAATCGTAGTGGGGGTCGGGACCGGCCTGCTGATGTCGCGCTGGATCGCGCTCGGCAGCGTAACGCGGGAGAATGCATGAACGCCACCGCGATGATTCTGGGCATGGCCGCCATTACCGTGTTTCTCAAGGCGATCATCTTCCTGCTGGGTGACCGCGTCGTGTTTTCGCCGCTGTTCCGGCAAGCGCTCGGCTATGTTCCGGTCGCCGTACTGACTGCCATCGTGGTGCCGATGGTGCTGGCGCCGCATGGCAAGGGAATCGAGCTGAGCTGGCGCAATCCGCAACTGGTAGCGGCCGCCGTCGCGGTAATCGTCGCGGCGATCGCGCGCAGTCAGCTGGTGACGATCATGGTCGGACTCGCGACGTTCTTTGGGTGGCAGTACTGGCTCGGCTGATGCGCGCGCACCATTCGATATTTCACGGGAACCTGCCTGATGCCACGCGACACGTCCGCCTATAGGCAAGTCATTGTCGAATCCTTCATAGCGTCCGCCACGAGAAGCGGCGCAGTGCGGGTGCGCCCCATCCCCGGGCAGCCGTTTTCGACGACGCTGTCGGTCGCCTGTTCCAGGCGCTTGAAGGATACCGGGCGCTATCCCCTAGGGACCAAGTTCCTGCTGATGGTCAAGATGACCGATCGCCTCGGCGGGATACCGTTCCTGTATGCGTATCACGGCGACCAGGTCGTCGACGTCACGGATCGGGATGCAAGGATATTCGTGTCCGAGTTTAAACGCGGCCGAATTTGACGGCCAGCATCCGAGCCGGGGCCTGCACAAGCCGGGCAAGATGCAGCGCGGGCGCGAAAACGGCCGTCACGATTCGTCGAAGGACGTTTTTTTGGGCTATCCTTATCCCTGACTTGCCGGAGCGGCGACATCGAATACACTCCGTGCCGCAGTGGACTGACGGAAATCTCGGCCCACGCGTCACCGCTCCGGTCGGGTGAGCGTGCGAATTGCATCGCATCGGTCGTTAATGGTATCGATATGAGCCCAGCGGGCATGAGAGGAAAGCCATGAATATTGCAAATGATGTGACGGCATTGATCGGCAACACGCCACTGGTGCGCATCCGGCGGTTGGCCGAAGACGCGGTAGCCGACGTGGTTGCCAAACTGGAATTCTATAATCCCGCGCACAGCGTCAAGGACCGCATCGGACTCTCGATGATCGAAGCGGCGGAGCGGGCAGGCCTGATCAAACCTGACACCATTATCGTCGAACCGACCAGCGGCAACACCGGCATCGCACTGGCCATGGTGTGCGCCGCACGTGGCTATCGCTGCGTACTGACCATGCCCGAAACCATGAGCAAGGAGCGGCGCATGCTGCTGCGCGCCTACGGTGCGGAACTGATCCTGACACCCGGCCCTGAGGGCATGGTGGGCGCCATCAAGAAGGCGGAGGAACTGGTAGCGTCGGATCCGCGCTACCTGATGCCGCAGCAATTCAAGAATCCCGCCAACCCGGAAGCCCATCGCCGCACCACGGCCGAAGAAATCTGGCGCGACACTGATGGCAAGGTGGATATCCTGGTGTCCGGAATCGGTACCGGCGGCACGATTACCGGCATCGGCGAGGTGATCAAGGCGCGCAAGCCATCGTTCCAGTGCGTGGCAGTCGAGCCCGACGCGTCGGCGGTACTGTCAGGCGGGCCGAAGGGACCGCACTTGATTCAGGGGCTCGGCGCCGGGTTCATTCCGGAAGTGCTCAATACAAAGATCTACGATGAAGTCATCCGCGTCAAGAATGACGACGCCTTCGACATGGCGCGCCGCGCCGCGGTCAAAGAGGGACTGCTGGTCGGGATTTCGTCGGGTGCCGCTCTGTGGGCGGCGGCGCAGGTGGCACGTCGTCCGGACAACAAGGGAAAATTAATTGTCGTCATCATCCCCTCGTTCGGCGAGCGCTATCTCAGTACGCCGTTGTTCGCGAATCTGGCGGATTGAACCGGGGCGGGAAAGTTTTTGGGCGTATTGACAGTAGAATGGCGCTCTTGGTCAATGAGGATATGAACGATGAAGAAGACCGGAATGGCGAAGAGTGACGCCAAGAAACTGATGGGCAAGATGCCGGCACCGGGTGGTGCCGGTTTTGGCCACGGCGAAGCCGCCATCGCAGATCGGCGCGAACAACGCAAGCGCGATCAGGCGCTGGGCCTGGTGCCGTTTGCGGTCAAGCTGAACAGTGCGCTGGTGCAGCAACTGCACGCGCTGGCGACACAGCGCGGGCTCGAGCTCAATGAAGTGGTCGCCGAGGTGCTGACGAAGGGACTCGCGCGCTGACGAAGGGACAGTCAACGCCGCGGACGGTCGCACATGACTCGCTTCGCGTATATCGCGGGCCCCGGCGGCCCTTGCCGGCTTGTATGCGCCTCGAGTCGTAATTGATCCGCCATCGACCGACGGCAGATTTCGGTTCCTCCCGACGCCGATTTGATTTCGCTCAAAATCGAGAGCGGGCTGCGCCTCCATAATTAAACACCTGTCCTGAGCGCCTATGCCGGCTCACGGAATCCGCTTTCACCTGCAGATCGCATCAAGGGAGCAGTCCTTCTAACATACGACACAGGAGTATGGAAATGGGAACAGCCACCACCGTCATGCAACAAGCATATGAAGCATTTGGCCGCGGAGACGTCCCCGCGATTCTGGAGCTGGTCGCCGACAAAGTGGATTGGGAGTTCGTCGGCTCACCAGATTTTCCGTACGCAGGGAGCCGTCATAACCGGCAAGAAGTCGCCGACTTCTTTGCCGACGTTCAACGCGCCGACGAAACCCACCGCTTCGAGCCGCGAGAATTCATTGAGGGTGGAGACAACGTCACGGTACTCGGCTGGAAAGACGCAACCGGGCGCGACACCGAGAAGAAGTTCGAAAGCGAATGGGCGTATGTGGCCACCGTGAAAAACGGCAAGGTGACCCGCTGGCGCGGCTTCTACAATACGGCTGCGCGCTACGGAAAGTAGCAAAGCTCAACAGGGAACGCGTGCGACGCGGTACGCGAGAAGTTCCGGCATCACAGCAGAGCGATACCGGATCCCGGTTCAAGTTGTTTCGCTGACGTCCAGACCGGCGCGCTGCCGGAACCGCTCTCCCGCTAGGGCTGCCAGTTCACTATCACCGTTGCCGTTCCGCTTGCCGGAGAAGTAAACGTGTGATTGCTACCGCCCTCCCACACCGTCGGACCCGCGCTTTTCTTCATGAACTTGAAACTGATCACGCTTGACGCCGGCACGCTGACATCGGAATACCACGTCGGATACTGGTACACCACTTGATTGAATAGCGGACCCAATGGCGTGGCCGCACTCCAATTTGCCAATTCATACTTGTCACCCGTCAAATAGATATTTTCGCCGGAGACCGTATTGGCGTTGTTAACGACAAAGCGAACCGTCACTTGCGGGCCGGTGAGTATTTCAAAATTATTATAGGCGCCGCTGGTCACCAATGCGGCGCTCTTGACGCTCACCGCAACCACGCCTGGCGCGATGCTGGGCACCGTGACCTTGATTTCGGTATCTTCCCATGATGCGATGCCGGCTCCGGTGACTGCGGTCGCACCGAAATAGACAGTGCCCTTGGTCGCGCCGAATCCACGGCCGTCGATCGCAATCGTGTTGCCCGGTTTTCCCATCATCGGGCCGACATGAGCAATCGTCGGCGCCGTGATTGCTGCCGTGTATTGCCATACCGCGACCGCGCCGGCCGCCAATGTGAAGTTGTTCACGGCGCCGCCCGAACCAACGGTGATATCGTTACCGTTCAAACCCTGGCCGGACAGCACATCGGTATAGCTGCCTGCAGGAAGCGCCGTATAGAATCCCGTGATACTGGTCGCGTTGACCAAGTCTCGATTGATGGCCGCCACTGCAACGCTGGTGCCAAACTGCCGCTCGAAGATCAAGACGTTGCTGTTGACCCAGCGCTGGGTCGTCGTGCCGTACGCGACTGCGGGATTTGCCTTGCGCAACGGCGCGAGTTTGCTGATCAGCTTGTAGGCGGTGGTGGCGGTACTGAAAGACGTCATCCTGGCGCGGTTATCCGGATCACCGGTGCCGGTCATGTATTGTTCGGTCCCATAATAGATCGCCGGCACCCCGCGTGACAGCAGCGTGAATGCAAGGGCTTGCTCAAGCTTGCGGTTGTTCGCGCCGGCGACCTGGAACCGTGCCATGTCGTGATTATCGATAAACGTCACCTGGTCGTTCACTTGCGCATATTGCGACGCCGTGTCCGTGATCATGGTATTCAGGCCGGTCATGTCGTCACTGCCATCCTTGAATACCTGCCGTACCTTCTGCGCGAACTCGAAATCCAGCAGGCTCATGCCGCTCTTGTTGGCAAAGTAGTGATTGGCCGGATCGACTTCATTCGGGCTCAGAAACCACTCGCCGAATGAGAACACCGGTTTGTAACCGTTTACATAAGCCATCATGTTCTTTTGCCAGCCGAAAGGCATGTGCTTCACCGCGTCCCAGCGAATGCCATCTATGCCGAGATCCAGCCAGGTCTTGATCGCACTTTTGAAATAAGTATCGACCGTTGCGTTGTTGTGATCGAGGTCGGCCAAATCAAACAGGTTCTTGTAGATCCCGTTTTCCAGCGTGGAAAAATCCGTGCCGCCGTTGTGGTGGAAAAAGACGCCGGGATCGGTCGTGTAGCTGCTCAGGTAAGTGCCGTTATCGTAGAGCTTGCCGTTTTCGGCGAAGGTCGCGTCGGTTTGCGAAGCCGGCGACGTGTGGTTCGGCGCGAAATCGATGATGACCTTGATGTTCTTCAGGTGTGCGGCGGCGATCAGGTTGGTGAAATCAGTGAAGCTGCCAAATGCGGCGTTGGTCTTCTTGAAGTCGCGCGCCCAATAGCCGTGATACGCGGTGTTGTCGACGCCGGAGTAATTGATCAGCGCCGTGATGTTTTCAACCGGCTGGGAAATCCAGATCGCGGTAATCCCCATGCCGGTCAAGTAGCCATCTTCTATCTTGTTCTGGATGCCCTTCCAGTCGCCGCCGCAATACAGCTTGCGCTGCGAACAATCGGCGCTGAACGACGCTCCGGCAGGATTGTTGACGGCGTTGCCGTCCAGCAGCCGGTCCGTCACGATCTGATAGATGACGTCGGTGTTGAAGTTCTGCTTGTTCGCGACACCAGTGTCCGACGTCGCCCGCGCCGGCGACACGCCGAATGCGAGCATGACCAGGCTGATCAGGGATAGAAAAAACCTTTTCCGTGTTTTCATGATTCGATCCTCATATTCTTGTTTGAGATCATCGGATACGCCCGATTCCATTGGTCTCCACCGGACGCTCCACATTTCTGTCCGCTCGTACCGACGCGCGCAACGTTCCTGCTACTTTGCAATCAACAACAATACCGCCCGCCCATTCACGCCATAATTCGTCCCTTGCCCGCCGATGAAACTCTCGGCTCCCGGCATCGTTACGGTGTTCGCACCTTCGTTCCAGTTCGACGTATCCATCACGCGGTACCAGTTCTTGCCGGCACCTGGCCATGGCAACATGAAATTGACGTTGCCTGACCAGCCGTTGTACGCCACGTACAGCGCGGAACTGGTGTCGCCGAGCTCGGTGCCGTCGATGCGAAACGCGATCGCACGATTATTGGCGTCGCCGAAATAGGCAGAATCGGGCGTGCCGCCATCGGGCTTGAACCAGCTCATCTGCTGCATGCCGTTGCCGTTGTTGTCGGCGCCGGAATAGAAGTCAATCGGGCGCAGCGATGCATGGGCTTTGCGAAACGCAATCAAGCGCTGGGTGAAGGTATTGAAATTGACTTGATCGGTCGTCCAGTTATAGTTCAGCCAGTTGGCGCTGGAGTCGAGATTGTATGGATTATTATTGCAGTTGAGGGCACGCAGGAACTCGTCGCCGCCGGTCATCATCGGTGTCCCGGCGCTCAGCAGCATGAAAGCCAGGCCATTGCGCGCAGCCTTGCGCTGGTCTTGCGCGATGCCGCCTTGGTCCCAACTGATGTTGTCGTCGCTGCCGCCATCGGACGGGCCATACGGCCACGCCTGCAAATTGCTCTTGCCGTTGCACGAGTAAAGATCCTTCAAGGTGAAACCGTCGTGCGCGACCATCAGGTTGATGGAGTTCCACGGCTTGCGGCCATTGCCCTGATACAGGTCGGACGAGCCGGAGAAACGCGTGGCCAATTGTCCGGTCGTAATGGGGACGGCGCCCAGCTTGTTTTGGGAGGCGCGCATCGTGTCGCGGTAGATGCCGTTCCACTCGGACCAGCCGGACGGGAAGCCGCCGACCTGATAGGAGTTCCCGCCGATTGCCCACGGTTCGGCAATCAGATCGACGCCGCTGCCGCCCGCTGCAGGACGCACCGTCAGCTCGCGCGTAATGCGATTCAACGCATTATTGGCGTCCATCTTGTCAAAATTAAAGCAACTCGTCTCGCAGGTGTTGCCCAGCACCGAAGCGAGATCGAAGCGGAAGCCGTCCACCCCGAGCGTATTGCTCCAGTACGCGAGTGAATCGACGATCAGGTTTTGCGCAATGGGATTGTGGGTGTTGTAGTTACCGCCGACGCCAGTGTTGTCAACCGCGTGTTGATTGTCGGTCGTCAACTCGTAATACGCCGGATTATCAAAGCCGCGCCATGAATACAGGTTGTATACCGTCAACCCATCGGTATTGCCCCAGGCGCCGCCCTCCCCCGTGTGGTTGTAGACGGTATCGATATAGACCTTGATGCCGCGATCATGGAAGGCTTTTACCATCTCCTTGAATTCGATGGTGGGGCCGCCGGCTGCCTTGTTATAGGCATAGCGGCGGTCGGGCGCGAAATAGTTCAGCGTCATGTAGCCCCAGTAATTGTCGCCGGCGTCGGAGTCCGAGATTACGTCGTTGCTGTCATTCTGGGTTTCCTGCAGGGGCAGGAATTCGACTGCCGTAATGCCGAGGCTGGCCAGATAGCCGGCTTTCATTGCCGCGCCTTTATACGTGCCGCGGTAGGCGGACGCGATGCTGGTGTCAGTCATGGTCAGCCCCCGTACATGGACCTCATAGACGATATCGTCTTTTTGCGCGCGCTGCGGCTTGACGCCGATACTCTGACTATCCCCTGCCAGCACGATGCCCTTGGGCGCCTGCGGAGCGCTGTCGGCGTTACGGTAGGCCGCGCCGCTGGCGTAAAGCGTGAGATCGGTCCAGCTTGCGTTGGCCGGATCGTGACTGAGTTCCAGCGCATAGGGGTCAGCTAACAGCTTGTTTGGATTGAAGCGGTTTCCGTCGGCATCGACATCGCTGACAAAGCCCGCGCTGCTGCCTTTCGTCCAACTCGCGTTGTATGCCCAGTTGGGACCCCAAGTTCGATAACCGTAGTAGACCGGACCGGTGACACCGAGGCCGCGCAGGGTACTGACTGCCGCACCGGCCGCCCAGACATTGTTGGCACCTTTAATCAGCACGTATCGCGCGACTTCCTGCGCGCCATATGGACTGGCATAAATGTCCAGCTCTATCCTGGTGGCACGCGACGAATAGACTTTGAAGTTGATGTTGGCGGCGCTCGCATCGTAGGCCGCGCCGAGATGGCTGGCATTGATGGCGGCCACGGATGGCGTCGCCATCAGGCAGCAAGCCGCAGCCTGCAGGAAGATTCCCGCAACCATTTTTTTGAATCGCATACTTGTCTCCATGAAGTTATTTTTTTATAACCATGCAGCGCATTCACGACCTCGCCGACATGGAAGTCCAACGACCGTGTGCGGAACCAGCCCGGCGGTAATACGGATACAAGAAAACCTCCGCTCGCGCGGGCCATGGTGATTGACAGCACCACGGTATACGGCAAGATGATTGTAGGCAGTAAACAGTAGTTTAGCTACATTTATCTTATCGTGAGATCAGGGTGCCTGATGGCCATGGTATTTATATGGTTCTAAACCGGCACTTTTTGACAGTTTATCGACATATTTTTTCCGTCGATCCTTGAGCCATCTTGATTTGGGGGTGTAGCGGAATGCTCTCGACGAGAACCTGCCAGCAAGAATTAGTAGTTTAAATACAAAATGTGTGGACTTTGCCTGCGCCGAACGACTTGATGCAGGGCGGCCCTGGATACGCCATCACGGCGCGGCCCACTTCGGAAAACGCAGGAAATCAGCGATTTTTCGGACAAGAAAAAAGACAGGACGAGCCTGTCTTTTGCAACCGAGGAACGAGAAATTACTTGGTGGCTGCGGCTTTTACGTCTACCTTGCCGGCGGCTTTGACAGCAGCGGATTCGGTCTTGGCTTTGGCTTTGTCTGCTTTCGCATCGACCTTCACTTTATCCGACTTGGTGCCGGCATCGACGATCGCCTGGTCTGCCTTTGCATCGGCTTTGGCATCCACTTTGTCTGCCTTCGCATCGGCCTTCGCAGCCTTTGCATCGGCTTTCGATTTTGCTTTTTTCGCCTTTCTGGTTGCCGTCGATTTCTTCTTGCTCGACTTCGCTACAGCCTTCTGCACTTTGGCGTCTGCGTTAGCATCCACTGCCGCTTCGGATGTAGCTGCGTTCGCCGTTGCCTTGTCCGCTTTCATGACAGCGGGCGTTGCGGGGGCCGAGACGGGAGCAGAGGTTTGTGCAAACGCGGAAGCAGCGAATAGTCCGGCAACCAGCGCAGCGATTAATTTATTCATGGGTATTCCTTTACGTTAATTTCATCAAGAGGATGATCTCATTGCAGCTAAGCTTAGTAACGACCGCCTGCCGCGGCGTGTTGACCAGGCTTACATCCACTTACAACTGAGCGCTCGAATCAGACCTTATTCCGGATCGTTTCGCAATATGTCTCCTAACGTACAGACTGGCGTTCGCCGCCATGTTTGAATGCGTTCTTTCATCCAGCAATCAATGACAGGAGACTCACATGTATATCGGCCTCGGCACTATTCTTATCATCGTTGTCCTGATCCTTATCCTCAGATAATTGCGAACTCTCTTCGCGACAATTTTAACGGAGCCAAATTCGGTTTTGGCTCGCAAGGAGCCTTTGATGTCTTTCCTGATCTATCTCGTCGGATTCGCCATCCTTATCGGCGGCGTGGCATGGGCGCTCATCACCGCCGGCGTGCCGCAGCTCTATGTGCTGATCACGTCCGTCATCTTGCTCGGCATCGGTATTCTGAGCGGGGTTGCCCGCACGCGCGGCAAGGACCCGTCCTGAGAAATTGACCAGAATCCCGCAGCCTGAGTGTGCTGACGCACAGACCAGGCATCGAAAATGAGGCATTCTCAAAGCCATTCGCTCACGAGGATTGTCATCATGGCCAAGCTAAACCGCAGCATGTTCGCCGCTTGTATGCTGATGGCGGTTGCCGCCTCTGCCAACGCCGACGTGGTTCAATGCATCGACGGCTCGGGAATGGTCACCTACACCGACCAGCCTTGTCCAGCAGGCGCGCAGGCCGAACCGGTCGCGGGGCTGACCGGCGCCAGGAACACGGCCTCATCGCAGTCAGGTATTTTGCTTGTCCAGCAAACGCGCGATACCGCATCGGCCGCCAGGCACAAGCCGAGGCGAGGATTGGCGCCCGATGTGGTGACGATGCAAACCGCAAGGTCATCGATGATATCGAAGGATCACGCAGCGATCCTGGCACGCCAACAGGCATTGGCGCAACGAAAATCAAACGTAACGGAAACCAGCGTCTTCTCTCTAGTCGGCTATCTCTGACAGTGGCGCGGTCGTGGCACGCCAGTTGGCGAGCCTGCTCCAAGGCGGATCGATTCGAGCCGTCCGGAATTCAGTGATGCTGCGCGCGTCGCGCCGCGTTTCACAGATGACCGCTCAAATTTATCACCGCTCCAATAATTGCCGATTTTTATGGGCGCCGCCAGCGCCCGTGCGCAGGGCGTGCCGGCACGACAGCCGTCCGCATGAGACGGCTATCGCGCGGGAAAACATCCGCAGCTAGTTCATCAGGTCGCGCATGTCGTCGGCGTGTTCCTCTTCGACCGCCATGATTCCGATCAGCATGTGACGTGTGGTTGGATCGGTATCGCCAATCTTCTCGATCATCTGTCGATAGGTTTCGATCGCGATCCGCTCGGCGATCAGGTTGGCACGAATCATGGCTTTGATATCGCTGGAGTCGTCGTACTCAGCGTGACTGCGCGCAGCCAAAGTACTCGGGTTGAAGTCGGGCTCGCCGTTCAGCTGCACGATGCGCTCGGCGATCAAATCGGCATGCGCCGCCTCTTCCTGGGCGTGCGCCAGGAATTCAGCCTTGACCGACGCATTTTCCAGGCCGCGGGCAGTGAAGTAATGGCGCTTGTAGCGCATCACACATACCAGTTCGGTGGCGAGCGCGCCGTTCAGCAGTGAAATAATTTCTTCACGGTTGCCTTGGTAGCCGGCAGTAATCGCGCCATCCTCAAGATGTTTCGCGGCGGCCCTGATGGCGGCGGTGTCGATAGAGAGCGATTTGGTCGAGTTCATTTTATTTTCCAGTTCTGTCTTGTTGAGAATACCTTCGCAAGGCGAAGGCCTTGAAGGGATTGCAGGAGTCCGGGCAAAAAAAAGAGGCCGCCGACAGCGATGCGCGCCGGCCACATTTACACGCGGCGTCTCAGGCGTCCGCCTGAACATCAAGATACCGAGGTGATGCACCTTTATAGGCGCTATCCCGCCGCCGCTCAGTACGCCAGCGCACATAAGATGGCATTTTCACCACGGTGGACCGGCTGTCCAGTGTTCCGCGAGCACCCGCCTTCGGCTAACAGGCGATGAGTCGATCGCGCAGCTGCTGACGGAGCAATAGTCGGCGCCGCAGGCATGCCAACAAATAGTGTGTCCTTGGTGCGTTGACGCACATAAGGTTTCCCGCAAACTGCGTAATCTTCCGACACGGGCTCGCGACCGGTGATGGCACCGGT
>DHXL01000187.1:28412-28777 GCA_002415335.1 Oxalobacteraceae bacterium UBA5157
ACCGGTGATGGCACCGGTCGCGGCACAAATCCGGCGCAAGCCGCATGACCGCTCTGCCTTGCTTGGACTTCGATCAACCAGCCAAAAAGAAATGAAAGACTTACCACCATGAATATCAATCTCACGCTCGCCCCGCTGGTATCGCTCATCGCCGGCATTCTCATTCTCGTGATGCCACGCATGCTGAATTTCATCGTCGCGATATACTTGATCGTGATCGGTCTGATCGGCTTGTTCGGCACCGGTAATTTACTCAGATAATCACCACCAATTTACGTATGGCAGCAGAGACGATGGACGATCAAGATGCGGGGCAGGAAAATGCATCGGCCGACGAACAGATGGCCGCGCCGGCGCCGTTGCCG
>DHXL01000187.1:28982-45137 GCA_002415335.1 Oxalobacteraceae bacterium UBA5157
TGCCGATGCCGATGCTCCATGCTACGGTCAGTGTGCGCAGTGTTTGCCTGACGACGCTGGCAGTCATAAGCTTCGTCTTTGCGCTTGAATGGGCACAAAAATTTCTGATCCCGCTGCTGTTCGGGATATTCATCTCCTACACGCTGAATCCGCTCGTGGTTTGGCTGGAGCGCATTCGTATTCCGCGCCTGGTCGGTACGTGCGTGGTGATGATTTCATTAATTTCCTGCGTCGGTGAGGCTGGTTTTTCGTTGCGCGGCGAATTCCAGTCGATCGTCGAACGCTTGCCGGCGGCGGCCCATCAACTGTCCCGCGCGATCGTCAATACCAAGTACGGCCAAGCCGGCACGATCCAGAAAATGCAAGCCGCGGCGAGCGAAATCGAAAGGGCCGCCGGACAAGCCGCCGGGGGTCCGCAGGCCAACGCGAGACGGTCGTCAGATCCGGGCTCAGCCGCACTACCCCTGTTTCGGTTAAGTGACTGGATCTGGACCGGCTCCTTGGGCGCGATGGGTTTCGCCGGACAAGCGGTCATGGTCATGTTCCTGGTGTTTTTTCTGTTGCTGTCCGGCGATACGTTTAAACGCAAGCTGGTGAAGCTGACCGGACCGTCCCTGTCGCAGAAGCGGATTACCGTCAACATTCTCAGCGACATCAATACGTCGATTCAGAGTTATATGTTCATGCTGCTGATCACAAACAGCCTGCTGGCCGTGCTGTTGTGGGTTGCCTTTCGCTGGATCGGATTGGAAAATCCCGGCGCCTGGGCGCTTGCCGGCGGGTTCCTGCACATCATTCCGTACTTCGGGCCGCTACTGATCGCGATCGCCACCGGCCTGACCGCCTTCATGCAGTTTGACTCGTTCTCGATGATGCTGCTGGTGTCCGCATCGACCCTGGCGATCGCCACGCTGATCGGCACTTTCGTAACGACCTGGATGACCGGAAGAATCGCCAAGATGAATGCCGCCGCGGTGTTTATCTTATTGCTCTTCTGGGGATGGCTATGGGGGATATGGGGCATGCTGCTGGGGATCCCGATTATCGTCATCGTAAAAGTCATCGCGGAACGCGTCGAGGGCATGCAGTCGCTGGCTGAACTGCTGGGCGATTAGGCGCCGTCACCCGCTGGGGTCACGCGCCCCGAAGCGCATCCTGCTGCCGCGCTTCAGGGTGCGTTGTCACGTCTAGACGGTTGCCGAACGCGGATTCTCTACCGGAGGCGTTCCTTCCTTGAATAACTGCCCAAGCTGTTTGCGCAATTCGGGCGAGTCCTCGTGCTGGTGCACCGCGACTGCGTGCTGCACGGCTGCCTCCAGCAATTCTTTTTCAGAGTCCGCACAGAGCGCTACCGTGCAATTGGTATCGCTTGGAAATTCGCGGCAATCAATATATTTTCGGGTCATAGTGGCCACCTCACCGTCAATGATGAATAGGCTCGGCATGGGCGTGAAGCAAGCTCGGCCCAGGCGAGATCGTAATGCGGAACGGTTACATTCCGCATTGTCGTTATAGTCAAGCGGACCTGCCATCGCAAGCGTTTTCCGAGGCCGGAATGCGCGCTTGCGGATTCTCTCTGAATTCTCTCACCGATTAGATCACTTCCTGTTGTGTACGCCAACGCACAGACCGTCTTGCCGTGAGTTCATATTCTATGACTACTGATGTGCGGCATTGCTCGTAGGCGCATCGGGATGGTCTTCCTGGGCTCTCATCAATTCAGCCCATGCTGACAAGTATTCACAATACTTTGGCGTGTATCGCGAAAGAAAGAAAAGGGAAAATAAAAAATGAAAAAAATTACCGGGCTTCTTATTGCGGCATGCGTCGCATCGACGCTGGCACCGCTATCCGTTCTGGCGCAAGAGGCCGACAACCAAGCCATTTGGGTCAATACGAATCACGTCGTGTGGAAAGATCCGTACGGACTCTGCTGGCATTCCGGCTCGTGGACGCCGGCCATGGCAACCGCAGAATGCGACCCTTACCTGATCAAGAAGGCGGACGCGCCGATCCCTCCGATCGCGCAAGCCGAAGCGCCCGAGCCGGCGCCGGCTCCCGAAAAATTCGAGACCAGAAAAATCAGCCTGTCGGCGGATGCCTTGTTTGACTTCAACAAAGCGCAACTGAGGCCGCAAGGAAAGGTCTTGCTGGATGATCTGGCGCGCGGTCTCAGCGGCGTCAAATACGACACCATCGAGGCAATCGGCCACACCGACCGTATCGGCAGCGCTGCATACAATCAGAAACTGTCCGTGCAGCGTGCCAATGCAGTCAAGAGCTACCTGGAAGGCACAGGGATCGCCGCCGATCGCATCAGTGCATCGGGAAAAGGCGAAACCCAGCCCGTTACCAAAGCCGGCGATTGCAAGGGGCCAAAGAGCAAGAAGGTCATCGCCTGTCTACAACCGGATCGCCGTGTTGATGTCGATGTGAGCGGTGGCAAGGAAGTGCGAGTAAGTTCGCAATAAGAAAGACGACTCGACGGATCCGTTGCGAAACCGCCGATGCGTCACCTTTTTTTAATCATGTTATCAGGAGAGTTTAATCATGAAACAAATCAAATGGATGTCCGCAATTTTCGCCGCTGTCATGTTGACCGCGCTTGCCGGCTGTGCTTCGGCTCCAACGCATGAAAGTACCGGGCAGTACGTCGACGACTCGGTGATCACTACTAGGGTGAAGACCGAGTTCCTCAAGGATCCGGCCCTGAAGGTTGCCGAAATCAACGTCGAGACTTTTAAGGGCGTCGTGCAATTGAGCGGCTTTCTCACGTCGCAATCCGCGATCTCCAGAGCGGTCGACGTTGCCCGCAATGTTCCTGGGGTGCGCTCTGTCAAGAGCGATATGCGTCTCAAATAATCCAGTTTGAGCCAAGTCCATCAATCGTCGATCGGGAAAAAACATGAATAAAGATCAGGTCACGGGTACTGCCAAGGATATCGCCGGCAAAGTGCAGGAAGGCGCCGGAAAGCTGATCGGCAGCAAGGAACAGCAGGTCAAGGGCCTGGGTAAGCAAATCGAGGGAACGGCTGAGAAGACCCTCGGCGATGCGCAGGAAGTGATCAAGCACGCTGCCTCCAAGCCGTAAAGCAGTTCGCCGTGCGCTGGCCGCACGGCGAACGCTTTCAATCCAGACACGACTTCACAATAGAATAGGGAACAACCATCATGAAACGATTACTGGCAACGATCATCGTAACTGCCGCCGGCATGGCATTGACGAACGGTGCATGCGCCGCAACCAGTGCCGCCAAGGCCGAATACAACGCGAGCAAGGAACAGGCAAGCGCCGACTACAAGATCGCGCGCGAAAAATGCAATGCACTGGCCGGCAACGGCAAAGACGTCTGCACGGCAGAGGCCGAGGCGGCGCAGACGCGCACCAAGGGCGAAGCGCAGGCGCGCTACGAGAATACGCCACGCGTCATCGCGAGCGTGCGCAAGGATATCGCGGCGGCCGATTATGACGTGGCCAAGGCGAAGTGCGGCAGCAACCGGCAACGCCAAGGATGTCTGCGTCAAGCAAGCGAAATCGGTCAAGGTGGCCACGGTCGAGAATGCGGTAGCCGACAAGAAGATCGTCAATGCCCTGGTCGACGCGCAGGAGGATAAGCAAGCCGCCGAATACAAGGTTGCGCTGGAAAAATGCGACGGCCAAAGCGGTGCGGCAAAGACGCTTTGCGTGACCAATGCGAAGAGCAGCTTCGGCAAGTAAGCTTTCCAGCAGGTCCGGAATAACAACGGCCCGGGATACGGGCCGTTCTGCATTTATGTGCGTTGTGACCGGCGGACTCAAGGCGTGTCGCAGATTTCCTTGACGGCCCGATAGCATGCACAGGCCGCGGATTCAAGGCCAGCCTGATCAAGGATAGTGATTTCGCCGCGGCTATAGCTGATGAGCTTGCGCCTCTGTAATGCGCCGGCGGCCTTGGTGACGCCCACGCGCCGCACCCCGAGCGCGTGTGCGAGGGATTCATGGGTCAGGTGGAATTCTTCTGTGTGCAGGTGATCTTTGGTGGCGAGCAGCGAGCGCGCGAGGCGTGCTTCAAGCGGGTGGAACCGGCTGCAGACCGCTATCTGAATCGCCTGGGCCAGCAGGAAATTGACATAGTCAAACAACGCATGCTGCAAGACGCGGCTCTGCGTCGATTCGGCTCGCAAGGCCTCCGATTTGATCCTGACCGCTGTTCCGGCTGTCTGCACGACCGCGCGTACCGGCGAGATTCCCTGCCGCAACGCGGCCGAAATGCCGACCAGACCTTCCGCTCCGACCAGCCCCACCTCCAGCCCGGCGTGTCCATTGATGACGCCAAGCAGCGACACCAGGCTGTCCTCTGGAAAATAAATATGTTCGATCGGCTCTCCCGGCTCGTGCAGCACTTGTCCGAGTTCGAGGCAAACCACATCGCGATCGCCGACCATACACGCCAGTCCGTCGCCTGTCAGGGTGGCAAGCAGCCTGTTGGCGACCGGCTGCCGAAACGGCACTTCCATTCGGTTCTCCAAATCGGTATCCCATACAATGGCGGGATTAGTGACGCTATCCTATGCCGCACGGCCGCTGCCGTATGTACGCAAACGTACAGATACGAATCGATGAGAGGAATACTATTGCCGCATAGGACTACAGGATCAAGAACAGATCGACGGAGCTTGGAAATGCGCTACACCATCACGGTCATTCTGCTTGTCGTAACGGCCGCCGTATCGGCTTGCGCAGCATTACCTGATGTGAGGTACCTCAACGCTTCGCTCACTCAAGGCACCAACCCGACCGTCACCAATGCGCACGGCACGCTCGGAGAAAAGAAAGCGAAATCGCTGCTCGCCAGACGGTGGCCGAAATCGACCATCGATATTGCTGCACAAGCCGCGCTGGAGGAAGAGGCGACCGGCATTCCTCTCATCGCGGGAAACAGAATTACGCTGCTGTTTGACGGACCGCAAACGATGGCGGCGATGATCGCGGCGATCACCACCGCCAAGGACAACATCAATCTTGAAACCTATATCTTTGACCAGGACCCTCTCGGCTTGCGCTTCGCCGATCTGCTGATTGCGAAGCAGAAGGAAGGGGTACAAGTCAATGTCATTTACGATGGCGTCGGGGCGATCAGCACACCGGCAGCGTTTTTCGATCGCATGCGTGAAGCGGGTGTCAAGCTGGTCGCGTTCAACCCGGTTAGCCCGTTGGCACGCATCGGACGCTGGCAGATTAACCATCGCGACCATCGAAAAGTCCTGGTGGTCGACGGCTTGGTCGCGTTCACCGGTGGCGTCAACATCAGCGGCGCCTATGCGACGAGTTCCCTGTTCCGATCCGGAGTCAGGCGGAATTCCAAGATCGGCTGGCGCGATACCCACATCAAGATCGAAGGGCCGGCGGTCGCCGCCCTGCAATGGACTTTCTTCGATACCTGGGCCAGCCAGCAGTCCGGCGATTTGCCCGAGCGGAATTATTTTCCGCCCCTCGCAAATGCCGGCGACAAGATAGTCCGCGTCCTCGCCAGCACGCCTGGCGGGGACTTTGAAATCTACAAGGCCTACATGCTGGCTATCCAGCAAGCGAAAAAGACTGTCCATATCACGTCCGCCTACTTCGTCCCGGACCAGCAAATCGTCGATGCATTGTGCCAGGCCGCAAAACGTGGCGTCGACGTGAAACTTGTATTGCCAGGAGTGTCTGACATAGGATTGCTGGTCCAGGCGAGCCATTCGTTCTACAGCGAATTACTCGACAGCGGGGTAAGGATATTCGAGCTTCGAAAGGCAGTGTTGCACGCAAAGACAGCCGTGATCGACGGCGTCTGGTCGACGGTGGGATCGACCAATATGGACATGCGCAGCTTTTTGGACAACAACGAGATCAATGTCATCGTGCTCGGAGATGCCTTCGGACATGACATGGAAAATGCGTTCGGCGAGGACTTGCGCGATTCGAACGAGATCACCGCCGAACAATGGACTCAGCGACCGCTTGCGAACCACATCAAGGAGTGGTTCGCGCGCTCGATGGCGCATTGGCTCTGATCACACAATGAATGGAAAGGCTCGGATGCATGAAAACAAAAACTGATCGCAGCAAGCAACGCATCGCGCTGGTGTTGCAGGGCGGGGGCGCGCTAGGTGCCTACCAGGCCGGCATCTACCAGGCGCTACACGAACATGAACTGACGCCCGACTGGGTAGTCGGAACCTCCATTGGCGCGATCAATGCGGCCATTATTGCCGGCAACCCGTACGCGCAGCGCTTGACGCGCTTGCGCGAATTCTGGGACCGCGTTTCGCACGACGACAATCTCGACCTGGCGCGCATTCCCGATCAGGCGCGACAGTTCAATAGCTGGCTCGCGACCCTGGACGCCATGACACGTGGCGTGCCCGGCTTCTTCACGCCACGGCTGTTCAGTCTGTTTCCCGCCGGCCTCGCGGTTCCCCCGGAGGCCGCCAGTTTCTATGATACCGGCGCGCTGTCGGAAACGCTTAAGAGCCTGGTTGATTTCGATTATATCAATGCTGCCCGCGGCATGCGCCTGACCGTGAATGCGGTGAAAGTGACGAGCGGCGACCTGGTGAGCTTCGACAGCGCCAAGCGCGCGCTCGGCGTCGAGCACATCATGGCCAGCGGCGCGCTGCCGCCCGGCTTTTCGGCGGTACGCATCGACGGCGAACTGTATTGGGACGGCGGCTTATACTCGAACACCCCGCTGGAGACCGTGCTGAACGACGCACCGCATGCGAATACGCTGTGTTTCATGGTCGATCTGTGGAGCGCGGAAGGACCGGAACCGACGACTCTCGACGAGGTCGAGACGCGGCAGAAGGACGTGATGTTCGCCTCACGGTCGAAACGGCACATCGACGCTTATCTGCAAACCCACAAGTTGCAGCATACGGTGCGTGACTTGTACGATCGCCTGCCCGACGAACTACAAAGCAAGACGGACGACGACGTGTTGGCGGCACTCGGTTGCGCCACCACGATGCATATCGTGCGGCTGCCATATGCCGGACGCGACTGGCATATGGCATCGAAAGACATCAATTTTTCGCGCGGCTCAATCGCGTGGCGCTGGGATCAAGGCTATCGCGACGCGTCGCGCGCCATTGAGCAGGCCGGCTGGCTCGCGGCGACGCCAAAGGATGTCGGCGTGATCGTGCACGAGCTGACGCCGTACGCAATGAAAGAGCGCATGGAAAAATAGGATCGGCGCAGCCGGCCGCCTGCTCGCGCGCGGGCGCGATCAGGCGGCGGCGAGTGCGTGGCCCAGCCCGTTCGCCAGCAGCGTGCCGAATTGCTCGGCGACCAGCGGCCGGCTGAAAAGGAAGCCTTGCCCCTCTTCACAGTGTTGTGCCTTCAGGAACGCCAATTGCTCGGTCTGTTCGACGCCTTCGGCAACCACCCTTTGCTTGAGGCTCGCCGCCATCGCGATGACGGCGCTGACGATGATGCCATTGTCGTTGGTTACGCAAAGGTCGCGCACGAATGACTGGTCGATCTTCAGGACATCGATCGGAAACTGACTCAGATAACTCAGGCTGGAATAGCCGGTGCCGAAGTCATCGACTGCGAGCTGCACGCCCATATCCTTGAGCTGCTGCAGGATTGCGCTGCTGCATTCGGCGTCCCGCATCAACACACTTTCGGTGATTTCCAGTTCCAGACAGTGCGGCGCCAATCCGGTTTCGTGCAACACCGCCCGCACGCCGTCAACGAAATCGGTACGGCGAAATTCGAGTGCCGAGATATTCACTGCGACCGAACCCGGGTTCAGCCCGGCATCCTGCCAGCGCCTGGCTTGTGCGCACGCTTCGCGCAACACCCAGCGGCCGATCGGCACGATCAGGCCGCAGTCTTCCGCGATCGCCACGAATCGATCGGGCAGCACCAAGCCCCACTCCGGATGTATCCAGCGCAGCAATGCCTCGGCGCCGGTAATCGTGCCGCTGGCCAGATTGACCTTCGGCTGGTAATGCAACGCGAATTCCTGGCGCTCCAGCGCGTGCCGCAAATTGGTCTCGATGACTTGGCGCTCGACCGCGCGCACGTTCATATTGCTCTTGAAAAACTGGAAATTGTTGCGCCCCTTTTCCTTGGCGTGATACATCGCGGTATCGGCATTCTTGATCAGCGTCTCGGCATTCTCGGCATCCGCCGGATACACGCTGATGCCGATGCTCGGCGTCACATGCAGCTCATTCTTGTCTATCGAATGCGGGGCCGCCAATGCAGCAAGTATCTTGTTGGCGGTCAAGGCCGCGTCCTCCGCATGCCGGTCAGCCGTCACCAGAAGCACGAATTCGTCACCGCCCTGCCGGCTCACCGTGTCGGAACCGCGCACACAGGCGCTCAGGCGCTGCGCAACGGACTGCAGCAGTTTGTCGCCGATCGCATGTCCGAGAGAATCATTGATGTGCTTGAAGTTATCCAGATCCAGGAACAGCACGGCGAGCGTGGTGCCGCGCCGTTTCGCCAGGGTGATCGCTTGCGCGATGCGATCATTGAGCAAGAGCCGATTGGGCAATTTTGTCAGGAAGTCATGCTGCGCCAGGTGGGTCATTTCCATGGCCGTCAGCTGCGCGGCCGTGACATCGTGGAATACCATCACCGCACCGGAAATCTTCCCGTGCGAGTCGTGGATCGGCGCGGTGGAATCGGCGATCACCACCTCAGTGCCATCGCGCCGGACCAGAATGGTGCCGGGCGTCAAATCGCGCCGCTTGTTCTCCTGCAGCACCAGTTCAATCGGATTGCGCTCGGGATCGCGTGTCACGCCATTCATGATTTTCATCACCTCACGGACCGAACGCCCGCGCGCTTCATCGCGCTGCCATCCGGTCATGCGTTCCGCCGCGACGTTCAGATAGTCGACATTGCCTGCCATATCGGTTCCGACCACCGCGTCGCTAATCGAGTTGAGCGTGATTTCGGCACGAGCCTTGTCGATGAATATCGCTTCCTCGACTGCCTTGCGCTGGATAATGTTCCGCAGCGATTGCGGCACCAGGTAGCTGCAAAAGTGCCCCTTTGACAGATAGCCTTGCGAGCCGCGCTGCACCGCTTCGATCGCCAGTGCTTCGTCGTCCTGCGCATTGAGCGTCATGATCGGCGTGTGAGGCGCGAGCGCGAACAACTGGTCGAAGGTACCGATGCCCCGGCTGTCGCGCAGCCACATATCCGCCAGGATCGCGTCGATGCCTCCTGCGCGCAGGCGCGTGAGCGCATCGGACAGTTGCGTCACCCACTCGATCGCAAAGGGGCCGTCACTGGCTTCGGCGAGAACCTGCTGCAGCGTTTTCGCATCACCGGCGTCGCCGGTGATAATCAGAACTAGATTGGGCATGACACTCACATTCCTTGCAACGGCAGAACCTTCATGCGTGCGTCCGCTCCGCCATGTTTCAAGCCGGAACAGTGAGCAGCGCGCGGACACGCCTCTTGCTGTGCTGTCCGCACACGCTGCGCAGGCCGCTGATGGCGGATTTAGTAGCGGTAGACGCGGCCGTTTTCGATGCGGGCGCGATCGCCGACACGCAGATCGCCGGGGCTATCCTGCGTGATCGTTTGAAACCCGCCATCGTCGAGACGCACTGAAACCTGGTACATGTCGCGCGCCTGCGCTTTGTTATTTTTTTCGATCTGGTTGCCGACGACCGCGCCGCCGACCAGGCCGGCCACGGTAGCGACCGCCTTGCCGTTGCCGCCGCCGACCTGGTTGCCAAGCAGGCCACCCACTACGCCACCGATCACCGCACCGGTGCCGCTATTGGCCCTGGCCGGAGTCATTTGGATTGAATCGACGACGCCGTAATACGAGCGGTTCGATGAAGATGCCGCTGGATAATACGTTGACGAGCTGGCTTGCTCCGGGGCGCTGGCGCAGCCGCTCAGCATTGCTGTTGCGGCGATTGCTGCGGCAACCATGGCGTGAGTGATTTTCAAAATTTCTCCTGTTCCGCTATTTAGATTCGATGACGCCAGAATATTCCGGGCGCCGCGCATCGTCGGTGCGGTACCGTACCAACCCCTGCCATGCTCTCGCGAGTGGCCTGTTTCGGCAACGCGCGCACGATTGCGCTATGTGGGCGATCGCACAGACCAGCCAGCGCGAATGGCCGAATGTGGGCACCATGGCTGCCATCGGCGCCTGACCCTCTTCCTTCGCTTCCGTAGATCGGATGCGATTCGGTTTGGTAACGCATCAAAAAATCACTGGAGGTAATCAATGAACTGGAAACTTAAATCAGCACTTGGCGTGTCCGCCCTCATTCTCGGCGCACAGGCAATGGCGCAGGTCACCTTTTATGAAGACGAAGGGTTCCGTGGGCGTGCGTTCACGACGGACAGGCCGGTTGGGAATTTCGTGCGAAACGGATTCAATGATCGGGCCTCGTCGGTCGTGGTCGATCACGGCCGCTGGGAAGTGTGTGAGGACGCCCGCTTCGAGGGCCGCTGCGTCGTGCTGCACCGCGGCAGCTATGATTCTCTGCGAGGGTTGGGAATGGAGAACCGCATCTCATCGGTGCGGCCTGTCGACCCCGGTAGACATTACGATAATCAGGCGCCTGAGCCGATCGCCGCGCCGACCTATGACTACCGGCGTCGTCCGAACGAACGCGTGTTTGAGGCGCGCGTCACCTCGGTGCATGAAGTCGTCGGTGCACCGAATCAGCGCTGCTGGGTCGAACGGCAGCCGATCAGCGAGCCACGTCGCGACGGGCCGAACGTAGGCGGCGCCATCGTCGGTGCGGTCATTGGCGGCGTGCTCGGCCATCAGGTCGGCGGCGGTACCGGCAAGGACATCGCGACCGCCGGCGGTGCCGTGGCCGGCGCGGCGATCGGCGCCAACGCCGGACGCAGCAGCGGTGCGACCTATGACCGTGACGTGCGTCGCTGCGAAACCACACCGAGCACCACGCCGGCCTATTGGGACGTGACCTACGCTTTCCGCGGTACCCAGCACCGGCTGCAAATGACCGCGGCACCTGGGCCGACCATCGCGGTAAATCGGGATGGCGAACCGCGTCAATAAGCGGCGGCGACCAGAAGTGCGGCCTCGCGGGGCCGCCCTTCTGGTTGCGCCCTCTTTGTTCAAGACCAGTCCCGAGCCGTGCGGAAATTCAATGCGGTGTGTGCGGCAACGAACAGATCGGCCCCCCCATTTGGAAGCATCATCGTGCATGCGCTCGCATCCTGCCGCCGCGCTAGAATTGAACGCAACATCCGACACAAGATACCTGAGAGGAAAGAAATCATGCTCTACACAATTGCCGTCGTTCTGCTGATCCTGTGGTTGCTGGGCGTCGTGACTTCCTACACGATCGGCGGTTTCATCCATATACTATTGGTGATCGCCATCATCATGATATTGCTGCGTCTCATCAGTGGTCGCGGCATCTAGCGGCCGAGCGGATCCTCCCATTATTCAGAGAAAGCCTGCCATGAATAAGATCGTTTCGTTGGCATTTCTGGCTGCAGGTATCGTGGTGGCCTTGTTCGGCCTGAGCGAGATGAATTCGTTCACGTCCGATATTTCCCGCATGTTTACGGGCGCGCCGACCGACCGGTCGATCTGGATGCTGGCTGGCGGTGCCGCGCTTCTGGTACTCGGCGTGACCGGGTTGGCGACCGGCTCGCGCAGGCATTAGGCCACTTCAGTGACGCGGCGACGAAAGACCGCCCCGATGCCGAACTGGATCGATGGAAAGACTGTCTAATTTTTTCGGGCACTCAGACCAGGAAATAAATTGAAAGGCCATACAATGAATATCAGCCGAATTGTAGACAAAGCATACGAAGACAAGAGCTTCGGCGAGCTCGGAGACGCTCCAATCGATGCGTTAAAGGGCGTCCATGCAAAGGATGCCGAGTTGCTGAAGCAGGCGTTCAACGTCACCACGATCCGCGAATTTGCCAATCTCAAATTTGTGAAGTGGGCCACGGCAATTGCGGCGCTCGCCGATGAAGCCGGCGCCGAAAAGGACAGGGCCGAGGAAACCCTGTTGGACGACGGGCTGGAGATGACGTTTCCATCCAGCGATCCGGTTTCGGTTGCCTCCAGCATCACGAGAATTGAAGTCGCGCCTGACATGGTGCCCGCGCGCAGCGATCATCAAAACAGCAAGGCCGCCAAGACTGCCAGAAAATAGAGGCGGGGCGAAAACAGCATGCGCGATTCGGCGTGCTCGCTGCGCTGAATTTCCTACACTACCAAGATCGACATTCGAGGACACCCAGCATGCAAATCCAGATCAATACCGACAGCACGATTGAACAACATGAGCCGCTGACGCGGCACGCCGAGCTGGTGGTGCAAGAGACCATCGGCAGGTTCAGCGAACACATCACCCGCGTGGTAGTGCATCTGGGCGAAACGAGCGATTCAAAATCCAGCAGCAGCGACCATCGCTGCCTGATGGAAGCACGGATCGAAGGGCACCCGCCTATCGTGGCAAGCGATCACGCCGCCAGCCTGCATCAGGCGATTCAGCGCGCAGCGGACAAATTGAAACGCGCAATTGACAGCACGCTGGGCCGGATCAGCGACAGCGGCAAAGGCAGCCATGGCGGTGCCGAGGCTGCCCCCGAACAACACGAAGAGCCGTAACGGCATGGGGTGGCGTGCTGCCGAACCGTGCCAGGAATACTTAAAAATATATCAACTGTAGGCAAATCAGAGTATCGTGAAGCAACATAGCGCTTCCCTTCTGCCGCTCGACAGAATCAAGCAAATCTAACGGATCGCGCGATTCTTACCATGACTACTGAAAATCAAATCAAGGCCGCTTACGCGCCATCGATTAAAAACGGTGCCGATAGCTCGGCACCGCATTATCGGGAAGCAGCACAACTCCAGCGCAGAATAACCGACCTTCTAACCGAGGTGGAAGCGCTGCGTGAAGCGACCAAGAACAAGGACGCTCTCGAAGATCTGGTGCTGCAATTGCGCAGCGCAAACCAGAATCTGGTTATCGCGACGTTCGGCGCGCAGGATTTGCAGGCGACGGCTGAGGCAGCGAATCGGCGGCAAGAAGAATTTCTATCGATGTTGGCGCATGAACTGCGCAATCCGCTGGCGCCGGTTGCGATGACTGCCGAACTGCTGGAAAAAATCGCATCGGCGCATCCGCAATTGCCCAAGCTGCACGGCATCATTCGCCGCCAGGTGAACCATATGACGCGCCTGGTGGATGACCTGCTCGATGCGTCGCGCTTCAGTAGCGGAAAAATTGCACTGCAAAAGCGCCCGTTGCTGCTTTCGGACATCATCGACAGCGCGGTCGAAACCAGCCAGCCTTTCATCGATACACGCAATCAACGCCTGATCATCGACTTGCCCGCGTATCCAATCGTGATCGACGGCGATCTGGTGAGGCTGGCGCAAGTGTTTTCAAACCTGCTGATCAATGCCTCGAAATTTTCGCCGGAACACGAACACATTACGGTGTCGGCACGCAAGACCGCGAACGCCGTGAAGGTCTCGGTGAAAGATAACGGCGTCGGAATCGGATCGGATATCCAACCGTTCATTTTCGATCTGTTTACGCAAGGCTTCCGGTCGCTGGACCGCTCCCAAGGCGGCCTCGGTATCGGCCTGTCGCTGGTGCGCATGATCGTGGACATGCACCACGGCAGCGTCAAAGCGGTCAGCGCCGGCGCCGGCTTCGGCAGCGAGTTCATCGTGCAGTTGCCTGTTTCGGCCGAATCGGTGCCGCACGATAGCAGCCCCGCCACGGCGGCACTACCGGGCGGCTATTGCCGAATATTGCTGATCGAGGACAATGTGGACGCAAATGACACATTGCGCGACTTGCTGACACTGGAAGGCCATACCGTCATGGCCACGTTCGACGGAATGACCGGACTGGCGATGGCGAAGGAAGACATGTATGACATCGTCATTTGCGATATCGGCTTACCGGGTATGGACGGCTATGAAGTGATAAAACAGTTGCGCCGCCACACATTAAGCCCCGCGCCCTGCTTCATCGCGCTGAGCGGTTATAACCAGCCGAAGAACCGCATCCGTGCCATGGAGGTCGGTTTTGATCACTATCTGGTGAAACCGATCGCGATCGACGTCTTGCTGCAGCTGATTGCATCGAGTCGCCATGGAAGCGCGTGAACCGGCGGCGTGCAAGACAGGGAACAAGTGACGTTGAAGAATCGTCGCTTTGATCAGGTGCAAGGATTAGAGGATTAGTTGCAATGAGATTGTCTCGCTTCATCAATGAGCATATCGACGAAATTCTGGTTGAATGGGAGTCCTTTGCGCAAACGCCGGGACCGGCAGCGGACGGCATGTCGGTGCTGGCGCTGCGCGATCATGCAAAGGAGATCCTGCGCACGATTGCGCTCGATATCGAATCTTGGCAGAATTCGCAACAGCAATATGAGAAATCACAGGGCCTGGAACCCGAAATTTCGGGAAAGCCGAGCGCCGCGTCGATTCATGGCGCCCTCCTGCAAGCCTGCGATTTTTCTCTTTCGCAACTGAGCGCCGAATACCGCGCGTTGCGGGCAACGGTCTTGCGGCTTTGGCTGCCCCACGTCGGCCAGATGTCCGCCACCACCATTTATGAAATGGTCCGGTTCAATGAATCCATAGACCAGGCACTGGCCGAATCCGTTCTCACGTATTCCAGCGGCGCCGAACAGGCGCGCGACTTGTTCCTTGCCATACTCGGGCACGATTTGCGCGCCCCCTTGTCCGCCTTGGGGATGGCAGGAGAGTTACTGACGCGTCCGGCAATCGCGCAGGATCAGGTCTTGCCGATCGGCGTGCGCGTCACGCGCAGTACGCGCTTGATGAGTAGCATGGCGGACGACTTGCTGGGCTACAGCCAGACGCAAACGGGGGAGCGCATGCCGATCAGCCTCCATCCCGCCAACATGAGAACCATTTGTCAATCGGCGATCGAAAACGCGCGCATTACCTATCCGGATTGCGAATTTTCGTTGGAGACGCAAGGAGACTTGGGCGGCTCTTTGGACGCCGTTCGACTGCATCAATTGTTCGCCAATCTCTTGTCAAACGCGGCGCAGTACGGCACCAAGGAATGCCCTATCAAGATCGACGCACGTGGCGACACGGACGCAATCACGGTCGAGGTAACGAATCATGGGCCTGCCATCCCCGACGCATCGCTGCAGGCCATTTTCACTCCCTTGGTTCGGCTGGCGCGCGCCGATGCGGATGGGGCTCGGCCTACGACCAGTCTGGGACTCGGGCTGTTCGTCGCGCGTGAAATCGTCGTGGCACATGGTGGCACCATCGTCGTGAAATCGAGTACGAACGAAGTCACTACATTTACCATCCGTCTTCCACGGCAACACTAGGAGCCTCGACGCTCGAAGCTTTCAGCTTCCTCGATTGCCGTGTCGAAATGATGGACCGCCAAGAGGGTGCGTTATACTCACCCCAAACTGAAAAAATTCGCCCGTCGTCACCGTTGTTGTACTGCGATCACAAAATTTATGGCACCAGTTAACGATAAGCGGCACCAAGTGGTAAGACGAGCCGTCATGCAACGGCCAGAAGCGGTCGTGGTCGTGACCATCGATCTGTGGGAGCGGCTCGCGACCGACCTCATCACCATCATCGGCGAAGGAGGTTTCCATTCGCTGTACTCGCGTAGCATGCACCTTGTCAGCGCGACTCTTCCGTGGATGATACTGAGTCATCCATGGCAACAGACCGATACTCGTTTCGCAGAACTGAAAAAGAGCCTTGAGGGACGGGACGTCGAGGAATCCGGCGAAGCAAGCATCGCTTTGCTGACCACTTTCGTCGACATCCTGGCCCAGTTAATTGGCGAGCACTTAACGACCAGTATTCTACATTCTGCCTGGAGCGATGATGCCGTGGATATCGCTGGAAAGGAACTTCAATCATGAGCAACAAAGTAACCATTCGCCGCCTCGCAACGGGGGTGCCCGGTTTGGACAATCTGCTGGGCGGCGGCCTGCCGGAATTCTCGTTTAACCTGCTCGCGGGCACGCCGGGAAGCGGCAAGACGACGCTGGCACACCAGATCATGTTTTCGCTGGCGAATCCGGACCGGCGGGCGCTATTCTTCACGGTGCTGGGAGAATCGCCGTTGAAAATGCTGCGCTATCAGCAGCAGTTTCCTTTTTTTGACATCAAGAAA
>DHXL01000187.1:45410-51428 GCA_002415335.1 Oxalobacteraceae bacterium UBA5157
ACGAAGTAAAGAACTTCTCGCCCAGCCTGGTATTCGTCGATTCGTTCCGCTCGGTCGCACAATCGGGGAGAGTGGTGGATACGGGCGTTTCCGGCCTGCACCATTTCGTGCAGCAACTCGGCATGCAAATGACCAGCTGGCAGGCGACCACCTTCCTGATCGGCGAATACCTGGCGCCCGAAGCGGAAGCCAGTCCGATCTTTACGGTCGCCGACGGCATCCTGTGGATGTCCCAGCTCGTGCATCGCGACGCGATGGTCCGCAAGATGCAGGTCGTCAAGATGCGCGGTCAGGCGCAGAGCCTCGGGTTGCACACGTTCCGCATCGGTAACGACGGCGTGCAGATCTTCCCGCGCGCGATTCTCAAACCTTCCGCCGACGCCGAGTTGCAGATATCGGGCGATAAGCGCGTGTCGATGGGTGTGCCGGCACTCGACGAGATGATGGGTGGCGGCTTGCCGGTGGGTTATTCGCTGCTGGTCGTGGGCCCATCCGGCTCGGGAAAGACCGTGCTGGCGACGCAGTTCCTGGCCGAAGGGGTCCGCATCGGCGAGCCCGGCGTGATTGCGGCATTTGAAAAAAGTCCAAACCAATTGCTGAGCCACCGGCTGAACAAGTTGGTCAAGAGCGGCCATGTCGGCGTGATCGATACGCGCGCGCTCGATCTCTCGATCGATGAAACCTTGCACGATCTGGTTGATATGATTAACCGCATGAAAGCAAAGCGCGTCGTCATCGATTCCCTGTCCGGCTTCGAGCTTGCATTGGCCGCCGTGTTTCGCGAAGACTTTCGCGAGTCGCTGTACCGCATGATTTCGGTGCTGACCGGCATGGGTGTGACCGTCTTGATGACCGCGGAGCTGGAAGACCGCTACACCGATCTGCGCTTCAGTTCGTATGGCAATGCCTTTCTCGCCGATGCCATCATTATGCTGCGCTATGTCGAAATTTCCGGGCAATTCAAGCGCGTCATCTCAATCGTAAAAATTCGTGGCAGTGCGCATAGCAAGGACATTCGGTTCTTCGATATTGCCCATGATCAGCTGACCATCGGCGAACCACTCACGCACTATCAAGGCATCCTGTCCGGCCAGGCGACCAGCGCCTTGCCGCCCTCCGTCTGACCAGGACGATCGGCGGCGTGCCTGAGCGCGCTCACGGGACATCCGCGTGCAGTACTGCGCCGGGCTGGCGGTCAGCCCGTGGCAGCCAGCCCGTGAAACCAATCAGGCCGACCAGGCCGATGAGACACGTCACCAAGCCCCCAGCCAGCAGAAAAATCATTTCCTGGCTTGCTCCCGCACTGGCCATTGCGCTCGCGCCGACGGATGTCGGATTGATCGCGCCCAGGCCAACGCAGGTGACGAAAATTCCCCATGCGATGATGCCGCCCCAACTCTGCTTGTTCATGATGATCCTTTCATTTTCAATCCGACGCGCCGCCTTGTCTTTGGCGTGATGGGATTGTCCCGTGTTGACCAGGGCCGTTCCGTACGGTGGCACGCAGAGCGCGCTGCTTATTCGAACAATGTGGATCGCGGCGGCGCGATAGCGCTACGAAATTTCCGGGTCAAGCAGGCGGCTTCCTTCCTGGAACATGCGTTCGAATGCCTCCGGTGCGAGCGGCCGGCTAAAGTAATAGCCTTGCACCTGGTCGCAGCCCCGTGCCCGCAGGAAGGCGAGCTGTTCGGCCGTTTCCACGCCTTCGGCGATCACCTGCAGGCGCAGGCTATGGGCCAGCGAAATGATCGAAACCACGATCGCGGCGTCATCGGGATCGACCGTCAAATCGTTGACGAACGATTGATCGATCTTCAACACGTCAATCGGAAAGCGCCGCAGATACGAGAGGCTGGAATAGCCGGTGCCAAAATCGTCGATCGAAATATGCACGCCCAGCGCCTTCAGGTTGCGCAGAATCGCGATCGCATTGTCGACATCGTGCATGACCATGCTTTCGGTCAGCTCCAGGTCGAGAAAGCGCGCCTCCAGTCCGGTCGCCTGCAACACCTCGGCGATCGATTGCACCAATGCCTTTTGCGTGAACTGGCGCGGCGACAGGTTGACCGCCACGCGCAGATCCCCGAGACCGGCCTGTTGCCATGACTTGGTCTGGATGCAGGCGGTACGCATGACCCAGGCGCCGATCGGGATGATCAATCCCATTTCTTCGGCCAGGCCGATGAAGCGCGCCGGCGCGATCTGTCCATGCACCGGATGATTCCAGCGGATCAGGGCCTCCATGCCGACGATGCGGCCGCTGCTCAAGTCGACCTGCGGCTGGTAATGGACGACGAATTCATCGCGCTCGAGCGCATGGCGCAGATCGGCTTCGATCGAGAGACGGTCGAGCGTGCGCGCATTCATCGTCTCGGTATAGAACTGGAATGTGTTGCGGCCCATTTCCTTGGCCCGGTACATGGCGATGTCGGCGTGCTTAATCAGGTTCTCGGCGGTGCTGCCGTCGGTCGGATAGGTCGCCATCCCGATGCTGCAGGTGAGAAAAAATTCATGTTCTTCGATCATCAGCGGCTGCGCCACGGCGTCCATGATGTGCTGCAAGACAGCCAGGCCGGGACCGTCCTCGGTATGCTCTCGCAACACCAGCACAAATTCGTCGCCGCCGACACGCGCCACGGTATCGGCCTCGCGGGCGGCTGATTGCAGCCGTCCGGCCAATACTTTCAAGAGCGTGTCGCCGGCCTCATGACCGAGCGTGTCGTTGACGAACTTGAAGCGATCCACATCGACGAACACGATCCAGATCGGCGTCCCGCTGCGATCGGCCCCGGCGATCGCCTGCGTCAGGCGCTCGCGCAACAGATTGCGATTGGCGAGCCCGGTCAAGCTGTCGTGCTGTGCCTGGAATTCCAGTTCTGCTTCGTACCGCATGACCGCCGTGATATCGTATTGCGCGACGACGAAATGGCTGATGACACCGTTCTCGTCTTGCACCGGCGCGATAAACAAATCGTTCCAGTATCCAGTGCCGTCTTTGCGGTAGTTGCGCAATAGTGCATGGCCTTCGCGCTTGTCGCGCAGGGCGGCACGGATCTCCCCGATATTTTGCTGATCCTGGCTGCTGCCTTGCAACGACTCCAGGCTGCGCCCGACCACCTCTACCGCACCATAACCGGTGATGCGTTCAAAGGCGGGATTGACGTATTCGATCGCGTAGTCCGGTGCCTCGGCACTGCAAATGATGATGGCATTGGCCGAGACGTCGATCACGCGCTCGCGCAGGCGCAAGAATTTCTCGGTGCGCATGCGTAGCGCGATATCCTCGGACAGGCGCAGGTTGGCGAACTGCAAGGCAGCCGTGCGTTCACCGGTCACACGCTCGATCGTTGCCGAGCGCGACACCAGCGCGTAGACATACGCGGCCGCCAGCACGCTCGACAATATCCCGCCCAACAGCGCATAGAGCGAGCCGCCGTGATTCGCGGTGAATGGCACGGCGGTTTGCGCAATTTGCACCAGCCATGGGCTGCCCGCCAGATTGAAGGTTTCGCTAACCGGGTCGATCTGGTCGGCCAGCAGCCAGCGCGGAATCAATGGCATCCAGCCGAACGGGATGCTCGCTGCAGATTGCGGCGCTGTACCGCCCGACGCAGCGGCACCCGGCGCGGCGCCATGCCGAAACGCAAGATAGCGCGAATCCGCTGTCGGATTGGCATAGACGCTGATGGTCATGCCCGGCACGTTCAGGAAGCCCTCGCCGCCAAGAATGGTGTCGATCAGGTGATCGACCCGAAATACCGCGGCGTTCTCGCCGATGGCGGCGCGCTGGCGTGCCGCAGCCGTGTCGAGCGGTGCGCCACGCAGGTAAACAGGGGTTACGACAAGAAACCCGGTGTGCCAGCCCTAGTACTGTGCCAGTGACAGCAAGCCGGTGGCCGCCACCTGGCCACTGGCGCGCGCACGCCGGCTGGCTTCGGACCGCTCCTCCGAGATTGCCGTATCGAGCCCGACGGCCGCTTCATTGCCCGCCAGCGACTCGATATAGTCGACTACGTTGTAACTATCGCGGAGCGCGGCGCGCCGCTGCCGGCCGTCGGCCATTTCGGTAATCATGAAATCGGGGTAGCGGTGCCGCATCGCGGCTTCGAAAGCGCGTCGGTCGGCCCGGAGAACGAGGCGCTGGAAACTGAGTGCCTGGATTTGCGGGTAGCGTTCCAGCAGGGGGGGCCGTGAAGCTGTGAAACTGCTCACGGCTGATCACGCCAAACGTGCGGAATAGCTGGTTCACAACCACCAGTTGCTCCACAGCATCGAGCATACCGACCGCGACGGCGGCCGTGCGTAACTTGGCGCTTTGCTGGAACTGCGCATTCTGCAGCGCCGATTCGACCCGACGCACCGACGCGAACAGCAACATCGTCAGGATCAGGCCGACCAGCAGCGTGATCAAGGCCGACACTGACACGGAAAAATGCACGCGGCGAAAGAATCTGTACATGGGGCCCTTCAGCGAATTTACGAATGTCCGGCCCTAAACATGCTCAGCAAGCATCAAGTAGGCGTTACTGTAGGAGGATTGGCGGACACTATATGTACGCTAGCATACATAAGCCAGAGATGCGGCGCGCCGCCGCCCCCTTTCCGGGCACGGTTTCGCTTCTTATGTGCGCTAGCACACAGACATTGCGTTCCCGCAGTAATACAGTCCGGAGCGACAGGCTGAGTGTGTTACCTTGTCGGGGAGGCGTGCTTCGGCCATCTTCTTGCGCCCCGCTATTCCCACTAGTTCACGACTGGAAACAGGAACCCTGATATGTCCAGTACGCATGATCCAAACCAAAATCACCTTCTGGCAGCCCTGCTCGACGCTGAATTCGCCCGTCTCGCGCCGCATCTGGAATTGATTCCGATGCGACTCGGCGACGTACTCTACGAGTCCGGCGGCAAGCTGCAGCACGTCTATTTTCCGACTACGTCGATCGTGTCGCTGCACTACGTGCTCGAAAGCGGCGGGTCGTCTGAGATTGCCGGTGTCGGCAATGAGGGCGTGTTGGGAATTTCCCTGTTCATGGGCGGCGACACGACCCCCAGCCGCGCCGTAGTACAGACCGGCGGCCATGGCTACCGTCTCAAGTCGCAGATATTGATGGAGGAATTCAACCGCGCCGGGCCGGTCATGCGCCTGTTGCTGCGCTATACCCAGGCACTGATCACGCAAATGTCGCAGACCGCCGTCTGCAATCGCCATCATTCGGTGGAGCAGCAACTGTGTCGGTGGCTGCTGTTGACGCTCGATCGTTTGCCTTCGAATGAATTGACGATGACGCAGGAATTGATCGCCAATATGTTAGGTGTGCGGCGCGAAGGCGTGACCGAGGCGGCCGGCAAATTGCAAAATTATGGCTTCATCAGCTATCGGCGCGGACATATCACCGTATTGGACCGGGCCGGGCTGGAAGGCAATGTCTGTGAATGTTACGACGTCGTCAAGAAAGAATTCGCGCGCTTGTTGTCGGACGTGCGCCAACGTCAAGGCAAGCCGGCGGCGATCCGCGCGGCCTGACGCCGTTGCAGCCGCGAGGCATCATCAACGATTTGACATGGCGAACGAAACGCGTCGTGGGCATGGCGGCTTCGCCGTCACCTTGTTTGAGCCGAGGCTAGCGCTCTTTGTACGTTGTCAAGGTTTGAATTTATGCACATGAAGGAAAAGAAGTCTGTCGAACGGCTCGTGTTGATCGGGTTCGCGATGACATTGACCGTGCTGCTGCTGGTCGGCGGCATCGCCTTGGACTATGCGGTGCAATCCGTTGCTGCCATCAAGGTCATCGAAGCCAGCGTCGTCTTGCTGCTGGCTTTCCTGGCGCTGCTATACGTACGGATACGCCGCGTGACCGACGGTCGTTTGGAAGTCGAGCATGCGGGGCCGGACACACGGCAGCCACTGCTGAAAGCCGGCGCATTGCAGAACTCCATTTTCAACAGCGCCAACTTCTCCAGTATCGCCACCGACGCCCAGGGCGTCATCCAGATTTTCAACGTCGGCGCCGAACGCAT
>DHXL01000265.1:0-2174 GCA_002415335.1 Oxalobacteraceae bacterium UBA5157
CGTCTTTGATGAATCGCGCCTTGGCCGACTGCGATTCATCGCGGTTGAATTGTGAGTAGGTTGCCAGCATCAGGTTGAAGCCTTCATCGGAAAGACTGCCGCCGCTATCCACGACGCGCTTGCGGGTCGCCTTGCTGGTGCGCTGGACAAGCACTTCCTGCTTGCCGTCCCCGTCAGTCGAAAGAATGTCGGTGTCTTCGTTCAGGATAAACGGCGTAAAGACGTTTTCGCTGTGAATGTCCCGGACATCGCGCCAGAAATCGGAAAACAGGTTGGCCTTTTCGGTCAAAAAAATGACTGGACGGTCATGCAGCACGGACCATCTTGCGATAGCGGCTACGATGCGCCCTTTGCCCATACCGGTCTGATCGGCCAGGATCAGCGCGCGACCGCGCTTCATATTCCAGATGGCGAGAGCGATGGCATCGATCTGCTCCGGTGCGTCAGGCGCGATCGATGACAGGTCATCGATTTCAAGTTCGGCGCGCACGAACGCTTCTGGATCGCCGTTTTCCTCAACAAAATTCCTGAACGCGATCGACTGCGGCACTTGGAGGTTCCGCGGAATCATGGCGGACGTTTCGCCTTTCGACATCGGCTCGTACTGGGCTTGATACTCATTGCCGAACGATGCCTCTCCTGCCGCCCCATCGGTCTCTCCGCTGTCATTGGCAGCAATGATCGCTATCGGATCGACCCGTTTCTCGGGAAACTGACTTGCGGAAACATCCTGCTGCTTTTTCTGCCCTGGCTCGATCGATGCCGTCATGGGTGAGCTTTGCGCCAAAAACGCTTTCATCGACTCGGATTGCGCCCACAATTCTTCATGGGTCTTGATGACAGGGAGCTTTTCGATGCGGTATTTTTTAGTCTTGCGGGCTTCGGCAGCATCGTCCAGGCTGCGCTTTTTGCCTAACGCGAGTACGCGCACCGGATAGCCGGATCCCTGCTTCTTGTACAGGTTGCCACTCACCTCGAAGGCTTGCACTTCGTAATGATCGGCAAGCCAGTTGAACAGGTTTTTAGACCCGCCCATGACCACGCCTTCATTCTCCTTGTAGATGTTCTCGTGATCGGCGCCAATGATAAACACGGACTTGCCGCTAGCCTTGCGCGAATCCAACGACCTCAGAACGATCTCCTGGTCCATGCGCGTCACCTTCATCCCGTTCTTCACGAACGGCTTGTCAAGCCCGCCAAAAGGCGGGTTGGCGATGATCACGTCAAACCCTTCAGGAATGATGTCGGCCTCGGTGAAGTCGGCGTGATTGACAGTCACCTTGGATTCGCTGAACGTATCCGTTTCGGACAGCATCTTGCGCGTCCGGTGAACCCGTGCCTCGTCAATCTCGATACCGGTGATGTGAGCGCCGCGCAGCAGCGAAACCAGCGATGCGTTGCCGATCGTGGGTTCGAGCACTTTCAAGCCGGTAACGTCGCCAAGGATGTTCTGGACGGACAGCGACAGTGTGGATGGCGTCGAATACTGTTGCAACGCGATCGATTGAGAAGTCCTGAACATAAACGCAGGTTGATGATCCAGTAGTCCGCACGCGCGGGCATACGCCTTCTTGATGTCGCCGTGCGTGGCGAAGTCGCGGGAAATATTGCGGAACACAGCGGCCTCGACAGCCTCCTGTACGTCACGCAGACGGGCATCCGTTTCTTCGACTGGATTGTCTTCGCTGTAGACCGTCGCGCAGAACTTGCGCAGGTCAGCCGGAGTCAGGTTCTCACCGATCATGCGCAGCACAAACCCGTCCGCACACAAGTCGATGTCGCCATCGTTTTTGACGCGCAGGAATGCGGACGCGACAGAAATGTTTTCCTCGGAGATGGGAGATCCGTCCTTGCCGCTGATGTAACGCGAACCGGTTGCCGTTAGGAATACATCCTGCCCCAGGTAGTTCGTGCCGATCAGGATCGATGCCTGCGTGTCGGGAACGACGGCGCGATTCACGACCTTGTTGCGCATCACATACACATCTTCGACGGGATAGTTTTCGTCAATTCTGGCGGCGGGGAATGCCTGGCGGATCTCGTTCAGGGTGATCTTCCCATGACGCAACAGCATGCGGCCAGAGGCCGAGACCTTGAAATTCAACGCCGAAACCAGCTTTTGCCACTCAGAATCAGACATCCAGAGTATTGACAAACATCAGCATGGCCGCCGC
>DHXL01000265.1:2282-4109 GCA_002415335.1 Oxalobacteraceae bacterium UBA5157
GCTTTTGCCACTCAGAATCAGACGGGGACAACCCTGCCACGCCGATCAGGAACGATCCGTCCGGCATTTCGATCTTGTAGAGCTGCGCCTCGCCCTTGTTCATTCTCACCCATTGCATTACATTTTTATCTTGAGCCACACCAGTCTCCTTTATCGGTTTTTAGTCTGCTTGTCCCGCAATTAAACGCCGCGCTTGACCATACTTCTGATACCCGGATCACCCAGCAACTTGTTACGGACCGGGTTGTCGATGAAATCCATGATGTCGTCATTCAGGTACAGCTTGTTTTTTGCTCGCGTCATGGCGACATAGATCAGGTTGCCTTCCTGGATGTCGATGCCATCCACCTGTGAGTCGGCCATCAGCGACGGGAAGTCATCCATTAGTTGCACTGCTTCGAATTCCAGCCCCTTGCTCTTGTGCGCTGTCGAAAAGATCACGCTGGCCCCATTAGTGGATGGCAGGCACGCGCTCTTGACTGATGCGACCAATCCGGGCGTTCCTTTGCCGTGCCGCTTCACGACCTTGCACATCGCCTTGTATTCAGGGTCGTCGGATTCCTCGCTTAAATTCTGCATCTCGTCGAAACTATTGAATTGCTTGATCTGCGGGTTGAATATCTTGTCTTTTTCGTCGACGGATAAATAGAACGTATCCATGACCAGGTTCAGCTTGAGCGATTCCGCTCCGCCTATGATGTGGAATGGGGTACCAGACTCCATACACCCCGAGGTCATATCGAGGATCGTGCCGTTGGTTCGGGCGAGCTTGGCGATCTGCCCGCGATGACCTGCGGCATTGGATGAAAAATCGATTGACGATTTCCCGCCCAGCCCTTTTAGTCCATGCCTTTCCTCACCCAGCGTATGACGCAGGATCACATTGGCCGCGTCGGCCACTTGCTGCCCAAAGCGAAAAGAAGATGACAGCGGGTAATCGGCTAATCCAACCATTTCTTCCATTGCATTTTTAGCACCACGGAAGCCATAGATCGACTGGTGCCGGTCGCCGACGAATACCTTGTTCGCAGTCGATGCCATAACCAGCGCGGTCGTCACTGGATTTGCGTCCTGCGCTTCATCAAACATGATCGTGCCGTAATCGCCGATCGGCTTGCCGGACAACTGGAACAGTTTGAGATAGCCGTCATGCGTGATGAACACCTTGTCCGTATCAGGATTGATCATGCACTTCCACGCTTCTCTCGCCAGGTCGAGCGCCCTGGCGCGCATCGAGGGCTTGATGCCCACGGCGATTGCGTTGTTCTCGCTGATGCGATCATCGGCGCTGGACATGAAATTGTTAAGAATCAGGATCGCATTCGCCGCATCGATATAGGTCGAATTGAACGGTGTGGAAAGGTCGAACGGTTTAAGACCAAAGGACAACTTTTTGGCGTAATTATTTCTGACATCCATTGCGTGATAAGCAATGGAATGAGTGGTCTTGCAAGTGACGTTAGCTGTGAATTTTCTGGCAGCCTCTTCCTGGATAGCCTTATTGAAGGCCATGTAGAGCATCCGGGAATTCTTGCGCCGGCTTGCGTAACCGACCAGTGTAGTGGTCTTCCCAGTACCGGCGAACGCAGACACCCTGATCGACGGCTCCGTCGATTCGATGATCGCCTTCTGCTCCGGCATGTAATTTACGCTCACGGACGGGCTTGCGGCTTCGACCGGAAAATCGTCATCGTTAAATTGGGTGTGACTTACTCTCATATGTGATATTTGCGATTGGTTAATCGAACAGCCTGAATTTACCACAAAACAATCGTGCATTATTAAAACATGCACTAACGATAGGGCGGGAAAACCCGCCCTGCTCAG
>DHXL01000115.1 GCA_002415335.1 Oxalobacteraceae bacterium UBA5157
GATGCCGCATTGGAGACTCATGATGTGTGCTTTGCTGGATGGAATTAACCCGCTATTTTACCGTAACAGGCATGCATCCACGACTAGAGCGGGCGTACTTTGCTCAAATCGGGGTTTTCGGCGAATGCCGCAAATTCGTCGCGCAGGCGCTGCCCCTCGCCGATCGACAGTAGCCAGTTCCGGATGCGGAAATTATGGTTGAGGCCATAGTGGATGAAGTCTTGGCGGTCAGGCAATTTGCCGCGCGTCAGCGTCTGCAAGAAGGCGCGCGACGGCGACACCAGCAGCACGTTGTCGAGCCACGCATTGCCGCTGGAAACGGCGCGGCGCCAGGGCAGCGGCTTGTCGAACCAGCCGGGCACGATATGGTCGACGAAGTGCGGGTACAGCACCAGCCCGCCAGCCGCAGTGTCGTTGATGCGGGCGTACGGCAGCGCCAGGTGATAGTCGATCAAGCCGCCGTCCCAGTAGGTGCCGGGCGGTGCGTGCGGTATGCCGCGCACCGGCTCCATCACGAGCGGCAGTGTGCCGGACGCCAGCAGCGCCTCACCGAGGTTGCGCTCGCTGAGCGGGATGAAGCGGGTTTCGAATGCATCGAACTTTTCTTTCATCCAGGTCAGCGGATCACGTGCATCGCCAATCACGACGCGCTCCAGATGCCTGGCCAGGCCCACGCGCGACACGCCGTTGGCCAGCATGGCAGCGCCGAAGCCGGCCATCACGGCCGCGCGCCGCTGCGGCGCCTGCAATAGCCCGCGTCCGCGCACGACCAGCATGTGCAAGCGCAACTGCGGGTGGCTGAGGAGCTCGGCTTCGTGGCCACCGATGAAATCGCGCAGCATGCTGCGGCACATGTCCGAGATCAGTTGCGGCGATGGGCTCTTCGGATAACGTTGCTCGCAGTACAGATCGCCCAGGCGTTTGAACGCGGCAACCGGATCGGTATGGCAAGCGGCGGCCATGCGCCAGGCTCCGATCGATGCGCCGAGCAGCGTGCGTTCGCGCGGTGCCGAGGGCAGCCAGTGGCCGAACAGCCACTGATCGAGCGACTGCAGGATCAGGCCCTTCGGGCCGCCGGCCGCAGCCGGTACCACGGCGATATCTTGCGCGCGCAGGCCATGCCGTCGGATGTGCTCGAGCGCCTTGGGACCGGCCCGAAAATCGAGCGCATTCATGGCTTGCCGATGGTTTCTTGTTGCAGGATGATCCGCGGCCGTTGCCCGTGGATGAACAGGGCAGGCAATCCGATGCCGAACGCGATCGACGCGGCGGACGATAGCGTGCCCGCGCGGTTAGCGCGCACTGCTTCCGGCTCGGAGACCGGCGCCAAGCGCTTGGCGCCGCCGCTCATTTCGCCGTGTGCAATTGCATCATCGCCGCTTCCATCTTGCCTTCGCACAGCAAGGGGATCACGTCCAGGCTTCTGGCGATCGCTTCGCCGATCAGCGCTTGCTCTTCCTTGCGCGGGCGATGCAGCACGTAGTCGACCACATCCTGCTGCAAGTTGAGTTGGCGCGGATGGCCGATGCCGAGCCGCAGGCGCCAGTAATCCTGCGTCCCGAGTGCGGCCGTGATGTCTTTCAAGCCGTTGTGGCCGCCGGAGGAGCCGCCTTTTTTTATCTTCGCCACGCCCGGCGCCAGATCGAGTTCGTCGTGCGCGACCAGGATTTCATCGGGCGCGATCTTGAAAAAGCGCGCCAGCGTGCCAACCGAAAGACCGGAGCGGTTCATGAACGTTTGCGGTTCCAGCAGCCAGACCTCATTGCCGGCGACGCTGGTTTTGGCAACCAATGCCTGATAGCGGCTTTCGCGTGCAAGCCGGCAGCGCGCAATGCCATTGGCCAGATTGTCGACCAGCCAGAAGCCGGCGTTGTGGCGTGTTTGCTCGTATTCCGGACCGGGATTGCCGAGACCGACGATGAGGCGTATGGACATGTTCTGAATGCAAATTTATCTGGAGTGTGGGAGCGAGCCATGCGCAGCGTACTCCGTTCCCACAACTAAATCGGGTTTGCCAATTCTATCCGCTAACACGCCAGGCAACAAAAAACCCGCCACGTGTGGCGGGTTTTTGATCAACCGAAGCTTGCGCCGACAGCTGCCGATTACTTCTTCGGAGCAGGTGCCGCCGGTGCTGCTGCGGCCGGTGTTGCCGGGGCGGCGGCAGCAGCTTCTTCGGCTGCCGTTGCGACATGGCCGGCCGGAACCGAAGCGGTCGCGACAGTAGGATTGTCCTGGCCGCCGTGGGTGACTGCCGTGACGCCATGCGGCAGTTTGACATCCGACAAGTGAATCGAATGACCGACTTCGATGTTGGACAAGTCGACTTCGACGAACTCAGGCAAGTCTTTCGGCAGGCAAGCGATGTCCAGGTCGGCCATCACATGGCTGATGATACCCGCGGACAGTTTCACGGCCGGCGAGACTTCTGCATTGACGAAATGCAGCGGCACTTTCACGTGGATCTTTTGCGCTGCGTCGACGCGCTGGAAATCAGCGTGCAATACGAGTTGCTTGAACGCGTGCATCTGGAAATCGCGCAGCAGAACTTGTTCTACCTTGCCGTCCACTTCCAGGTCGAGAATCGACGAGTGGAAGGTTTCTTTTTTCAGTGCGTGATACAGCGCGTTGTGGTCGAGCGTGATGGCGACCGGTGTGCCGGTTCCGCCATAGATGATGCCGGGGGTTTGTCCAGCATTGCGCAGGCGGCGGCTCGCTCCGGACCCCTGCTCTTTGCGTGCAAATGCGATAACTTTCATTTTGATACTCCAGTGCTTGCAAGACTGAGCCTTGCGGTGAAAATCCCCCGCGACCAGGGGATTTGAAAATCTGC
>DHXL01000064.1:0-18466 GCA_002415335.1 Oxalobacteraceae bacterium UBA5157
TCAATGTCCGGGCGCGGCAACCTTTCAACCGTTGTCGTCGGCATCGCCAAAAGGGACGGGCAAGCTCGTCACGGCGGATCTGGACGATGTCCAAGATGTATTTGACGAAAATGAGGTTGAGTATCAAAACCAAAATTCGCCCCTGATTTTGACTGCTCTCTTTCCACTGAGCCGTAGTTACAGGGAGTCGACAAAATACCCGATGGCCCGCGCGAGCCGGACAGGATCTTTTGCCATCGGATTGTGGCCTGTATCCAGCCATTCTTCTCGTTGCGCACCTGGAATGCGCTGCGACAATTGCCTGCCGTGGCTGATTGGACACTGGTCGTCGTCGGCTCCATGAATGATCAATGCAGGCATCAAGATTCTTGACAATGACTCTCGAAAATCAGCTTGCTTGACATGCTGCCAACTCGCGGCCACAGCATGCGGCTCGGCAGCCTCGATGAGCGACAGGCGTTTGCCTCTCTCCCGTGCTTCGTCGGCAACTTCCTCCGCCGTCGTTCCATTGAACCAGCGTGCTTCATCACCGACGCACGGACTGCCACTGACAAGAACCAGCCCACGTAATTCCGGGTGCGGATGGCGACGCAACAGTTCAAGCGTGACTGATACGCCCATGCTCCACGCAACGATTACGGCGGTGCGATTGATCATCTCCAGCACGGCAGAGAGATCGGATGCGAACTCACTTAAGCGATAAGCATCGGCATCCGCCGGAGTCACCGATTCGGACCGTCCCCGCAGATTCGGCATGACAACTCTGTATCGAGGAGAAAGCAATGGCGCTACCGTGTCCCACGTCCTGGCAGTGCCTTGAATCCCGTGCAGTAAAACAATCGGTGCACCTGCACCTTGCTCCGCGTACGAAACGGCGCCGTTAATGGTCTCAATGATTGGCATGGATTTATCTCGCGGTCGATGAAGTTGGAAAAGCAGGCCATGTTCTTGTTGCGCCAAATCGTTGACCTGTTGCATACGAATACATATAATATACAACTAACATATTAGGTGTATATAAATTATTCAAGAGGAAGCGCCCATGTTTTCGTCCGATAAAGTTTTCATGGCCATGCCATCGCGCATTATCTTCGGCTCCGGAGAGCGGGTCGCAATGCCACCACTTCTTAAAAAGCTCGGCTATCGCAACGCGCTCGTTGTAACGGACAAATTCTTCACGGGTCCCACCAGCACGATCATCAGCGACCTGGTCGCCGGGCTGGCGCGGGCTGGTATCGCCAGCATCGTGTTCGACGGTGGTCTGCCGGATCCGAGTGTGAGTCTTTGCGTAAGTGCGCGCCAGTGGGCACTCGACCATGCGTCGGCCGAATCGTTTGATCACGTGATCGCAGTGGGTGGCGGCAGCAATATCGATCTTGCCAAGGTCATCAGCGTCACACTGAAGTATGGCGGTCATCCCGAAGATTACATTGGCGAGGGCCGCTTGCCTGGCAAGCCGCTTCCATTGGTTGCCATTCCGACGACTTCAGGCGCCGGGTCTGAACTTACTCCAGGCGCGATTCTAGTTAGCGATAGGGCCGCTACGAAGGTGGCGCTGATGGACAATGATTTGCGTCCCGACATCGTGGTAATCGATCCGGATCTGACCTTATCCTGCCCGCCCAAGGTAACGGCCGACGCGGGTATCGACGCGCTGACGCATGCCATCGAGTCGTATCTGACTTGCGATTCAGAGTATTTCGATCGGGGTGGAAATCCGGATCCAGGCTATAGCGGGCGTAACCACATCACGAAGTTGATGGCGGGCGAAGCCATCCGGTTGTGCTTTGCCCACCTTTCACCGGCGTACGAAATCGGTTCCGACCTGGAGGCGCGTACTGGCATGGCCTACGGAAGTTTGCTGGCCGCATTTTCATACGCGAGCGCCGGTCTGAATGCGGTGCACGCACTCGCGTATGCGCTGGCCAATTTGACGCATGCGACCCACGGCAGCACCAATGCGGTGTTTCTGCCTTACGTAATGGATGCGCTGCGCCATGTGCGCTCGGCCGACATCGCAGCGATCGGTCGTCTGGCCGGGCTCACCGGCGCCGATGAGGCGGACCTCGCAAGACGCGTAGTCGCCCACACACGCGATCTGGTCCACGCGGTCGGTATCCCGACCACGCTTCGGCAATTTGGGGTACAGGAATATGATCTAGCGGCGCTGGTGGAGAATGGCCTGGGCGTGACAAGGTTGACGAAAGCATTCCCGATCCAGCCGGCCGCCAACGCGTACCGTACGATCGTACAAAATGCCTTCGATGGTACGCTCGGCGACTAGGGGTTTAACTTTTTAACCATATCATGGATGAAATACTGATTTTGCATGAAACGAGCACCTGATTTTATATAATCATTTCTGATACTTGAAAACAGAATCAGCGCGTTACCGGCTGGGTACGTAGTGAAAAAATATGGTAATCGGGGAGCCGGTTGCAAGCGCAAATCGGGGGAAACGTGTTTCATGAAAAAGGGACTGACGATGGCACAAACTACCAGCAGCAAAGCGAGCATCACCAAAAATGCCCGGTTCGTACCCGCTGCGCATACTCCTGAACCCCAATTGAGCCTGACCGAAAGAGCTTATGCGGATCTGGAAGAACTGATTGTGACGCTGCAACTGCCGCCTGGAAGTACAGTGTCTGAAGTGGGTTTGAGTACGCGTCTGGGGATAGGCAGAACACCGATCCGCGAAGCACTCCAGAGGCTGGCACGGGAGCGATTGGTCGTTATTCTGCCGCAGCGAGGAATTATCGTTTCAGAGATCAATGTAGGAAGTCAGTTAAAGGTTCTCGAACTGCGGCGTGAACTTGAGCGCCTGACCGCCAAAAGCGCCGCGCGCCGTGCCTCGGAAGACGAGCTGAAGCGATTCAGGGAAATCGCAAGGGAACTCAAAAAGGCATCGAAAACGAATGATGAAATAACCTTCATGCGCCTGGATCGAGAATTTAACTTGCTCGCTGCTGCGGCCGCTCGAAATGAATTCATTTCGAGCTCAATGGGCCTGATCCATTCTCTGTCACGCCGGTTTTGGTACATTCACTACAAGAAGGTTGCCGACATGCCGCTGGCCGCCCGATTGCATGCCGATGTCGCGATGGCGATCGCCAATCGGGATGAAGTTGCCGCGGAAAAGGCATCGGATGCGTTGCTCGATTATCTGGAAGAGTTCACTCGGGCTACTCTCGATTCGGGAATGTAAACCCACTGCACGATATTTGATGATCGATGCCGTTAGACCTTTTCGTCGAAGCCGGCTGACTTGACGCGCTAACGCGTGAAGTCACGACTGGGAAGAGCATGATCTGCCTGTCGACCAGGATACCTAGATCCCCAATGGGCTCGTTGCGGGTTTGTTTGCCCGGATCACGCCTGCACTAACATGCGTGCGATTCAGTTGCTCCGCATGTCACATCCTTGAAGAGCGCCTTGCAATAGGGCGTATCGATCAGCGCCCGCTTTCCCTTCGCCATATCCTTACGAACCTGTCCGGTCGAGATCGATCATGCGCCGTTAACCGTTCACCGCCCAAATTTGCGCGCCTGGCAGGATAAAACCGGCGGCGCAACGCCGCCTTGCCGAAAGAAAGCGGCGCTTGTTGTTGCCTGCGCCACCAAATCACATCTCTAGACACAGCATCAAAACCCTGTCAATGCAAAACATTAAAAACCTTGACCCAAATCAAATTTTGAAATATATTTTGCACATACGACTGATATGTCAGTCGTATGTTGCTGGTTTCGGTTTGCGAGGCAGGTGGCTTTGGTTGATCGTGTGTGTGAATGGCGGCTGTGGGGCGACATGATCACAGCCTTCAGCAGAGCGACTGACGGATGGACCTGAAACGCGCCATTTCGCTTTACCCAAAAAATAGGTGTCTGGTACCGCTCCCGACAACAAGTTCCCGGGCATTCAACAGGTGCTCCGGCAATACACAAGAGCAGAGACAACAAACAGCTCATTCCAGAAAGGCAGGAGACAAGTTATGGATAGATTACCAATTGCCGGGCTCAGATACGGCATCGCACAGAGGATGGAAAGACTGCCGCTGACGTCGTATCAGAAGTCGATTTTCCTGATTATTGCAACGGCATGGTTTTTTGACTCCATGGATTTGGGAATGATGACATTCATTCTCGGCTCAATCAAAGTCGAATTCGGTTTGAGCACGGCACAGACCGGATTGCTGGGCAGTGCCAGCTTTCTCGGGATGTTTCTAGGTGCCGCCACGTCGGGCATGCTCGCTGACAAATTCGGACGCCGCATTGTTTTCCAGTGGAGCATGGTCTTCTGGGGCGCGGGTAGTTTTCTTTGCGCTTCGGCCGGAAGCTTTGAGCACTTGGTCCTGTTCCGCATATTGCTCGGGTTCGGCATGGGAATGGAGTTTCCAATCGGGCAATCGATGGTTTCCGAAATGCTTCCTGCCAAACAGCGCGGCCGCTATGTAGCGATGCTGGAAGGCTTCTGGCCGATCGGATTCATAGCCGCCGGCATCCTCGCCTATTTCATTTTGCCGGTCGGCGGCTGGCGAATGGTATTTTTGGCACTCGGTATCCCGTCGATTTTTGTGTTGATCGTGCGTCGTTATGTTCCCGAGTCGCCGCGCTGGCTTGAAGATGCAGGCAGGCATGAGGAGGCAGATCTGGTCATGTCGCAGATCGAGGAGAAAGTTCGTCGGGCTCAGGGCCATCGAAACCTTCCGGACCCGGAGCCAATTGTTCAACAGTTATCGAACAAGATCAGGCGCTTCTCTTTTAATGAACTGTGGGCAGAAGGGTACAAACGCCGCACCCTAATGTTATGGGCGCTGTGGTTCTTCGCCTTGCTGGGTTATTACGGTATCACGACATGGTTGGGCGCGCTGTTGCAACAGGCAGGATATCCGGTGACGAAATCTGTCTTCTACACCATTCTCATCTCGCTTGCGGGTATTCCCGGCTTCATCACCTCTGCCTACTTGCTCGAGCTATGGGGACGCAAACCGACGCTCGTTCTGATGTTGCTCGGAAGCGCCATTTCGGCATTTTTTTACGGCAGCACGGCCGCGAATGTCGGGAGTCAGACGCAGTTGATCGCCTTTGGTCTTTCAATGCAGTTTTTCATGTTCGGGATGTGGTCGGTGCTGTATGCCTATACGCCGGAACTTTATCCGACCCGGGCGCGCGCAACCGGCGCGGGTTTTGCCTCATCCATCGGGCGGTTAGGATCCTTGCTGGGGCCGCTGATCATCGGCGTCGTGCTCCCGACCACCGGTCAGATCGGCGTATTTAGTCTGGGGGCCGCGTCCTTCATTGTGGCAGCCATGGTCGTTTTACTGTTCGGGGTCGAAACCAAGGGGAAGAAGCTGGAAGAAATATCCGCGTGACGTCTGCTCCACTTTAAGTGAAAAACGGTTCGCAAGCGCCTCGCGTTCATGAACACAAGGCGCTTGCTCTAGGTACGAACGGTGGATACGCCTATCAATACCGATTTGCCGCACCGCGCCGCGCCACGCAGGCGTGCCCGAGAGCTGCGTGCTGTTCAATGAAGAAGACGCGCGCTTTTACTATATTCGCGCCATGTTAGTGGCGCATAACTAACATACCAGTAGTGCATGAGTCACCAGGAGGTCCATCATGATGTCTGAACGTCAGCGGAAGTTTCGAGAAAACTACAAATCGAATATCAGCCCGTTTTATAACGGCCTGCTTCACATCTCGGTTATGTACGGAGTCGGCATCGCAGCAATCTATTACTGCGTAAGCCGATTGAACAATCCAACATGGGAGTGGCTTTTGGCAATCCCGGTTTTCCTCGCGGGAAATTTCATCGAATGGTTCATGCATCGATTCGTGATGCACCGCAGGATAGACGTGTACGCGCTGCGTGCCATTTACGAGCGGCACACGCGCGAACATCATCAATACTTCACCGACAATGAACCGACGATTGATACAATGCGGGAATTCCGAATCGTATTTTTCCCATGGCGGGTGTTGATCACGCTGGGCGTATTTGGCACGATGTTTGGCTTTCTTGCATCTAGGGTTTTGAATCTGAATGCAGGTTACATATTGTTCACGACAATGGTTGTTCAGTATTTGATTTACGAGAGTTTCCATTATTGCTGCCACGTGCACGAGAACTGGTTTGTCCGGAACGTCCCTTTTATCAATACGATCCGCCGTCATCATACGGCCCATCATAATCAAGGCATCATGATGAAATACAACATGAATTTGACCTTGCCGATCACGGATTGGTTAATGGGAAGCTCCGACTTGCGCCGCGGTCTTCTCGGACACCTTTTCAACGGATACAGTGAAAAGCATGTGAAGGAAGAGTTGCGGCCCTTGATTGCGCGATTCAAGATGGATGACTCGCGCGTGACGCTCGATGGCCCGCAACTCACCAGAGAGGAAGAACGCGTAATGACCGCTTGAAAATTCTTTCGCGCCAGTGCCGCAGCACCGGCCGAAATTTGGCAACTTTGAATTCGCAAGCGAAGCAACGATAAAAGATTCATTCACACGCCCTAACAGTCCAATTTCTCTGTTTCGGCGCGATCCAAAATTCAGTGCAGGGCCAGTTTATGAAACATTCAGGCTAAAGATGGCACTAAACTACGCGAAATAAAAAAAGAGCTTATCCACGATCGACGCAACGATACAACAAGGCAGAGGTAATCAATGAGCATCGGACTAGCGCAAGAAATATCGCCGGAGATGAGAATTTCGGATCCTGCAGCAGACCGGGTCTGCGACGAATATGTCATCGTGAAAAGCCTGTTGCCACTCAGTGGCGCACGCGTTCTGGAGCTAGGTTGCGGTAAGGCGGAGAAGACACGCGCCATCGCACAGGGTGGTGAGGTGGCGTCGGTCACCGCGCTGGAAGTGGATGAGATTCAACACGCAAGGAACCTGCAGATCGGTGACCTGCCCAACGTCAGTTTTTGCCTCGGCGGCGCGGAGACGATCCCAGCGGCGGATGCGAGCTTTGACATCGTCCTCATGTTCAAATCACTGCACCATGTACCCATGAACAAGATGGATCAGGCACTGGCCGAAATTCGCCGTGTGTTGAAACCCGGCGGCTTTGCGTACCTGTCCGAGCCGGTCTACGCGGGCGAATTCAACGATATCCTGCGTCTGTTCCATGACGAGAAGAGCGTGCGCGAAGCTGCCTTTGCTGCCATTCAGCGTGCCGTCCACGGCGGAACGCTGGAACTCATGGGCCAGACATTCTTCAATACGCCTGCACATTTCGATGATTTTGCTCAGTTCGAGGAACAAGTGCTGAAGGTAACGCATACGCATCACCAACTTTCCCCCGAGGTATATGAGGCGGTTCGCGCATTGTTCATGCGCCACATGACACAGCACGGCGTCGATTTTCAGAATCCGATTCGGGTCGATCTGTTGCGTAAAATAGCCTTGGGCGCCAACAAGCAGAACAAACAGGGGTTAATTAACCGTGAAAACGCTGGGTCATTTTCCGATGGTCGCCAACAAAAAGTCCAAAAATAGTGGGGGATTCACAAGATATCCTCTTTCGTGGCGAAATCGCCAGAAGATATCAACTTCTGCGGCAATCGGTCTCATTTTCTGTGGCAAGGTCAACCGCAAGTCGTTGATTTTCGATTTTTACAGCGTCACCTTCTGTGGCGCTCCACGGGTATTCCACGACCCTCGCTAATATTTCTTCATCCTGAAGTCATGCTGATGCACAATCCTGCTTGCGCCAATCAGGCTGCTCAACCCCAGCACCAATTGCGTTAATGCATGCGCAGGTAGGTCCCATATTTGCGCATGTGGTTTTTCGGTACGCGTTGCGGCGGTGATTACCGGCGTCACCCATTCCGCTTCAGGCGTCACGTCGAGTAAGACGTCGCCCTCGGCAGTGGTGTGCATGAAAATTTCACCGCCTGCGGCCAGGCAGAAACAGATCCCGTAACCAGTGCCGACCTTGTCTCCCACAGAGCGCTGAAGATCGCGATTGTAGTTGTCGATCCAGGCTTCCACGTCATACGTGGTTTTGAGCGCGATCCATGGTCGTTCGATCGGATCTTCACGCTCGCCTTTATCGGTGCTATCCATTGCTGCTCCAGTTCGTCTAACGTCGGGCCGGGCGCGCGGTTGCGCAATGTTAAACGATGCGGGTTCGGGTCAGCCCTTGAACCTGATCAGCAGGTTCAACAGTTTCATCGCGCGCTTGGCATACGGCGGCTGGAACAGCATCTGGATCGCCGAGACCGGCCCCTGGTAGAACACCGGGCGCAGCTTCGAGAACGTGATGAAGCCCTCACGCGCGTGGTAATGCCCCATGCCGCTGGCGCCGACGCCGCCGAACGGCAGGTCGTGCTGGCCGACATGCAGCAGCGCTTCATTGACCGATACTCCGCCCGACATCACGCGCGATATGTAGAAATCCTGCAGAGCGCGGTCGCGCGTGAACGGGTAGATCGCGAGCGGCCGGTCGTGGCTGTTGATATAGTCGGCCACCTCTTGCTTGTCGCGGTAGGTGCGGACCGGCAGGATCGGGCCGAAGATCTCGCGCTGCATGACCTGCATCTCTTCGGTCGGGTTCAATACGAGATGCGGCGCGAATTTGCGCAGAGCGGCATTCGGCGTCTGCGTCCCGGCCAGATTGACCAGCGTCGCGCCCTTGTCTCGCGCGTCCGCGAGCGCGGCCTGCAAACGTGCGAATGAACGGCCGTCGATAATCGAGGTGTAGTCGGGGCCATTGATGTCGGGGAAGCGTTCGGCAAACAGGCGCTTGCAATGCTCGGCAAATTCGGCCGCCGCACCTTCCGGCAGGAACACGTAGTCGACGTTGGTGCAGATCTGTCCTGCGTTGAACATCTTGACCCACATGATGCGTTCGGCGGCCGCCTTGATCGGGAAATCGGGGCCGACGATCGCGGGGGCCTTGCCGCCAAGCTCGAGGGTCACTGGCGTCAGGTTGCGTGCGGCATTTGCCATCACCGCCCGGCCGGTCGTTCCCGAGCCGGTAAACAGTAGATGATCGAACGGGATCGATGAAAACGCCGGTCCTCGGCCCTGATCATCGAAGAATTTGAGTTTATCTTCCGGGAAGTACTTGGGGCTGATCTGCATCAGCAAGGCCGCCAGGTGGCCGGAATTTTCCGACATCTTGACCATCGCTCGATTGCCGGCCGCAATAATCGCGGCGAGCGGGGCAAACGACAGATTGAGCGGGAAGTTCCACGGCACGATGACGCCGACGACGCCCAGCGGTTGCGGGATCACGCGGTTGCGCGCGCCCGGGTACATCATGAAATCGATCTTGCGCTTCTGCGGCCTCATCCACTTTTTCAAGTGCTTGGCCGTATCGTTGATGGTTTCCAGTACGACGAAGAATTCCGCGAACAGCGTTTCGAACTCCGAGCGATTGCCATAGTCCAGATTGATGGCGGTCACCAGCTGCTCGCGATTTTCCTTAAGCAGGCGCGCCAGCGACTTGAGGTCGGCCAGGCGTTCCGCGTAGCCTGGTTCGGGGCGGTCGAGGTAGGCTGCCCGCTGAGCGTTAAAACATTGTTGGAGCTCTGCTGGTATCTGGACCTGTTCCAATAGAGATATCGGTGCGTTCATGGGTTTCCTCACACAGTAAGAGACGGGTAACATCTGACGGAGCCGGGCCGGAAAAATGGATGCGCATGCCATTTTGTCCGCGGCAACCATCGACACCAAGCCAGCATCAGACATAATACGTGCAAAATATCGCTCGGTGCATGCCAGCCTTTAGACGAAGGCCTCCATCCTTCGCTTTCTGCGGCCAACCGGGACGGGCGCCCTGGCGCGCTTGATTCAATAAGGGTTTTTATGGACATGACGCAACCGAACAGACAGTTCCCATACGAAAAGACAGGACTCGCCGCATGCTAGCAAAATGTGTTGCGGCTGATGCCCTTCCCCCGCTCAGTGCGCGACTTGCGGACACCTTATGCACCCCAGAATAACTTTCCCGACCGCCTTGTTGCTGACCGTGCCTCCGCTGCTGTGGGCCGGCAATGCGATCGTCGGCCGCATGGTGCATGCGGCGGTGCCGCCGATGACCTTGAACCTGCTGCGATGGGTCATTGCGCTGGCCATCCTGCTGCCGCTGGCGGGTTCGATATTGCGCCCCGGTAGAGGCTTATGGCGCTGCTGGCGGCGCTTCGCCTTGCTCGGGCTGCTCGGGGTAGGCCTTTACAATTCGCTGCAGTATCTTGCGTTACAGAGCTCGACTCCGATTAACGTGACCTTGGTCGCGGCCAGCATGCCGGTCTGGATGCTGCTGATCGGGGGACTGTTCTTCGGTGCGAAGGTCGCGCGCAAGCAGGTGATCGGGGCCGTCCTGTCGATCGCGGGCGTGTTGGTGGTACTCAGTCGCGGCGAATGGCGCCTGCTGCTGGCGCTGCATCTGGTCCCGGGCGATCTGTTCATGATCGCCGCGACCATCGCTTGGTCCTTTTACAGCTGGTTGTTGACGCAGCCGAGAGAACCGAAGGACATTCGCAGCGACTGGGCGGCCTTTTTGCTGGCCCAGGTCGTGTTCGGCGTCATGTGGTCCAGCGTGTTCGCAGCCACCGAATGGGAAATAAGTGACCAGCATATCGTCTGGAGCTGGCCATTGGCGGCGGCATTGCTGTATGTCGCGGTCGGGCCGGCAATTATCGCCTTCCGTTGCTGGGGCGCGGGAGTGCAACGCGCAGGACCGGCTGTTGCAGGGTTCTTCAACAACCTGACGCCGCTCTTTGCGGCACTGATGTCCTCGGCGTTTCTCGGAGAAATGCCGCATCTTTATCATATGGCGGCGTTCGCCCTGATCATGAGCGGCATCGTGTTTTCCTCGAGCCTTGTTTGAGGGAAATCTACCTGTTTTGTTCGCTCCGCCGCCGGTTCAATCCGTCCGGCCGGTCCGCCTCGATGGCCGCATTTTTTTCCGCGAGGCAGGTCCGATGGTCATGATAAGATTCAAAACGTAGCTCAATTTCGCGCGATTGCCGGCAACTTTGCATGTCTCAAGGAATTTTGTGGGTAAGGACAAAATCAGTCAATTTACCCGCTCGCTGGCCTGGCTCGTTTGCATGTGCTCTCTCGTTGCCTGCAAGCCGGAGAACAGCACGCTGACTGCCGCCCATGCGGCGCCCCAGACGACGATCACGGCCTTGGTCTGGGCTCCGGACTGGCCCGAGGAAATGCATCGGATCGCGGCCGAGTTCACCAAACTCAATCCGGATATCCGCGTCAACGTGCAATTCATGATCGGCAATTCAGTCGAAGAGAACATCAAGCCGCGGCTCGCATCGCACAACCTGCCGGACCTGATGTCGGTCAATCCGAATCCTTATGCCGCCGAACTGGCCGACCAGCGCGTCTTGGTGGATCTAAGCGACACGGTGGCATGGGGAAACATGCTGACCAGCCTCAAGGATGACTGGACCACGCGTCACAACAAGCATTTCGGCGTCGGCGGCGGTGTTGCCGCGACGCTGATCTACTACAACAAGAGCATGTTCGAGCAGGCCGGTATACGCGTGCTGCCGACCAATTTCCGTGAATTCCTGGCCGTCTGCGAGAAACTCAAGAAGGCCGGATTCATCCCGATCATGTGGAATGGTGGCTTCCCCAACACCCTCGCCAACGGGCCATTCAGTTTCGGCTTTGCGAATAATGTGGTTGCTCATAACCCGGACTGGAAATCGAAGATCGCCGACGGCAGCCTTGACCTGAATACGCCCGAGGTGGCCGACATTTTTGCCAAGATCAAACTGATCGCAAGGCGCGGCTATGTGCAACCAGGCTACATGAAGACCAACTACGATGAAGGAATCAGACTATTCACGGATGGCAAGACGGCGATGGCGTTTCAAGGCACCTGGGCGGCCGGTTTGCTAATGAACGGCAAGGGCTTCCACACCGGCGTATTCATGCCGCCATGGAATGCGCCGGGCAAAGCCGTGGTGCCCGTGATCGGTAGCGAGACCGGTTTTGCGGTATGCGAAACCCCGAACAAGCGTGCCGCCGTGCGGTTTCTTGAGTTCCTGCTGGGAAAGGGTTTTCTGATCCAGCAAAACAAGCGCCATAATATTTCGCCATTCAAGGTCGTGCAGGGCGCCACGGTGAGCGATCCGCAGATCGTCGCGTACATCGACGCTGCCAGCAAGTATCCCGTCGCCGGCAGCCCGTACTATTCCTTCCTGCCGGCGAATACGATCGAGATGTTGCATCCGCTGATTCAGGACGTGTTGTTTGGAAAGGTGAGCCCGCGGCAAGCCGCGAAGAGCTTGGACGCGTCGATCAAGGACGAAGCAACGAAGAATTACAAGTAGCGCGCGATCGGCCATGAGAATTCGCCTGGAAAATTTGTCCTTGCTCCTTGCATCTGCTGCGCAGGATCGCGATCCGCCATCGGCTGATCGGCTCCTTCGTGCTGCTGTCGCTGCTGCCGCTGATCATCTCGGGCTACATTTCCTATGTCGAATCGAGCAACGCGATCAAGGAGCGGATGCGGATCTTTTCGACTGAAGTCGTCAAGCAGGTGTCGAAAAACGTCCGGCTCCAAATGGCAAGGATTGAGGCCGAGAGCGAACCCCTGGTATTGTCGGATCGGGTCCAGACCGCGTTTGCCAAGTGCGATAGCGACAATGAAATGGATCAGGCTGCGGCGCGCGCCGACCTGACACGGGTGCTGCTGGAATACTACGGATCCTTCGACTTCATCAACCAGAAATACTTCCTCGACAAAGACAACAAGATCGTGGACGCCCAGGTATTCTCGGAGCTGGGGAGCGGTATCGTGCATGCCGTCGAGCGCGCGCCGAACATGCGCGGGCGGCCTTACTGGGGCACATACGACGATTCGGTTGGACAACGGAGCATGGTGATGCTGCGCAGGATATACAGTAAAGCCAATAACAAGCTGGTTGGGACGCTATTTCTCGGAATCCAGCCGTCCCATTTTTCCACCATCTTCGACGACGTGAATCTGGGCAGCGGCACCGACATTTTCGTCCTCGACGGCATGGACGGCAAGGTGATCGTGAAGAGGTCCGAACCCGCGACGGCCGGCGACGGCAGTGTTTTCGAGCTTGCGCTGCTGCAGGAAATCAAGCACAGCATGCCGCGCGCGCAGCCGGTTGGCTTTGTCTCTTACAGCGGCAAGTCGTCGGACCATTATCTGGCGGCGTATTCGCGAATTCCTGGCACCACATGGCTCGTCGTCAGCACGATACCCTTCGACAAGCTGACGACCGAAGCGCTGTCGGTACGCGACAAGATCGTCTGGATCGGCTTGCTGTGCTTCCTCACTTCGATTGCACTGGCTGCGATCATTGCGCGCAGCATCTCATCGCCGCTGGAAAAGCTGGTGCACACGATGCGCGAAACCAAGAGTGGTAACTACCGGAACCGGATGCAGCCAGAGGGCAACGACGAACTAACCGTGCTAACCCAAGAGTTCAACGAAATGGCGAACAAGATTGATCGTCACAATGCGCAGCTTGAAGACCGCGTCAACGAACGAACCCGTGATCTGGCAGAAGCCAACAGCAAGCTGAAAGCGCTGAGCCTGACCGACGGCCTGACCGGCATCGCCAACCGGCGTCATTTCGACGAGACGCTGCTGAGCGAGCTCAATCGTGCCGTACGGACACAGACGCCACTCGCGCTGATGATGGTGGACGTGGACTTCTTCAAAGACTACAACGACTTCTATGGCCATCAGGAAGGCGATGCCTGCCTGCGCCGTGTCGCGAACCTGCTGCAAGTACACTCGCGCCGTGCCAGCGACTTGGTGGCGCGTTACGGCGGCGAGGAATTCGTGCTGATCGCCGCCGACACCGATGTCGCGACCGCGCTGGCCTTGGCCGAATCGATCCGTACCTCACTCGAAGCCATGCAGCTGCCTCACGAGCGCTCGCCGCTGGGATGTGTGACGATCAGCGTCGGAGTGGTGGTGGTGGTTCCGGACGAGGCGCAGACGCCTGAAATGCTGGGACGCATGGCGGACAAGGCCATGTACAGAGCCAAGGGTCAAGGCCGCAATCAGGTCGTGCTGGCGGGCCGCAACGTTGCCGCCTGATCGCGCTCTGGCGACAATGCCACCGACAGCCGAAGCAAGCGGGTGGTGCGGCCTGCCTCACGGCCATGGCTCCGGGTTCATGTTGATATATTGCGGGCCGCCTTCAGACGGTTCCGGGCCGCGCTGGTCTTCGTTCTTCAGTCTGTTGCTGATCAGACTCAATTCGTAGCGAAGCGGCGAGAAATCCGAGGTCGACAGCGGGCGATCCTGGTCCGGCCAGTGCTGTAGCGCCCATCGTTCAAGTTCGCCGAACCTGCGTTCCAGTTCGACCGTAAATTCGTGCCAGACCTGCTTGTTTTCCATGTCGATACTCCTTCAAAAAAAGTCGCTCCTAGAGATAATGCGGCAACGTCCCCAATGGTGTTTCCTTCCGGCTTTACTGCTGCCGGCAAACATCGGCCGCTAACATCGACTTGGCCCTGGCAAGACCTGCGGCCTTAAGCCAGGCCTAAGTTTCCTTTCCTATTATCAGACTACGGTGGCGGCGACTCAATCGCCCATTTTTCGGCGACCCGAGCCTACGCCGTTCGTCGTCTCGGATTTAACTCTGATAATTGCTGATACGTTAGGAGAATTCGAAATGAAACACGTCAAACTTTCTCTCATGACCACGTTGACCGCTGCAAGCATGTTCGCGACAGGCTCCGCACGAAGCATGAACGCGGCCGATCTTCCGCATGAAAAAGTGCAAGGCCCGGTGATCTATCTGACCGGTGGAATCGGCCAGGATGAGGCTACCGCGATGAAGCACGAAGAATCGAGGTATCCGCTTGCCCTCGAATTCGTTGAACATGCCAAGCCAAAAGATCAATATCTGGCAAACGTCGACGTGACAATCAAGGACCGCACTGGCAAGACCGCCTTGAAGACGATCTCCGAAGGGCCATTCCTGTTCGCCAAACTTCTGTCCGGTCGGTACACGGTGATCGCCATGGAAAATGGTAAGGCACGAACACGGCATCTATCGATTGCAGCACACAAGCCGGAGCACGTTGTTTTTGCCTGGTAGGCGTTGAAGGAGCGGATTGGCACTCTTCTTTCTTCAGTCTGCCAATCCGGCCTCGTTAGCAAATCTCTAGCGGTGAAGAACCATCAAGAGGAAGGTGGCGCTATCCGCGCGCCTTGCAAGGGACGGTTTGCCACTGAATTGTTGCCGTTCAGTACGAAAGTCAGTATCGGTCCGCTCGTAGTGCGGAGATCGATGCCGCCCTCGCTCGTAACCTTCGGCATCACTGCGCCGGCTCCCGCTGTCCACTCGTCGCTAGCGCGGAATTTGTCGAGCGCGTCTTCCGTCATGAACAGATAGATGATCGCTGACGATGCCGCGCCGGTCGGTGCGCCAGTCGCGGGGAGGCTTATCCGGTAATACCGCGGATTGCCACGAGTTCCAATTTCCCGGCCCGCGGATCGACACCCAGATCGATGGAAATGACGTCTGCATGGTCCGCGGAATTCACCCACGTTCGCGTAGCATCCGGCTAGGTTCGAATCTGACAAGGCTTGTTGCGCAAGAAGAACATATTTCACAATTGACGGGGGATGAGGACACAAAAGGAATAGTATTTCCACGTGGAAATGTTCTGCGGGGATATATGAATGCCAAACTGATATCAGAGCGAGAGGTACTTTTAAACGGCACTTCGCGCCGCGCTCGATTCATACCGATGGTGCTCACCGGTTTGCTATGCTCCATCGGATTCGTTGGCTGCGGAGGAGGCGGGCAGGACGAAGGTGTCCAAAATCAAACACTATCGTCATCCTACAATTCGCAGAGTCCGGCGGTGCTGACAGCGGCCGCAGCGCCTTCCGCGGCAGCGACGTCCGCCGCGGCATCGCCACTTACCTCGCTCGCCGTCACGACAGAGTCGGCGGCATCCGTGCTCACGGACAGCGTGTTTGCACCCGCCAGTTTTTGGTATGCCGAGATTCCTGCCAATGCGCCGCTGCACGTCAACTCGGCCGGTTTCGTCGCCGATTTTCTACGACAGAAGCAGGCCTATTACGGAACGATCAACATCAACACTTCGGCCTACGCCAGCCCCGTATTTATCGCGGATGCCAACACACCGACCATCAAGGTGGCGTATTCCAACTGCCAACACAAAACCTATCCTGAAACGGCGTTAGAGGCTCAATGGGCGGCCGTGCCGATCCCCTCTTACGCGGTGCCCGCCAATGGCACCGATGCAGAGATGACAATTTATCAGCCGTCGACCGACACGATGTGGGAGTTTTGGGCGGCTAGCAACGTAGCGGGGCAGTGGCAAGCATGCTGGGGCGGCAGGATGCAAAACACGAACACCGGCGACGGCATCTGGACCAATCCCTACGGCGCGACTGCGACGGGACTTCCGTTTCTCGGCGGCCAAGTCACAGCGGAAGAATTGAGCCGCGGCGAAATTCGCCATGCGATCGGTATTTCCCTGGTCGAAACGGAGGCGTCCACCGTGTTCTCATGGCCGGCAAATCGGTCCGATGGATCGAATCCCACGCTCGCCCCGAATCGCATTCCAGAGGGGCTGCGCTTCCGTCTTGACCCTGCGGTCAACGTCGACGCGCTCGCGATGACTTCTGTCGGCAAGATCATCGCAAAAGCGGCGCAGAAATACGGCTTTGTCGTGTGGGACAAGGCCGGCGCACTCTCGATTCGGGCGCAGAACCCCAAATCCTACACGGCGCTGGGCCAAGTCGACCCCTATATCGCGCTGTTTGGTGGCAAGCCTTCTTACGCGATCTTGAATGGTTTCCCTTGGGAGCGGTTGCAGTTCATGCCGATGAACTACGGCAGGCCGTAACGAGACCTTTCGCCCGCGCTTGAGTTGGCATCAAGTCATCACAGTCTGTACGGTTGAAAAAAATTTACTCTATATCCTTTGCTGGAAGGAAGTGGCGGGTTGCAACGGTACAAAGCAGCGTATGCTTGAGCACTATGTTCCGCCTTACCCAAGCCCCGAATCTGGCCATCGCGACATTATGGGTCGATGCACTGATTTTTGAAGGCATTACCGCCAGCGTGCAGCGCCAGTATCTGAGCGGTGTGTCCGGTGAATTGCCCCCGGATCAGTGTCTGCCCGAGGTCTGGGTCCATCACCCCGCGCAAGAGTTCAGGGCGCGTGAATTGCTGCACGACTTGCAACACGTGCCGCAGCATCGCTGGCAGTGCGTTTGTGGTGAACTGATTGAAGGCGGCTTTGAGCAGTGCTGGAATTGTGCGGAGCTAATGCCGCAACAAGACAGAATCGGTTAGCACCGACGCGTTGGCGATCAGTTCGGACTGGCACCGCATTTTTCTCGGCTCCGGGCCTCATTCACTCCGAGACCCCTCACGGCAGCGCTAACGCGCCTTTCGCCTGCAAATCGGCATGGTACGAAGAGCGCACCATCGGGCCCGACGCGACATGGGTGAATCCCATTCTTTCGCCCGCCATGCGTAACGCATCGAACTCTGCTGGCGTCGCGTAACGTTGCACCGCGAGGTGATGCGGGCTCGGCTGGAGGTATTGACCGAGCGTCAGCATCTCGATGCCGTGCGCGCGCATGTCGCGCATGACTGCTTCGATTTCCTCGATCGTTTCGCCCAGGCCCAGCATCAGCCCCGACTTGGTCGGCACGCTCGGATGGCGCTCTTTGAAACGCTGCAGCAGCTTGAGCGAGTTGTCGTAATCGGCGCCGGGACGCGCTTGGCGGTAGAGGCGCGGAATCGTTTCCAGGTTGTGATTGAAAACATCGGGTGGCGCCTGCTCCATGATCGCCAGTGCGGCATCGACGCGGCCACGAAAATCCGGCGTCAGGATCTCGATCGTGATGCCGGGATTCAGGCTGCGCGTCTGTTCGATGCAGGCGACGAAATGTGCCGCGCCGCCATCGCGCAAGTCGTCGCGATCGACCGACGTGATCACTACATACTTTAATCCCATCGCCTTGACCGTCGCGGCCAGCTTGGCCGGCTCTTCCGCATCGAGCGGATTGGGGCGGCCGTGGCCGACGTCGCAGAACGGACAGCGCCGGGTGCAGATGTCGCCCATGATCATGAAGGTCGCGGTGCCGCTCTTGAAACATTCACCGAGGTTCGGGCAGTTCGCTTCCTCGCACACGGTATGCAAACCGTTTTCGCGCAATACCGATTTCAGGCGCAGTACTTCTTTCGTGCCGGTGAATTGCGCGCGTATCCAGGTTGGTTTGCGCAGGGTCTGCGACGGCTCGGTCGGGATCACCTTGACCGGGATGCGCGCCATCTTTTCGGCGCCGCGCAGCTTCTCGCCGGCCTGCACTGGGCGTTGTGCGGGCGGCTTATCCGTGTTCAGTTTCGGTTCGCTCATGATCAGCCGCGACAGTAGCGTTGCGGCGTGAACGGGGTCTTGGCGACTTCGACCGGCACCGGCTTGCCGCGCACGATGGC
>DHXL01000064.1:18667-18978 GCA_002415335.1 Oxalobacteraceae bacterium UBA5157
TCCTTGACCACCAGGCCGACGCGCTTGCGGGTCGCGCCTTCGGCCAACTGGCGCAGGACGATGTCGGCACCCGGATAGCCGCCGGGACGCGCGCCATCGGCGCGGCGTGCCTTCGACAGCGCCCACGCGAGACTCGCTTCCACCGGCGTCGTGTTGGTATCCATGTCGTGGCCATACAGGCACAGGCCAGCTTCGAGGCGCAGCGAATCGCGCGCACCGAGGCCGATCGGCGCGACTTCCGGCTGCGCCAGCAACAGGCGCGCCAGTTCTTCAGCTTTGTCGTTCGGCACCGAGATCTCGAAGCCGTCCTC
>DHXL01000064.1:19106-20571 GCA_002415335.1 Oxalobacteraceae bacterium UBA5157
CCGCTTTGCATGAAAATCATCTTGGCTGTTTCCGGTGCCAGGCGCGCCATCACGGCTGCTGCGGCCGGTCCTTGCAACGCCAGCAGCGCGCGGTCGGCCAGTTCCTCCACTTGGCAGCGGCCCGACAAATGCTGGCGCATGTGCGCGATGTCTTGCTGTTTGCAGGCCGCATTGACCACGACAAACAGGTGGTCGCCACCGTTGGATACCATCAGGTCGTCCAGGATGCCGCCCTGTTCGTTGGTGAACATCGCGTAGCGCTGGAAGTTGACGGGCAGGTCGATGACATCGATCGGCACCAGCGATTCCAGCGCTTCCGCTGCGCCGGCGTCCGACAGGCGCACCTGACCCATATGCGAGACGTCGAACAGGCCGGCTTGCGCGCGCGTATGGTTGTGCTCCTTCAGCACGCCGGCCGGATACTGCACCGGCATCTCGTAGCCGGCGAATGGCACGATCCGCGCGCCGAGCTCCACGTGCAGGTTGTAGAGCGCGGTGCGCGACAGGGTTTGTGCGGTGGTATCCATGGAGCTAGGTTCCTTTGATTAAATCATGCTGGAAGACACGCGGGAGGGTCGCAACCGCAGTGCAGCCGCGGCATGCGACCCGACCAATCCGGCCAACCCGCGCGGGTCCGAAAATCTTATTCGTAATCCGACAGTGGCGGGCACGCGCACACCAGGTTGCGGTCGCCATAGACGTTATCGACGCGCCCGACCGGCGGCCAATATTTGCTGCCGTCCTTGAGTGATGCGACCGGGAACACCGCCTGCTCGCGCGAGTACTTGCGATCCCATTCGCCTACCAGATCGAGCGCAGTATGCGGCGCATGGCGCAGTGCGGTTTGCTCGGCGGTGATGGTGCCGCTCTCCACCGCGCGAATCTCTTCGCGTATCGCGATCAGCGCATCGCAGAAGCGGTCGAGTTCTTCCTTCGATTCGCTCTCGGTCGGCTCGATCATCAAGGTGCCCGGCACCGGGAACGACATGGTCGGCGCATGGAAACCGAAGTCCATCAGGCGTTTGGCCACATCGTCCACGGTGACGCCGGTCTGGTCCTTCAGTGGACGCAAATCGACGATGCATTCGTGCGCGACGATGCCGCCTGCGCCGGCGTACAAGATCGGATAATGCGGCGCCAGCCGGTTGGCGATGTAGTTGGCGTTGAGGATCGCGACCTCGCTCGCTTCTTTCAATCCCTGCCGGCCCATCAGCTTGATGTAGGTCCAGCTGATCGGCAGCACGCTGGCGCTGCCCCAGGGTGCGGCGCATACGGCTCCGGTGTGCTTTTCCAGCGCACGGTGTCCCGGTAGGAACGGTACCAGATGCGATTTCACGCCGATCGGTCCGACGCCCGGGCCGCCGCCGCCGTGCGGAATGCAGAACGTCTTGTGCAGGTTCAGGTGCGACCCGTCGCCGCCGAACTTGCCCGGTTGCGCGAGCCCGGTCAACGCGTTGGGGTTGGG
>DHXL01000177.1 GCA_002415335.1 Oxalobacteraceae bacterium UBA5157
ATTTCTTTGCATCCGGCCGCAGCCAGCTGCCGGATCAAGACAATTTTGTCCGCAGTTGCGAGGTTCCGAGATTCGTTCTGAAGCCCGTCCCTCGGACCAACCTCGGTGATCCGTGCAATTTTCGGCAGTTTCATCTTTTTTTCCATGCAATGTTCCGCTAAACGGCACTTCGGTGCATGCCGCGTAAATAAGTGTTGGCTAGCTTCAGATTCCGATGCGGGAGACAGTCCGCTTGCCTATTCCAGCGAACGACAACCCATCGAGACCGATTCAATGATGAATATATGGCTTTCAACCGTAAAGGAATGGTTTGCGAGACTACCATCGCGGAGCGCGATGGCACGTTTTGAGATACCTATTTGTTGCTTTGAAAATGATCGAACAGCAGCTTCGCCGCTACGGACAAGGAGTCATAGGACCGGACACAGATATCCAGTTGCCGATGAGCCCAAGGCTCATCCAGGCCGACCGCCTTGATCGCCAAAGCGTCATAGGTTTCAACGCTAATTTTAGGCAGAAGGCCGATGCCGAGGCCCGCCTCCACCATAAGACACTGTGCATCGTAGCTGGTGACCTGAATTCGCAATTTCAGCAAGCGCCCCAATTCACTTGCTGCCTTGACCATCTGGAAATTCAAGCTGCTACCGACATGCAGTCCAACGAATTCAAAATCAAGCGTTTCTGCAAAGGAGACTGAACTCCGATTTGACAGAGGATGATCGGCGGGAACAATCAGAACGAGCTCATCGGTCCGAAATCGATGAACCTCCAGATTGTCGCCATAGGGAACCTGGGTAAAGATACCGATGTCGGCGATATTCTCGGCAACGCCACGAATAACGGCGGAACTCACCTTCTCTTGCAGATTTACCTGCACTTGCGGATGTTTCGCAAGGAAAGACTTCAGCGCGGCCGGCATGAACTGTGTGATCGCCGAAATATTGGCCAGCACACGAACCGAGCCGCGTGTGCCGCTTGAAAAATCGTGCATCTGCGACACAATATTGTCCAGATCATTGAGGACGCCACGCGCCAAATCTAATAGCGCGACGCCGGCCGCCGTCACGACAATGCCCTTGTTGCTGCGCGTGAGCAGTTGCGTATTAAGCTGGTCTTCCAGCTCGCTGAGACGCTTGCTGACGGCAGCGGCGGCAATATGCTCCCGCGTCGCCGCTGCGGCAATCGTGCCTTCCTCCACGACGCTGACAAACAGGCGGAGGGACAACGGATCAAGTTTCATGCCGCTAACCTTCTTATGAAGTACTCACGATCGCGCGCCAGTTTGGCGTCGGCCAGGTTCAGGCAGCATGCTGGCACGGCGGCGGCAAGCTGCGTATCGACGTGGCGGACATGGTGCGCATCACGATGCAGACGAAGCTTGACGGTACCCAACCAGGAATGGCGCTCATGAAGGACGAGCGGAAACGATGAACCATGACTACAAGGGTTCTGCAACATGGTGGTGCTTCCTGCTAATGACGTCGCATGACATGCAATCGCAAGGCAAATTTTTGAGAGCGTGGCCGACAGGTTTGATTGATTGCGACATATGGGCTAGTTCTTACATGGCCAAGAAGCTATGTGGATTCGTAACCGGTCCGTGACAATCTCCGGTCAGAATCGGGAATTGAAATTCGATATCGGGCATCGTCAATGTGTATCTGAGTTAGTTCGGGTCATGCTGTAGGTCACCATATTTACCTGTGGTCTGGCTCATGCCTCGTTCAAAAGCCACGGCGCAGTTTGCCGTAGCATCTCTTCATGGCACCTGATCTTGTCGGCATGCTGCATCGAGAGACTGATGTCATCGAGACCGTTCAAAAGGTGGTCCTTGCGCGAAGCGTCGACATCGAAGGAAACAGCCTTTCCGTTAGGCGTGAAAATCTGTTGTTTTTTCAAATCAATATCAAGCCGATAGGAGACGGTATTGACGACATCCTCAAACAATTGATCCACTTCGGAAGCGGATAGGCAAATCGGTAACAGGCCGTTCTTGAAACAGTTGTTATAAAAAATATCGGCAAAACTCGGTGCAACAATAACGCGTATGCCAAACTCCAGCAGTGCCCATGGGGCATGTTCGCGTGACGAGCCACAACCAAAATTGTCACGCGCCAGCAAAATCTGGGCACCTTGGTAGCGCGCCTGGTTTAGCACAAAGTCTGGATTTACCGGACGGACCGAACAATCCATATCCGGTTCGCCGACGTTGAGATAACGCAATTCGTCAAACAGGTTTTGTCCGAAGCCATTCCGTGTCACACGTTTCAAGAACTGTTTTGGAATAATGGCGTCTGTATCGACATTGGCGCGATCCAGGGGCACCACGAGGCCTCGCAGGGTGGTAAAGGAATCCATTGGTGCTCTCTCAGGAAAGGCTGTTGGAGTCGCATGCCGTCGAATGCCTGTGAACTTGTCACGGCATTTACCAGACGGCGGTTGAATAGATTAAAGCGGTACCGTGTTCATCTTCGTGAACGGCATGCCTATGCCGCAGCCTCTCATGAAGTGTTCGCGCTTTCATTCGGATTCCAAAACACAGAAAAGCAGTCGCCGGCTTGTTTCTATGGCGTGCCGACCTCGCACGAAAAGGCGCGGCACGCTGATTAATGCGCAACGTTACAAACAGCGCTTTCCAAGCTGGAATTTTTGGACCGTCTCCGGCCGGAAAGCGCCGTACGTCAATCGGGCATGCCGCGTCCGGTCGTTTCCGGCAAAAACCATGGCACCACCAGACCAAGCAGATACACCAGGCTGAGCGTCAGAGCCGCATTGGCCACACCACCAAAGGATTTGATCATTGAGCCTGCAATAATCGGAAACACCCAAGCGACCATGCGCGCCGCGTTAAACACAAAGCTGACTGCCGTCGAGCGCACGGTCGAGGTAAAAAGTTCGGCGGGATAAATTGCCATCCACACGTAAGCACAGCCGAGCGTAAAAAACCCATTAATTGGTGCAATCACGGACATCCCTTGTACCGTCGTAGTCAGTGCGTACGTGATGTAGGTCGTGATGAATGAGCCCAGAAAGGTGAGGAAAAGAAATCGGCGGCGACCGATTGCATCCACTATGAAACCCGCCACCATGTAAGCGACGATGGCACCAACGGTGTAATAAATAGTGATTTTTGAACCCCATGCAACAGCGTCGGCAATTCCTTGCGCCTTTGCAATCGTCACGGTGTAACTCGGCAGCCAACTAGAGATCGCCCACCAGCCAACCGTTGTCACTACAGATAAGATAAAGGTAAGTAGCGTGCGACGACGTGCTTCGGGTTCGCTAAATAGCTGGCTAAGGGTGAACGGTCTTTTCGTACTCGCTGTTCCTTGCACTGTGCCGGTCGCACCCCACCGTTTTTCGA
>DHXL01000258.1:0-330 GCA_002415335.1 Oxalobacteraceae bacterium UBA5157
TATGTTGCTCTGACTTTTTCTTCATACCCGCTGCGGCGGGTACTTTTTCGCAAATTGAGGAGATGGAAAAATGGCCTCCGTGAAGCTTGAGAAACCGGCTTGGCATGCGTACTTCGATAATGTGTCGAAAGTGCTCAATGGAAAATGTGCCGAGATCGAGGTTGATTCGCTGGCGATGGGCAGCCAGATCGAGGCCGAATGGGTGCCTATGTTCGGCCTCGTCTATGAACCGCGCAGCGATACGATCGAGGTCTTGCTGGAGGGAATTGGCCATCTGATCCACAAGCCGAAAGAAGTCTTTGTCGACCAGGAAGTGAATCGATTGACGAG
>DHXL01000258.1:489-21881 GCA_002415335.1 Oxalobacteraceae bacterium UBA5157
TGTATAAGAGACAGGAAGTGAATCGATTGACGAGTCTGGAAGTAATCGATAGCGATGACGTGCGCCACATCATCAAGCTGCGCGATCCGCTCCTGCTGCGCGCGCCTTAGGTCACGGCGGGCCGGCGTTATCGACGATTGCCGGGGACCGGCTTATGAACCAGAACCGGTATCTTGCTGTGCATCAGGACCTTGAGCGTCTCGCTTCCGAGCAACTGGGCGCTATCTCCCTTCCAGCCATGCGAGGCCATATAGATCAGATCGCACCTCGCTTGTTCAGCGGCCTTCACGATGGCGAGATACGGCTCGGGCGCCTTCAATACTTTGCAGGCGCACGGGATTTCTTCGGCCTGCGCACTATTCGCGATATAAGCCAGATATTCGTCCGCGAATCGCTCGAACAGGGCTTGCCGCCGTTCGCCATAATGCGCGTCGTGATGCATCCAGGCTTCGAGCTGATCTGGCTGCAGCGCCGGGATGACATGAACGCCGGTAATGGTGGCGCCGGTGTTTTTCGCAAACAGCATGCAACTGTGGATGGCCTGCCTGGATAGCGCAGAACCGTCGGTCGGCAGCAGAATGTGTTTATACATATTCGATACTTGCTCCTCGTGAATCATGGCTGGAACCCATCCGCATTATTTGCCGGTCAGCTCATGTATTGGCCGCCGTTCACCGAGAACGTCGCGCCGGTAATATAGCCCGCGGCATCGTCGACCAGAAACGCGACCATGCGGGCGACATCTGCCGGCGTGCCCAGTCGCCCCACCGGTATCGCGGCGATGATCGACTGCATGACATCGTGCGGGACGGCGGCCACCATCTCTGTATTGCAATAGCCGGGCGCGATCGCATTCACGGTCACATTCTTGCGCGCGCCCTCCAGCGCAAGTGCGCGCGTAAATCCGAGAATGCCGGCTTTGGCGGCGGCGTAGTTCGATTGCCCGAATTGTCCTTTTTGGCCATTGATGGAGCTGACGTTGACAATGCGTCCGAAACTGCGCTCACGCATCCCTTCGACCAGGTTGCGGCACATATTGAACATCGAACCGAGATTGGTGTTGAGCACATGCCACCACTGCTCCGAAGTCATGCGATGCAGGACCGCATCGCTGGTGATCCCGGCATTGTTCACCAGGATGTCGATCGCTCCATACTTATGTTCGACTTCGGTGAGGCCGGCCTTGCATGCATCGAAGTCGGCGACATCCCATCGGAATGCCGGGATCGACGTCATGTCGGTAAACGCTTGTGCCGCTGCCACGTTGCTGCCATACACCGCGATCACCTGGCAGCCCCGCTCCTTCAGCACGATGGAAATTTCCTTGCCCAGTCCGCGCGTGCCACCGGTAACGATTGCAGTTCGGGTCATGATCGATGCCTCCATAGGCGCCACTGGCGCTCTACCAAGCTTAGGCGCCACCGGAAAGAGCGGGTTGAGTAATGTCAAATGATCGCAGGCGAAACGCCATGCGAGAAGCGAAGGGACATGCCCGATAAGTTATGGAATCGGCCTTCGCATTGGTCTCCTTCTTGAATTGCCTTGTGGTTTGCCTGCGCGCTCAAGCATGATCGGCAGACGCCGGACTGGCATTCTCGGGAAACAAATCCAGGCGCAACATCACGGTGCCGGCGTCGTCGGCCGACGGGTCGACCTTGAAATCGAAATGGCGCACCAGGTCAAGCACACCCTTATTATGCGCCAGCGCTTCGCCGACGATTTGCCGCGTGCCGCGCCGGCGGCAATAAGCGATCAGCTTGTCGAGCAGGATATAGCCCAGCCCCTGCCCTTTGATGTCGGAGCGCACGATGATCGCGAACTCGGCGGCAATATTGTCCGGATCGGTGATCCCGCGCACCACGCCCAGCGTTTCGAATTCGCCGGGCGCCGTCCCACGTGTCGCGATGAATGCCATCTCACGGTCGTAATCGATCTGTGTCACGCGCGCCAGTTGATCCGGCTGCAATTCGCGCATCCTGGTGAAGATGCGGTAGCGCACGTCTTCCGGATCGAGCGCGTTGAAGAAGGCCAGATGTTGCGGCGCATCTTCCGGCTTGATCGGTCGCAGCAGCACCGTCTGGCCTTGCCATGTAACCGTTTGCTCCAGTTCCTCCGGATACGGACGAATCGCCAGCCGCTCTATGCCATCCAGCGCCGACGTGACGAGCACCCGGGCATCGAGCGCGATCACGCCGCGCTCGTCCGCGAGCAGCGGGTTGATGTCGAGCTCGATCAGCTCCGGGATATCGATGACCAAATGCGAAATCTGGATCAACGTGCGGCATATCGCATCGCTATCCGCGGCCGGACGATTGCGATAGCCGGCCAGCAGGCGCGCCACCCTGGTGCGCGCGATCATGTCGCACGCCAGCGTCATGTTGAGCGGGGGCAAACCGATCGCATGATCGGCGGTTACTTCGACCGCCGTGCCGCCTTGCCCAAACAGGATCACCGGGCCGAACATCGGGTCGGTGCTGACGCCCACGATCAGCTCGTGCGCACCCGGCCGGCGCGCCATCGCCTGTACCGTGTAGCCCTGCAATCGGGCGTTCGGCACCAGCTCGTGCAATCGGCGCTGCATGCCATCGGCAGCGGCTTGCAGCGCTTGCGGGGTTTCCAGGTCGAGCGCGACGCCGCCGACATCGGACTTGTGACTGATATCGGGCGACAGTATTTTGAGTGCGACCGGATAGCCGATTTGCTGCGCGCATGCGAGCGCCGCCTCGACCGTTTCGGCGCGGCGCGTGTCGACGACCGGGATGCCGTACGCGGCCAGCAGCGTCTTCGATTCGTATTCGCTCAGCATGCTGCGGCCGTCGTCCAGTACCGCGCACACCAGCGCCTTCGCCGTAGCGCGATCCGGAACGAAGCCGGCCGGGGCCGAGGGCGGCACTTGCATCAACAGATTCTGGTTGCGCCGGTACTGGACGATTTGCATGAAACCTTGCACGGCTTCCTCTGGCGTGTCGTAAGTCGGAATGCCGGCGCTCGAAAAAATCTGCCGCGCTTGCGCCACCCCGTCGCCGCCCAGCCAGCATGCCAGCATATTGCGCATTGCCGGTTGTACGGCGGCGGCCACCGCCGTTGCGATCTCCGCGCTGGGAACGATGGCGGTCGGCGCGTGGATGAACAGGATTGCATCCGATTCCGGATTTTTCTGCAGGACCTCGAGCGTTTGCAGGTAACGCGCGACCGGCGCATCACCGATGATGTCGACTGGATTGGCGCCCGACCAGGTGGCGGGCAGGATTTCGTTCAGCTTGCGCAGCGTGTCCGCCGGCAGCGGCGCCAGCCGGCCCTGGGCCAGAATCAGCGCATCGGTCGCCATCACGCCGGGCCCGCCGCCGTTGGTCATGATGGTCAAGCGGTCGCCCTTGAATGGCTGCACGCGCGCCAGCGTCTCGACCGCGCCGAATAATTCTTCGGTCGAATACACGCGCAACATGCCGGCGCGGCGAATCGCCGCGTCATACACATCGTCCGAGCCGGCCAGCGCGCCGGTATGCGATGCGGCCGCCTTCGCACCCTCGGGCGCGCGTCCTGCCTTGAGCACGATCACCGGCTTGCTGCGCGCGGCGGCACGGGCGGCCGACATGAACTTGCGTGCAAAGTGGATGTCTTCGACGTACAGCAGGATGGCGCGGGTGTCGCCGTCGTTCGCCAGATAATCGAGCAAGTCGCCGAAATCGATATCGGCGCTGTCGCCCAGCGAAATGAATTTTGAAAATCCGATGCCGCGCGTCTTGGCCCAGTCCAGTACGCCGGTCACCAGCGCACCCGACTGCGACACGAACGCGATCTTGCCGGGCAATGCGCCGGTATGGGCGAAGCTGGCATTGAGCCCGATGGCCGGAACCAGCAAGCCGACGCAGTTCGGCCCGAGGATGCGCAACAGCGTCGGCTTGGCGGCCGTCAGCATCGCCTGCTTGATGCTATGGCTGTCGCTCATCGAGCCCAGTCCGGCGGTCAGCACGATCGCGGCTCTGGTGCCGCGCGCACCCAGTTCGCCGATCAAGGTCGGAATCGTGTCGGGCGGCGTGCAAATGACGGCAAGGTCCGGCGCCTGTGGCAGATCGGCAATTCTTCCGTAGACCGGGTAGCCGGCAAGGGTGTCGTATTTTGGGTTGACCGGCAGGATTTCGCCCTGGAATTTGGCGTCGATCAAGTTCTGCAGCACGGTGGCGCCGACGCTATGCGGCTTCGACGATGCGCCGATCACCGCGACTGAACGCGGACCGAATAGCGACTGCAAGTTACGGATACTCATGCACATTCCTCCATGCTGTCAGCAGAGCTTGTTGAGCTCCGGCCGTGATTCAGTGGTGTCAGGCAAGACCGCAGACCCTGCATTTGAACGGCCTGCATCGCGCAGGCGACCCATGCGGCCAGTGTAAGGCTATGCTACCGGACCCGCGCGGCAGAACCAACAACAATCACTGACGAATGCATCGGCGATGGTATTTCTACCTAAGGTTCTCGATCGCACCGTCGAGATCGCGACGAGCCGTTCCGAGTCAGTTAGTGGAGTCAGTTAGTACAAGCGTTCGCCGTGCAAGCAGCGGCGGCGTGAAACATTCCGGCTGCCGCCGGTCCGGACTCCTTTCTGCGGAGCAGCCGTTACTTCAGCGCGACGCTGGCCTTCGGCAACCAGCCCAGGCTGTGCGCATGCAGGCTCTGGATATAGAGCCGATCGGCGGTCTCGGCGACGCCGGTGGTCTCCGGATATTTTCCGCTCGGATCCTGCAGATCCGCGACGATCTTTCCTTCCTCATCGAACCCGATCACGTGACCGTAGGCGGGCGGCACCGGCCATAGGAACTTCGGCAGCCGCAGCGTCATCTTGCGCAAGAAAGGCTTGTCCGCGAGATTGTCGACTGCGGCGCCGCGCGGCTTGGCCAGGCCGAGCCAGATGCGGCCATTCATCCCGCGCATCAGGTTGTCGGGATAGCCGGGCAGGTTTGCAATCAGGATGCGCGCCTGCTTCACGCCGTTGGCACCGCTTGCGGCACCTGCCTTGGCCGACAGTCCGCGCGCATCGACGTCGACCTTCCAGACGCGGTATTCGCCAGTTTCCGCGACGAACAACGCGCGTTCGTCGCCAGCCAGCGCGAGGCCGTTGGCGAACGACAGGCCGTCAATCACGACCTGCGTTTTCTGCGTCGCCGGATCGTACATCAGCACGCGGCCTGTCGCCGCATGTTCGATGATGTCCAGCACACTTGCGTTGAAGGTCCCGCCCCATTGCCTGGGCCCGAAGCGGCGCGAGGCATCGGTAAAATAGATCCTCCCGTCCTTGGCGACCGCGACCGCGTCGGCATAGCGGATCGGATCGTCCTTGCCATCGACGCTGACGGTGTCGGTCAGGACCTGAATCTTCTTGTCGGCGAACGGCGCCCCACCCAGGCCGCCGCCCGCCTCGACCGCCAGCAAGCCGCGCAACGCGTCGGCTGCGATTATCCGCCCGCGCGCATCGAAATCGAAACCCAGTACCCGGCCGCCGGTATTGGCCCACACCTCGCGCCCGGAGCCGTCGGCATTCAGGCGCAGGATATTTCCGGATTCCACCGCCGCATAAATCTTGCCGTCGGGACCGAGCGCCACATGTTCCGGGCCGAGGTCGGCGCCGAGCGAAACCTGCGACAGATCGGCCAGGCGTGTGTTGACCGCATACGGCCCGACATAGCCGGCATCCTTGGGCGCATGCCACACCACCGGTTCGATCGGCACCGGCGCCAAGCTCAAATAAGCGGCCAGCAGGATGATGGTGACAAACAACGCCACAAAAAGTTTGCGCAACATAGGAGCCTTGATGAGTTAGTTTTTTAACATCATCGGTTTAAATCCGCAAGATTGCAAGTCAGCCATGCCCCTCCGCAAAATTCCTGCCGTCGATAAATTCCCATCCCCCGCCAAGACCCTGTCAGTCTTACCAGCTTGACACAATTATTATCAATAATTCATTGTTAATCGAACATTAAAGATTGCTTCTCTTCTATACTCGCCCGGCAACTTTAAAAAAGTTGCTTTCATGCCTTTTGCCAAAAATAGAGGGCAGTTCATTCGATTCGTGTGTCGCCAGCACGCTGGTGTCAATACACAATACAATTTTGCGGAGGAAATAATGATTCAAAAGATCAGTCGATTTGCGGTTGCTGCGGCACTCGCTTGTTCGGTCGTCACTGCAGCGTGGGGCGCCAGCATCACGCGCCAGATTCCGAGCGCCGGCTCGGCACAAATTCCTGCCTCCACGCTCGGAGTCGACGGCCTGTCGATGCCCGAATTCTCGCCGGCCTTTGACAATGTGCCGGGTTTGCAGGATGGCCCCAGTGCCGCCGGAACCACCGGCACGCTCAGCACCCATGCGGTACTGCAGCGCCTGCGCGGCTTCAAGACCAACCGCAGCATTGCGCGAAAACAGGGCCGAGGCGAATGGGTCGACTCGGTCGGGCGTAACAAGCCGGACGGCCATCTGGTCAAGAGCTTTGACGGCGAGAGTTCCCGCAGCACGCGACTGGCCAACAATGGCAATCAGTTCTCGATCGAGCCGCCGGATCAAGCCTTGTGCGCCGGCAATGGCTACGTGCTTGAATCGATTAACGATGTCATGAAAATATTCGACCGGTCCGGCACCGCGCTCACCGGCGACATCGCGCTCAACTCGTTTTATGGCTATCCGGCGGCGATCGACCGCGCCGCGGTTCCACGAACGTTCGGCCCGGCGATCACCGATCCGGTCTGCTACTACGACCCGCAAGTGCGGCGCTGGTTTCATGCGGTCCTGACGCTCGATACCGACCCTGCGACCGGCGGCGAGACCGGCGGCAATCATCTCGATCTGGCCGTCAGCTCGAGTGCCAATCCGCTCGGCAGCTGGACCGTCTACAAGATCCCGGTACAGAATGACGGGACCCAGGGATCGCCGGTGCATCCGAACTGTCCTTGTCTTGGCGACTATCCGCACATCGGCGCCGACGCCAACGGCATCTATCTGACCACCAACGAATTCCCTTTCTCGGGCGGATTTAACAGTGCACAAATCTATGCGATTTCAAAGAAAGCGCTGGTTTCCGGCAGCACCAGCGTGAACCTGGTACAACTGGACACCGCCGACTATTTGCTGGATGGCAATCCGGGATTCACGGTATGGCCGGCCGTGTCGCCGTCGGGTGACGCGGAAACCGATCATGGCGGTACCGAGTTTCTGCTGAGCTCGGTTGCCGTATTTTCCGACACCGGCAACGACCATCGTCTGCGCGTTTGGGCCTTGAACAATACCAAGTCACTGAACTCGAAGAACCCGGCCGTGTCGATGGTGCACAACGTCGTGAACGTCGACCCCTACGGCGTCCCGCCCGTCATCACCCAGAAGCCGGGCAATACCCCGCTGGCCGACTGCATCAACGACCGTGCCATGGCCACGCCTTTCGGCGCCGGCTGCTGGAATTACCTGACCTCGGTCCAGCCCGCAACCATCGAGACGCTGGGCCAGATGGACCCCAACGATTCGCGCATGCAGCAAGTGTTTTACACCGGCGGCCGCCTCTTTGGCGCGCTCGATACCGTGGTGACGGTCGGCCAGAAGGACCAGACCGGCATCGCCTACTATGTCTTGCGCCCGTCCGCGTCGCGCAACCAGGTCAGCGCCTTCGTTGAAAGACAGGGCAAGATCGCTGTCGCCAACAACAATGTCACCCGACCGGCGATCGCCGCGTTACCCAACGGCCGCGGTGTGATCGGCTTCACCCTGGTTGGCGCCGACCACTACCCGAGCGCCGCTTACATTCGCGTCAATCAACGGGATGGCCATCGCGGCGATACGGTCCGGGTCATTGCGGAGGGCCGCGGGCCGGATGACGGCTTTAGCGAATACAACCTGTTCGGCACACCGGCCGGCCGCTGGGGCGATTATGGCGCAGCCGCGCTGGACGGCGACCATATCTGGATCGCGTCGGAGTATGTCGGGCAAAGCTGCACGCTGGCCGAATTCGCCGATCCCGCGTCGCTATTCAATTGCAACGGCACGCGCGTAAGCTTGACTAACTGGGGCACACGCTTGACGCTGCTCAACCCCTAGTCCAATAGTGGATTGCTACCCCTCGCTGTAGGGCGGCGGGGTACTGATTCGTTGCGCCGGTTAAACGGGCCTATCCCATGTCGGCGCAACTCTATTGAATATTTGATACGATGACTGCGGCCTTGCCGGCCGTCTTTCCACTGGGAAGAATCCTTCCCTCGTTTAACGCTTATGTATGCATCGGCCACGTGCCGCCAACTGCTGGAGACCAAAATGACAAAGACGCTGACGCTCGTCGCGTATATGGGGCTGATTACCTGGATCATGCTGCTCGTCGCGAGCCTGCTGCGTGCGCGCGCATGGACCATCGGCGGGATGGAGATCGCCTTGGGAAACCGCGACAACCTGCCGGATCCGACCCCGCTCGCGGGCCGCGCCGAGCGAACCGCCCGCAACACGCTCGAGAACTTTGTGCTATTCGCGGTGCTGGCCCTTACCGCCCACGTGGCAGGCGCCACAAGCTCGCGAATCGAACTCGGAGCGCAGCTCTTCTTCTGGGCGAGGGTTGCCTATATTCCAGTTTATCTCGCCGGAATTACCTATCTGCGTACCGCGGTATGGCTGGTCGGCATTGTGGGCATGGGGATGATCTTCACCGCGATCGTTTGATGGGCGTAGGCAGACGATCCTGCACAAGACAAAAATAAAGCCCCGATTAAGGGGCTCTGTTTTCGCTGCTAACTACTTGAATTTATGGCGGAAAGGGTGAGATTCGAACTCACGGTACTGGAGACCAGTACACTGGATTTCGAGTCCAGCGCATTCGACCACTCTGCCACCTTTCCTGCTTCAGTCGTTTCACAGCATCGGAACGCTGCAAAGCGTGAGATTGTAGCAGAGTCTTGCGCGATGGGGAACCCAGCGAACTTTTCTCCGCCAAAATCTGCCCGGCTATCTTTGCGGCGTCAAGCGCGTCAAGCCGCCCATGTAAGGATGCAATACCGCCGGAATGTCGACGCTGCCGTCGGCTTGCTGATAGTTTTCCAGAACCGCCACCAGCGTGCGTCCCACCGCCAGTCCGGACCCGTTCAGCGTATGCACCAGTTCCGGCTTGCCTTGCGCGTTACGGAAACGCGCTTGCATGCGACGCGCCTGGAACGCCTCGCAATTCGACAGCGACGAAATCTCGCGGTAGGTATTCTGCGCCGGCAGCCACACTTCGAGATCGTAAGTCTTGGCCGCGCCGAAGCCGATGTCGCCGGTGCATAGCGCCACCACGCGATACGGCAAACCGAGTTGTTTGAGGATGGTTTCGGCGTGGCCGACCATTTCTTCCAGCACCTCGTAGGATTTTTCCGGATGCACGATCTGCACCATCTCGACCTTGTCGAATTGGTGCTGGCGGATCATGCCGCGCGTGTCACGGCCGTAGCTGCCGGCCTCGGAACGGAAGCACGGCGTATGCGCGGTCATCTTGATCGGCAGCGCATCGAGCGCAAGGATTTCGTCGCGCACGATGTTGGTCAGCGAGACTTCGGCGGTCGGAATCAGATACAACGCCTCGCCCTCGCCTTCTTGCCCGCCCTTCTTCACCGCGAACAAATCGGCCTCGAACTTCGGCAATTGACTGGTCCCGCGCAGTGAATCGGCATTCACGATGTACGGCGTATAGCACTCGGTGTAACCGTGCTGTTCGGTATGCGTATCCAGCATGAACTGCGCCAACGCGCGATGCAGCCGGGCGATGCCGCCTTTCATCACCGAAAAACGCGAACCGGTGAGTTTGACGGCGACATCGAAATCGAGGCCGAGCGCAGTGCCGACGTCGACATGGTCCTTGATCTCGAAATCGAAGCTGCGCGGCGTACCGACCTTGCGCACCTCGAAATTCGCGGCCTCGTCAGTGCCGAGCGGCACCGACTCATGCGGCAGATTCGGTACGCCGAGCATGAACTCGCTCATCTGCGCCTGCACCGCTTCCAGCCGCGTTTCGGAAGCTTTCATCTCATCGCCGATTCCGGCCACTTCAGCCATCACGACGGAGGTATCTTCGCCTTTTCCTTTCAGCATGCCGATTTGCTTGGACAAAGAATTGCGCTTGCCTTGCAGTTCCTCGGTGCGGGTCTGGATCTGCTTGCGTTCGGCTTCGAGCGCGTTGAAAGCAGCGACATCAAGCTGAAACTTGCGCGTCGCCAGTCGGCTGGCGACGGTCGCGATATCTTTGCGGAAAAATTGAATGTCGATCATGGTAATTGCGGGGGCTTTAGATGCGAAAGCGTCATTGTACCAAGCAGAGGAGGAGCGCCAGCCAATTCCCACCAAACAAAGTCGCGCCGGGAGCTTTGCGTTTGACGTACCCCGCATGGGACGCTGCCCACGGAGTAGCATTCATATTACGTAACGGAAACTGTCCGATATCCGCACCAATGCGGGGACAACTACGATTTCTTATCGCTCTTCCGAGCCGCCAAATCCAATGAATTCAAGTGATCGAGCTTCTCTGAAATCTTCCCCTCGAGGCCGCGAGGAGTTGGCTGATACCACCCCGGTTCCCCGATCCCATCCGGCAGATAAGTTTCCCCCGCCGCATAAGCATCCGGCTCATCATGCGCGTACCGATACAACTTGCCGTATCCCAGTTCCTTCATCAGCTTGGTAGGCGCGTTGCGCAAATGCTCGGGCACGGTGCGCGACTTATCCTTGGCGACAAACGCACGCGCCGCATTGTAGGCGTTGTAAACCGCATTCGATTTAGCCGCGCAAGCAAGGTAAATTACCGCCTCCGCCAGCGCCAGCTCGCCTTCCGGTGAGCCCAGCCGCTCGTAGGTCTCAGCTGCATCCAGCGCCAGCCGCAACGCGCGCGGATCCGCCAGGCCGATATCCTCACTTGCCATGCGGACGATGCGCCGCGCCAGATAACACGGATCGGCACCGCCATCCAGCATCCGCACAAACCAGTACAGCGCCCCATCCGGACTGGAGCCGCGCACCGATTTATGCAGCGCGGAAATCTGATCGTAAAACGCGTCGCCGCCCTTGTCGAAACGCCGCAAGGCATCGCCCAGGCACTCGGCCAGCAGCGCCGCGCCGACTTCACCTTGCTGTTTCGCAGCCGCAGCGCGTGCCACCAGTTCCAGGTTGTTCAACAGCCTGCGTCCATCGCCGTCGGCACTCGCAATCAACGATGCCTTCGCGTCAGGCGTAAAACGCAAGCCGTCCAATTCGCCGGCGCACGCCCGATCCAGCATGACCGCGAGATCGTCATCGGTCAGCGATTTGAGCACGTACACCGAGGCCCGCGACAACAGCGCGCCATTGACTTCGAACGATGGATTTTCGGTGGTGGCACCGATGAAGGTGAACAGGCCGCTCTCGACATGCGGCAAGAACGCATCCTGCTGGCTCTTGTTGAATCGATGCACTTCATCGACAAATAGAATCGTGCGGCGCCCCGAATTGGCGCGTATCACTTGCGCCCTTTCGACCGCTTCGCGAATATCCTTGACGCCCGACAGCACTGCCGACAACGCGATGAATTCCGCGTTGAAGCTGTCCGCCATCAGGCGCGCCAGCGTGGTCTTGCCGACGCCGGGCGGGCCCCACAGGATCATCGAATGCGGCTCGCCCGATTCGAATGCGACCCGCAGCGGTTTGCCGGGACTGAGCAGGTGCTGCTGGCCGATGACATCGTCGAGCGATCGCGGCCGCAGTCGCTCAGCGAGTGGCGCGGAATTCATGATGGCGAGGCATCGTCATTGCTGAAATATATCCGCGCCCTTGGGTATGGCGAACTTGAACTGGTTGCTCGTGAGCGCCGGATTCTTTTCGAAGTTCTTGAAGCTCAGTAACGACACCTGGCCGAACGAATCGCGCAACTCCATCGCTTCCGGTACACCGTTGCGCAGGCCGATACCGATATGATCGAAGGTGGTGTCCTTGGCTTTCGGCGTCGCTTCCAGCCATTCCAGCCCGTCCTTGGTGCCGGCTTCCTTCAACGTGAAATTCTGCTCCAGGTCATTGCTGCCGAACAGGATCGCCGCCGGCGATGAACCGAGCGCGTTGCCGAGTTTCTTGATCGTGACCTGGTTCAGGTCCTTGTCGTAGAGGTACAGTTTGCCGCCGTCGGCTTGCAGCACTTGCTCATAAGGCTTTTGGTAGATCCAGATGAACTTGCCGGGGCGCGCGAATACGAAGGTTCCACTGGACTCGCTGGATACCTTGGTCGCACCGGTCCTGTCGGTCTTGACCAGCCGCTGCGTGAACTCACCTTTGGCGGACTTGGTGGCGGCGACGAAGGACTTGAATTGCGCGAGCGCGGATGCGTGTGCCAGCCATGGAACAAAGGCCAAAAGCGCGGCGGTCAGGAGCTTCGCTGTGAGTCTCCGACAAATGGGGTCAGAGTGACATTTCGGTGATGGAACAGCCGATAAAAGTACTCCGACCCCAGTTGCTGCATTTGCTCCAGTGGCTCGCTCGCTATGTGCCGGACTGCCGGTCAAAAAAGTTCCAAAAATGTGCCTCAAGATTTCATCCTCATTCTGTGGTTCCCACCGGCACCAGAATTTCCCGGTTGCCGTTCGATTGCATGGTCGATACCAAGCCGCTTTGTTCCATCTGCTCGAGCAGACGCGCGGCGCGATTGTAGCCGATGCGCAGATGGCGCTGCACCAGCGAGATGGAAGCGCGCCGATTCTTGAGCACGACCGCAACCGCCTGATCGTACAGCGCGTCGGCCTCGCCGCCGCCATTGCGGTCGGCACTCGCCGCTCCTTCTACGCCGTCTTCGGCGACGCCCCCTTCCAGGATGCCTTCGACATAGTTCGGCTCGCCCTGTGCCTTTAGGTGATCAACCACGCGATGCACTTCTTCGTCCGACACGAAGGCGCCGTGCACTCGTACCGGCAAGCCGGTGCCAGGCGGCATGTACAGCATGTCGCCCATGCCGAGCAGTGCTTCCGCCCCCATCTGGTCGAGAATCGTGCGCGAGTCGATCTTGCTGCTGACCTGGAACGCGATCCGGGTCGGGATATTGGCCTTGATCAAACCGGTGATCACGTCGACCGAAGGCCGTTGCGTCGCCAAGATCAGATGGATACCGGCGGCGCGCGCCTTTTGTGCGATGCGCGCGATCAGCTCTTCGACCTTCTTGCCGACCACCATCATCAAGTCGGCCAATTCGTCGATGATGATGACGATAGTGGGAAATTTCTCCAGCGGTTCCGGCGCGTCCGGGGTCAGGCTGAACGGATTCGGGATTTTCTGCTCGTGCTTGTCGGCCTCGGCGATCTTGTGGTTGTAACCAGCCAGATTGCGCACGCCGAGTTTGCTCATCAGCTTGTAGCGCCGTTCCATTTCGGCCACCGCCCAGTTCAGCGCATGGCCGGCATGGCGCATGTCGGTCACCACCGGCGCCAGCAGATGCGGGATCCCTTCGTAGATCGACAGTTCCAGCATCTTCGGATCGATCAGGATCAGGCGCACCTGATTCGGATCGGACTTGTACAACAGCGACAGGATGGTGGCATTGATGCCGACCGACTTGCCGGAACCCGTGGTGCCGGCCACCAGCAAGTGCGGCATCTTGGCCAGATCTGCCACCACGGGGTTGCCGGCGATATCCTTGCCGAGCGCGATCGTGAGGCTGGACGAGCTATCGTTGTAAACCTTGGAGCCCAGGATTTCGGTCAGGCGCACGATCTGCCGCTTCGGATTGGGCAACTCGAGCCCCATGTAGTTCTTTCCAGGAATCGTTTCCACGACCCGGATCGAGGTCAGCGACAGCGAGCGTGCCAGGTCGCGCGCGAGGCCGACGATCTGGCTGCCCTTGACGCCGGTGGCCGGTTCGATTTCATAGCGCGTGATGACGGGGCCCGGGTAGGCCGCGACGACCTTGGCATCGACGCCGAAGTCGGACAGCTTCTTTTCGATCAGGCGACTGGTGAATTCAAGCGTCTCGATGCTGACAGTTTCTTGCACCAGCGGCGCTTCATCCAGCAAGGAAAGCGGCGGCAGGTTGGTGTCCGGCATGTCGTTGAACAGCGAGACTTGCCGTTCCTTTTCGACCCGCTCCGATTTGGCCACCGCTACTACTTGCGGCTCGATCCTGATTGGCGGCGCTTCGACAATCTTGGCGCGCTCGTGCACCAGCACGCCTTCACGCTTGACGGCAGCAACGTGGCCGACTTTGCGGTCCTGGCGCGCGACGTACAAGTTGCGAATACCCTTGATCGATAGCTCGATCGCCGCACCGATGCGTTCCGCCACGGCCATCCACGACACGTGGAAGAACAGGCTGAATCCGACGCCCAACAACAGCAGCTGAAACAGTGTCGAGCCGGTAAATCCAAGGGCATTGTTGGTAAATTTTCCTATCTCGGACCCCAGCACGCCGCCCGGCATGCGCAGATAGTTGGCGGTCAGCGTGTACATGCGCAGGGATTCGATGCCGACGCTGCCGGTCATCAACAGCACGAAACCGGCAGCGCGAATCCAGACTTCATGACGATGCTGCGCCGGCGGTTCCTGTTCCAGTACGAACCTCTGCGACAACTGCCGGTAACCGACCCACACCAAGCGCAGCAACAACACGCACCACCACCAGGCCGACAGCCCAAATATGTAAAAAATGGAGTCGGCTACCCAGGCGCCGAACTTGCCGCCCCAGTTGCTGAGCTTGGGTACCGCCACCGACTGAGTCCAGCCCGGATCGAATTTGGAATAGGTTAACAGAATCAATATCAAATACACCGCAAGCGCAGCAACGCCAAACCAGCGTGCTTCCGATAGCAGTCGCACCACGCGCGTGGGCAAAGGCGTCGCTTCCTGCGGCTTGGTATTGCGGGTATAGGCTGGGGTCGTTTTGCTCATAAAGCTCATAGGGGGTTTTGCGCTGCTGCGCGGCCATCGCGTGGCCGACAGCACATGATCGTCTATAATCTTAACCAGTTTTCGCAGGTATTACCGAATTAATCGGGATACGCTTGAAATTTCGCGCTGTGGCAACGATATACGGCCTTGCATCCGCTCCGCGACACCGCACGCCCACACTATTTTCAATTTACTTATTGCGCAGATAACCTTATGTCCAGCCCAAAACATGCCCGCGTCTTGATTCTCGGTTCCGGTCCCGCCGGCTACAGCGCAGCCGTCTACGCGGCGCGCGCTAACCTGAACCCGGTGCTGATTACCGGCGTCGAGCAGGGCGGCCAGCTGATGACCACCACCGATGTCGAGAACTGGCCGGCCGACCCGATGGGCGTGCAGGGTCCGGAATTGATGCAGCGTTTCCTGCAACACGCGGAACGCTTCAAGACCGAAATCATTTTCGACCACATCCATACCGCAAAGTTGACGGAAAAGCCAATCCGCCTGATCGGCGATTCGGGCGAATATACCTGCGATTCGCTAATCATCTCGACCGGCGCATCGGCGCAGTATCTGGGCTTGCCGTCGGAAGAAGCGTTCATGGGTAAAGGCGTGTCGGCATGCGCCACCTGCGACGGTTTCTTTTATCGTGGCCAGGAAGTGGCCGTGGTCGGCGGCGGAAATACCGCAGTGGAAGAAGCCTTGTATCTGTCGAATATCGCGACCAAGGTCACGCTCGTACACCGGCGCGACAAATTCCGCGCCGAGCCGATCCTGATCGACCGCTTGCTGACAAAAGTCGCCGAAGGCAAGATTGAAATAAAATACAACCATACGCTGGAAGAAGTCACCGGCGACGCCAGCGGCGTAACCGGTATCCGAATCAAATCGACGGCTGACGGCAGCATCACGCCGATCACGCTGCACGGCGTATTTATCGCGATCGGCCATAAGCCGAATACCAGCATCTTCGAAGGCCAGCTCGAGATGAAGAACGGCTATATCAAGACCAGGACCGGTCTGGAAGGGATGGCGACCGCCACCACCGTCCAAGGCGTGTTCGCGGCCGGCGACGTGCAGGATCACGTCTATCGCCAGGCGATCACCAGTGCGGGCACCGGCTGCATGGCGGCGCTCGACGCGCAGCGCTACCTGGAAAGCACGGAGAGTTAGCATGCATCGGGCCATCTCGCCGCCGCAGTTGCGGCGAGCGGTCTCGGTCTTCGCAGGTTCTTCCATAGGCCCAACATGTCCGATCCGATCAAGGACTTCGCCGCGCTCAAATCGCTGCGCAAAGGATTGAAAGCGCGGGAAGAGGCGCGCCAGGCCGCCGAGGCCGAGCGCCTGCGCCTTGAAAAGGAAACACGGCGCGAAGCCGACCTGTTTCGCAGCGCGATTGGCGGCGTGACGCCGCTGCCGCCGGTAGACAAGGCGGCGCCACATAGTCCGCGTCCACGGCCGATCGCACACCAGCATCTGGCCGACGAGCAAGCAGCGTTGCAATCGTCGCTATCGGACGATTTCAGCATCGAATCGCTGCTCGATACCGATGCGGCGCTGAGCTTTGCCCGCAGCGGCATCGGCCAGGACACGTTGCGCAAACTGCGGCGCGGCCACTGGGTGATACAAAGCGAGCTCGATTTGCATGGCTTGCGGTCCGAAGAGGCGCGCGAAGCATTGGCCGAATTTCTGCGCAGTGCAGGAAAGCGCGGCCAGCGCTGTGTGAGGATCATCCACGGCAAAGGCCTGGGCTCCGTCAACAAGGAGCCGGTGCTCAAGCAGAAGGTGCGCAACTGGCTGGCGCAAAAAGATGAAGTGCTCGCATTTTGCCAAGCCAGAGGTGCCGATGGCGGCGCCGGCGCACTGATCGTGTTGCTGAAGGCCTAGCCCTGGCCTGAACGGTCCTCCGACGGCGGGCCACGCGTGCGGCGGAAAGATCGCACGCGACGCAGCGATCAATCCTCTGCGTGACTACGGAATGAGCGAGACTCCGACATGAAACTGATTAAGATTATCGAAATTCTCGCGATTCTGGTGGGCGCGTTCTCGGGCTTCATCGAAGCCCGCAGCAAGAAGATGGATGTGGTGGGCGTGTTTACGGTCGCCTTCATCACCGCGTTCGGCGGCGGTACGCTGCGCGATATCCTGCTCGACAAGCGACCCCTGTTTTGGGTCGCGCACCAGGAATATGCGATCCTGATTTTTGTGCTGGCCCTGATCGCCGCACCGCTGATCCGTACCTTGCGCAAGATCGTGTCCGAACGCTTGATCGTGGTCGCGGATGCGCTGGGACTCGGCCTGTTTTCGATCGCCGGCGTTTCGGAAGCGCTGGCCGCCGGCATGCCGATATTCATCGCGTCGATGATGGGCGTCATCACCGGCATCTTCGGCGGCGTCCTGCGCGACATCGTCTGCAACGAGATCCCGATGGTACTGCGCGACGGAAAACCGTATGCTATTTGCGCATTTGCCGGATGTTGGGCCTATTTGCTGATGCAAAAATCCGGCGTCCCACCGGATTTTTCACTGTGGTTCAGCGCCCTGCTCATCACCGCGTTGCGACTGGCGACCTGGGCCAAGGGCGTACGACTCGAATAAGACTTTGCCTATCGAGCCTTACACGGCGTCCGGGCCGATTTCGCCGGTACGGATGCGAATGACCTGCTCGACGTCCCATACAAAAATCTTGCCGTCGCCAATTTTTCCAGTACGTGCGGCCTTGATGATGGCTTCCACCGCATGATCGGCGACCTTATCGTCGACCACCACCTCGACCTTGACCTTTGGCAGGAAATCCACCACGTACTCTGCACCACGATACAGCTCGGTATGGCCTTTCTGGCGACCGAACCCCTTGACCTCGGTGACGGTCAAGCCGGTAACGCCGACCTCGGCCAATGCCTCACGGACTTCGTCCAGTTTGAACGGTTTGATAACTGCGGTGACCTGCTTCATGGAATTTCCCCCGATAAAATGACTACTTTACGTTTATTCTAATCAAATTTGCAAAAAATATGGTCGCTGGCCGCCAACTCACTCCTGGAACTTCGACGTGATCGGATAGCGCCAATCGCGCCCGAAAGCCCGATGCGTGACGCGAATCCCAACCGGTGCCTGACGCCGCTTGTATTCGTTGATCTTGATCAAGCGGGTAATCCGCTCCACATCTTCCGCGCGGTAGCCGGCGCCAAGTATTTCGGCGATGCTTTTGTTCTGTTCCATATACATCTGCATGATCCCGTCCAGCACTTCATACGGCGGCAAGGAATCCTGGTCGGTTTGATCCGGCCGTAATTCGGCCGACGGCGCGCGCGTCAGGATGCGCTGCGGAATCACGTCGGCAACCGTATTGCGGTACGCGCAGAGTCGATAAACCAGCGTCTTGGCGATGTCCTTGATCACGGCAAAGCCGCCGGCCATGTCGCCGTACAGCGTGCAGTAGCCGACCGCCATTTCGCTTTTGTTGCCGGTGGTCAGGACGATCGAGCCGTGCTTGTTGGAAAGCGCCATCAGGATGGTCCCGCGAATGCGGGCCTGGATGTTTTCTTCGGTCGCATCTTCGGCCATACCCTCGAATTCGTGCGCCAGCGTCGCGCGGAACGCATTAAAACATTCCGTGATCGGAATCTCGTCGTAGCGCACCCCGACCCGTTGCGCCATTTCGCGCGAATCGATCCACGAGATTTCGGCCGTGTACGGCGATGGCATCATCACGCAGCGTACTCTGTCGGCGCCCAGCGCATCGACCGCGATCGCCAGCGTCAGTGCAGAATCGACGCCGCCCGACAAGCCGATCAGCACGCTCGGGAAGCCGTTCTTGCCGACATAATCGCGCACCCCCAATACCAGGGCATGGTATACCTGCGCCTCGACCGGCAGCTCGGCGGCAATCGCGCCATCGAGCGGCTCGGCACCGTCAAACGCGACTAGTTGCAGATCCTCTGCGCAATGCCGCAATTGCGCGCGGACCTGGCCCTTGCCATCCATCGCAAACGAACTACCGTCGAAAATCAATTCGTCCTGGCCGCCGATTAAATTGGCGTACACCACGCTGAGGCCGTGCGCGACCACATTGGCGCGCATCATGTCGTAGCGCAAATACTGCTTGTTCATGTGGAACGGCGAGCCGTTCGGCACCAGCAGCACTTGCGCGCCGGCCGCCTTGGCGCGCGCCGGCGCGTGCGGAAACCATGTGTCTTCGCAGATATTCAGCCCGAAGTGCACGTCCTTGACGACGAAGACGAAGGCTTGCTGGGACGACGAAAAATAGCGCTTTTCATCGAATACCGTGTCGTTCGGCAAGTCGCATTTGCAGTAGGTGCCAAGGACGGTGCCGTTGACCACCACCGAGGCGGCGTTGAAACGCGCACCTTCACGGGCAATGGCGTGGCCGATGACGACATGCAGATCCTTGAACTCTGCCAATTGCAATGTCAGCGCCTCGAACATCCGCGCGGTTTTTGCGTAAAATGACTGGCGCAACAATAAATCTTCCGGCGGATAACCGGTCAACGATAGTTCCGGCGTCAACACGATGTCTGCCCCCTGCGCGGCGGCGCGACGGGAAAATTCGACGATTCTTGCGCAATTGCCGGCGAGATCTCCGACGGTGCTGTTGATTTGGGCGATGGCGACTTTGACTGTCATAGCAATAGGCGTTGCGGGAAAGAGTGAAGCGTTGCGTTACTCCTTCCCCCAACTGATTGGACAAAATAAGTAACGAGGCTGAATCTGAATTATCGCACGCGCATCGTTCATTCCTTGTCGGAAATCGGCGAGTCGGCTTGGGACGCCTTGGTCGGCCTGCAAGCCGACACCAATCCGTTTCTCTCTTATGCCTTCCTCGATGCGCTGCATGAAACCGGCTGCGCATCGGCGCAATCCGGCTGGGATCCGCACTACCTGACGCTATGGCACGCCGGCCAGTTGCATGCCGCCTTGCCGTTGTATGCCAAAAGCCATTCCTATGGCGAGTACGTGTTCGACTGGGCCTGGGCCGATGCCTACCGCAGAAGCGGCCTCGCGTATTACCCCAAGCTGCTGTCATCGATTCCGTTTACGCCGGTGACCGGCAGCCGCCTGCTGGCGCGCGACGATGCGGCGATGCGCGCCTTGATCGCGGCTCTTTGCAAGCTGCAGCACGACAGCGGCACATCGTCGACCCATGTGCTGTACCCGCCGCAAGCGCAGGCGGAGCTACTGCGCGAAGCCGGTTTCATGCTGCGCACCGGCGTGCAATTTCATTGGCTCAATCAAGGTTATCGCAGTTTCGACGATTTCCTGGCCACGCTTGAACGGAAGAAGCGCAAGAACATTCGCGCCGAACGGCGCAAGGTGCAGGATGCCGGCGTCAGTTTTCGCCACGTGCCCGGCAAGCAGGCGAGCGAGGCCGATTGGCGCTTCTTCAAGCGCTGCTACGATCACACCTATGCGGCGCACTGCTCGACACCTTACCTGAATCTGGAATTTTTTCGGCGCATCGGCGCCAGCATGCCGCACAATTTGCTGTTGATCGTGGCCGAACGTGCAGGCCGCCCGATTGCCTCGTCGCTGGTCGTGCACAACGAGCGAACCTTGTATGGCCGCTATTGGGGCGCGCTGGAGGAAGTGCCTTGCCTGCATTTCGAAACCGCGTATTACCAGGCGCTGGATTTTTGCATTGCGCACGGACTGCAATGCTTCGAAGGCGGAGCGCAAGGAGAGCACAAGATGGCGCGCGGCTTCCTGCCGCAAAAGACCTGGTCCGCGCACTGGCTTGCCCATCCTGCCTTCGCCGACGCGATCGAGCGCTTCCTGGGCCAGGAAAGCGGCGGCATTGAAGCCTATATCGACGAATTGAACGAGCGCAATCCGTTCCGCGCTTAAGATGCCGGGGCCGCAGTACGCTGCCCCCGGTGCTTTCCCATAATGGTTAAGATTTGTTAAATAGACGAGGGTAATCACACTAAACCCTTGTAAGTCGGAATCCGACAAGGCATTCTCTCGGGACGATGAACTTATCCCACGCCCCTGCCCCGGAAGTCGCCTTGCCGACAATTGTTCGTGTCGGCCGCTTTTACATCACGCGCGAACTCGGGCGCGGCGCCATCGGCGCGGTGTATCTGGGACACGATCCGGTGATCGACCGTCCGGTTGCGATCAAGACCTTCAGCAGCAGCCTGTCAGCAGCGGAAAAAAAGCAGTACGAATCGCAATTCATCAACGAGGCGCGCGCCGCCGGCCGCCTGTCCCATCCCAATATCGTCACGATCTACGATGCCTCCAGCGAAGGCGGCACGACCTATATCGTCATGGAATATCTGCAAGGGCAGGAACTGAGCAAGCTGCTTGAGCAAGGCAAGCGCTTCCCTCCGGACGAAGTCGCCTCGATCATCTGGAAACTCGCCGACGCGCTCGATTACGCGCACAAGAATGACGTCGTGCATCGGGATATCAAGCCGGCCAATATTTTCATGGTCGCAGACAGCCAGCCGAAGGTGGTTGACTTCGGCATCGCGCGATCGCCTAACCGCGT
>DHXL01000258.1:22195-22392 GCA_002415335.1 Oxalobacteraceae bacterium UBA5157
TCGCTGGGCGCCGTGATGTATGAACTGCTGGTCGGCCGCAAACCTTTTTGCGCGCAAAGCGGCAGCGAGACGCTGCTGGAAATGATTGCGTACAAGGCGCCGCCGGCGCCGCATGAAATCACCCCGGAAATTCCCATGGCACTGTCGCAGATCGTCATGAGGGCGATGAGCAAACGGCCCGAGAAACGCTATCAACA
>DHXL01000258.1:22492-27773 GCA_002415335.1 Oxalobacteraceae bacterium UBA5157
GTCGCGGAGGCCGAAGCGGTGAAGCGCTACGGGCCACTATTCTGGATCGGTGCGCTGGTCATCGTCGGTGGCGCCGTCGGCCTGCTCTGGCTACGGCTTGGTTTCAGGTAATGACGGTGGCGGACGCAAGGCGCGGCCTGCATCGAGGCATCCGGCTCGCTGATACCGGCACCTAACGCGAACTCAATGCCGCCACGACCTGGCCCTTCAAGGTCTTGATCAAGGCCGTCTCGTCCGAAGGCACGCCCTCCGGCGCCATCTGTGCGCGGTCGGCATAAAAAAGGCCGAACGGCTTCTTGTGCACGACCAGCGGCAGCACGATGAAGCTGCGCGCGTCGGGCAGCAAGGCCCGATGCCAACTCGGAATCAGTTCGCGGATCTTCGGCGAGGTTGCATCGGAAATCATCAGGTCGGCGTCATTTTCCATCGCCAGATGAAACAAGTCGCGCGCCGACACCGCGGAAAATACGAAGCCTGCCTGGCGTGCTGATTCGTTTTCGCCGAGCGATATGCGAGCCCGGAATTGATTGTTCTTGAGGTCCTTCAGACATACCGTGGCGAACCGGAAACCCATGCTGCGGTACAGGGTCTCCAGCGCCAGCATGATCAAGTCATTCACCTGACAGCGACCGGATGCCATCATCTCGGTGACGTCCTGGACGCCGGCCATCAGCAAATTTCCGGCATTGACCGGTTTGCCGCTGGCATGGCGCTCGTCGGACTGCAGTTTATTGCCGGCGACCGCCAGCAGCAATTCAGCCGGCAATCCGTGTTCGGCATTTTCCGCCAGCGTCGTGTCGTCGTCCTCCGGCACGTCGGGGCCGTGGATGGAGTCGGTCCCGGCTGCATCGGCCTTGGCGGCTACTCGCGTCGCCGGCGGCAGCAGGTCTGCATGGTCGTTCAGGGCGCGGCTTTCTCGCCCGACGGTATCGAACAGCTGCGTCAGCTTGTCTTGATCGAGACTCAACGCGCCACCGAAACGCGTCAGCAATGCCCTGCTGGCGGTGTCCTGTCCCGGGTCGCTCATATGCGGGATCAGCGTGGCGGCCGCCGTGCTGAACGCAGCCACTTGCTGCATCCATTCCTGTCGGGTCTTGGCCGGTTTCAACACCCCTTGAGGCAGCGGCTTGAGCGCCTGGATGATCGTCTCCGGAATCTGCCATTCCTGCAACACCGATTCCGCCAGCATTTCAAAACTGCAGCCCAGCACCTTCATCGACGCTTGCGCCGGCGTTTGGGTGCCGCCCTCGATCAGCGTCGCTATTTCACGATACAGGAAGTGGTCGTGCGCCGCCACTAGCAACCGTCCCATGTTCTTGAACAGCGCCGCGACCGCCGCCTCTTCCGCATCCTTGAAATGGCTGCGCCGCGCCAACTCGCGCCCAACGATACTGGCCGATAGCGCATGCTGCAGTTCGGCGCGCACACTCTGGCCGCGTTTTCCCGACATGCCGTCCGCCAGCAAAATGGCGAGCGCACTGGTCTTGACGGTATCGAAGCCGAGCAGGAAGATCGCTCTGGATATTGTGGTGACCGGCGTGCTGGATGCGCGGTAGGACGCGGAGTTTGCCAGGCGCAAAATCTTTTGCGTCAACGCCACGTCGGATAAGACGAACCGCGCCAGATTGCGCACCGCCTCGTCATTCGATGAAGCGAGCTGCACCACGCGCGCGATCGAGCCACCGAGTGCCGGCAGGTCTGAATCGTCAGCAATTTTTTCCAGCAGCCGGTCGCGCGCAACGCTCGCGTCGTCACTGCTGGGAACCGAGACATATGCGGCTGATACCTGCGATTCCATGTTGGTTGCCACTTCTGGAGACTCCGGCTACATCGATCCGAATATCATGCCGCATTCAAGCGCCAATGTCACGCGTGCAAACCATGCTCCTCCAAGTCGACGTCCACTGGCGGATCCTGCCGACCGCGGAAACAGATGCAGGATTACACGATATAAAAAAAGCGCACCGTAGTGCGCTTCCTAAGTGCTGCTGCATCGGCTCAAAAATTCGGTTTGCTGGCCGCCTTGTTGTACGCTTCGACGCCCGACATGATTTCCGCTTTGGCATCTTCCGGTCCAAACCAGCCTTCGATCTTGACCCATTTGCCTTTTTCGAGATCCTTGTAGTGCTCGAAGAAATGCTGGATCTGTTTCAGGCGCAATTCGTTCATGTCTTCCGGCTTTTGCCAGTGCGTGTAAATCGGCAAGACCTTGTCGACCGGCACGGCCAGCACTTTGGCATCGCCGCCGGCTTCGTCGGTCATCTTCAACACGCCGATCGGGCGACAACGCACAACGACGCCGGGGAACAGCGGGAACGGCGTAATCACCAGCACGTCGACCGGATCGCCGTCGTCCGAAATCGTGTGTGGAATATAGCCGTAGTTGCATGGGTAGTGCATCGCGGTACCCATGAAGCGATCGACGAAAATCGCGCCGGATTCCTTGTCGACTTCGTACTTGATCGGATCGGCATTCATCGGGATTTCGATAATGACGTTGAAATCATTTGGCAGATCGCGGCCGGAGGGGACGTTATTCAGGCTCATGGTGCTTGCTCACAGGTGATAGGAATTTCGAAAACCTCGAATTATAGCGCTTTCTGGATCGGTTTTTGCGTTGCAGCATAGGGATTATCGTGGGCCTGCAGGACGCGGTAGAAGCTCTGTTGCGGCGCAGAAATGAAGCAACTGCGCGCACCGCGAACGCCGACTACAGGACAGTCGCCAGCGCGCAGCGTCGAAAATGCGCAGTCGCCTGTTCCGTTTGACCGAGCGCCTCATGCAGCTGCGCCAGTTTCAGGTGGGCTTCGCGCACCGTGCGCGGCTCGGTCGCATCGGACAGCGCTTGCTCAAGGTGCCGCTGCGCCTTGCCCCACAGCTTTTGCTTGAGACAGAGTCCACCAAGGGTCAGCGCCAACTCCGCATCGTTTGGCCGCTCGCGGCTCCATTGCTCGCAATGTTCGATCTGCGCAAGCAAAGTGGGGGAACCTTCCTCCGCCGCGGAATCGCGGTAGGCTCGCACCAGCCGCTCGTCCCATTCCGCCGCCAGCGCCTTTTCCACCACGGTGCGGGCATCGTCATGTAATCCGCGCACATTGAATGCATTGGCCGCATGCGCCGCGACGAACGGCTTGACGCGATCGTCCGATGGAATACCGGCCCACACGCGGCGCAGCGACTCGGCGTCGTGCGTGCGGTCGCGCAAAAGATCTTCGTAGGCCAGCTCGCGCAGGCGGCTCGACAAGGCGGGATGCAGCGCATTGTGCTTGTCGAGCGAACGGACCAGGCGCAGCACCTCGGGCCAGTGTTTGGCGCGCTGGTTCGCTTTTAGCGCCAGCCGCAACGCATGGATATGGCGCGTGCCGCTGGCATTCAGTTCCTGCACTGCTGCCAACGCCAATTCCGGGCGCCGTTCGTCAACCATCAGTTCGATGGTCGTCATCAGGCGTGCGGTCCTTAGGGAATTGTCTGCTTCAGTCGCGGTCAGCCACATATCGCGCCGCGCCGATTGCCGCATGCTATGCGCGGCGCGGGCGGCGATCAAGGCCGACAAGCCGGCATTTTCGGGCGAGTCGGCGGCGCGCCGCGCGGCCTTTTCAGATTGGCCGAAACGGCCCTCGAACAAGGCTTTGAGTGCATCGCGCAAGGCTTGCGTCCCCTCGCGCTCGCGCCTTCCCCTGCGGTACGCGGCGACCCGTGCCGGCATCTCGCGCGTACTGCTGATCGCATTCAATGCAACATACAGCACGAAGAACAGGATGACCGCCAGCAGCAGAAAAAAGTTGAGCGACAGGTCGACTCGGTAAGGCGGGTAGAACAAGACCACGTTACCGGCATTGAAGCGGGCCACCAGGGCCAAACCGATGGCTGTGGCAACCAGGGTGAGCAGCCAGAGAAAAATGCGCATTGTCCTGTTATCTTGCTTTGTAGTTTCGTACCGCGTTCAGGCTGTCGGCCAGCGTCGGCATTTCGATCGATAGATTGCTGCCCTGTACCTGCTTCAGCAGCGCCTGCGCAACCTGGGTCTGCCTGGCGCGCGTGTCGAAATATTTGCTGATCGCATCCTGGGCCGCGAGCATGTCGCTGCGGAAGACCGTTTCATTGCGCGACAGCAGACCCAGACGCGCATTGAGCAAGCGCAGCTTCAGATTCTCGCGCGCATAGTAGGCCTGACCCGGCGCCAGCAAAAGGGCATCCGGCGTCTCGACGCTGCGCACGCGGATCAACTGCCTGATCTGGCCCCACATTTCGTTGAGCCAGCTCTGCCATTTATCGTCCAGCACGGTGAGCCAATCCGGGTTGGCGTTGGCGCGCCCGGCCGCAGGCGCGGCCGGTGCCCGCCTGCCGCGTCTGATCCGCTCATTTTTCGGCTGGGTTGCCGGCAGTGCCGGCTTTTCGTCGGACAGCAAGGGCATGCCGTCGACTTGGCCGATGAGGCTGTCGAGACGTAGCGCGATGCCGTTCATATCGAGACTGGGCAAGGATCTCAATTTGTCCATGTCGCGCGCGATGGCGCGCCGGATGGTAATGAACTGCGGCTTGTCCGAGCGCGACAGGCTGCGATCCGCATTTTGCAACGCGATCAAAGCGCCTTGCACATTGCCGGCGAGTTGCAGCTGCTGGCTAGCGGTCGACAATACCTGCTCGATTTCAGCCAATGCCCAATCGTCGCGATTCTTGGAAAGATCCTGGTACAGCTGCTCAAGCGCAAGTTGCTGGCTTTGTGCTTCCGTTTGCCGGCTCTCCAGAACGGCGACCTTGCCTTGCAGCTCCCTGACGCCTTCCTGTACCGATTTCGCGATCAGTCTGGTTTCGGTATTGCTGGTATCGCCGCTTTGCAGCCGATGCGCGACTTCTGCACGCAGTCGTCTGAGCTCGACGTGCGAAGCCCACCACTGTGCCAGCAGCAACAGGACCAACACGAGCAGTCCAATATAAATCACGCGCCGCAGCGAGCGGACGGCCGAGTCCGGATTCGGTCCGCCGGCGCCGTATGGAGCGGATTCCGGCTGGGCCGACGTGGGCAGCGGTGCCGGACTGGATGCGGGAGGAGAGAGCGATTCGTTCATGCGGCGAATTGTAACGCGGCCAGCACCTGTTCGTCGCCTGATCCTGTCAGCACGATCTCCTCGAATCCGAGTGTGCGCGCGGTTTCCGCAATGCGCGCATGAGGCACGATGATTTTTCGCTGTCGCATTTTTGCCACGCCATCTGCTCCTGCGCTCTGCTGTACCATCTGCATCAAGATGCGCAACGATTCGGAACTGGTCACGAGCCAGTC
>DHXL01000239.1 GCA_002415335.1 Oxalobacteraceae bacterium UBA5157
CGACATAACCGCCGTCGGCTGCGTTGATCACGCCCTGGTTGACGACGGCGCCATTGCCGGTACCGGAAAATTTGTAGCTGCCGGTCATGAAATCGCCGTCAGCGATGTTCAGGGTGGACGCCACCAGCGCGCCGACATTGACCGATGCGCCGCGGCCGAACAGGATGCCATTGGGGTTGACCAGGAATACCTTGCCGTTGGCATTGAGGCTGCCCAGGATGCTCGAAGGATCGGGGCCGATCACTCGGTTAAGCGCGATCGAACTGCTATTCGGCTGCACGAAGCGGACGGTTTCTCCGGTGCCGACGTTGAAGCTGCCCCAATTGATCGCCACGTTCGAGGATGACTGGTTAATCGTCGTACTGCCTGGCGCGCCGCTGATGGTGGCGCTGCCTGCGGTTACCATACCGCCGGTGGGCTGTGCATTGACGGTTGCGCCGAAAGTCATGATCACGGAAACGGCCAGCGCCTTCAGCGCGAAACGTGCCCCGCTTTCAGTCGTGGCGCCTATGCACGACGAGGTTCTTTTTCCTGCGCTCCTGGCATGCTCCGACACTGCGGCAAACGTGCCGGTCTTGTCGTTCCAGATTGATCGATAGATGCGGTTCATGATGTTCTTTCCCTATTCTTTAAATTGCGTATTCGGCTCGCGTTCTTACCTGTTCCCACCCCGCGCGTCGTACTCAAAAGTATTTCACTACCTGTACCCAGAGCCGCCCGTTCTTGTCCGGTGCCGAGGTCGCCACTGCATTCCCTAACTTGTGGGCGTAGTACGCCTTCACCGAAAAGTCGTTGTTGTCGACCCAGGTGAAACCGACCCCGGCGCCGCTCAGGGTCCGGCTATTCGATCCAGCCGTCCACGGGTCCTTGTCGACGGTAACGGTGCCGGTATCGACGAATCCGATCAGATGCATCTGTCCCGCCTGCCGCTCGGAAAACTTCGGCAACAGCAGCCTGGCTTCCAGGCTCAGCACATAGCCTTGATCGGCAAAGGCTTCGCCTTCCGGATAGGCGCGCACCGCGTACATGCCGCCCAGTTCCATCTTCTCCGAAACGTCCAGGTTCTTCGAGGCCAGTTGGCCGTTGACTCCGGCGTAAAGCGAGACGGAATCGGTTACGTTCTGAAGCCGCATCGCACTGAATGCGAGCTTGTTGTAATGACCGTTGGATTGCGCCGTCGCGTCGTCGAATGCGCGCGCCGAGGGCGTTTGTATATCGAGCAAGCCGGCGGACCAGGTAAGCGAATAGGCGCTCGCTCCGCCGCGGCCCAGACTGTCGCGCTGATCGCCGGACAGGCTCGCCATCAACACATGGGCCTTCTTGTCGGTGACCGACGCAGTCGAATCGACTTTATCCTGGAAGGTTCGCTCATCGTAGCCAAGCTGCGCATACAGGTTGTTGTCGCGCGACCGGATCAGCGGATAGCTGCCATAGATGCTTGCGATGTCCGCCGTGCCATTCGCATGTAACGATTCGAATTCCTTGCCGAGCTTATATCTCAGCTTGCTGTATGCGACCCCGACGGTCGCCTTGCCGACTGGCATCTGGTACGACAGGCGGGCATAGTTCAAGCCTTCGCCCGAGGTCATCACGCGCAGGCTGGCAACGTCACCGAGGCCGAGCGGATTGTTGAGGTTCACCGTCGCGCCCAGCCGGTATTCCCCGGTGTAGCGGTTGCCTGCATTGTCGGCATCGACCTCGCCCGACACGCGTGCACCCGGTGTGACGTCGACGATCAGGTCGGAGGTTCCGGCCGTCGCACCTGGAACCAGGGTCGACTTGACATTCGCACCGGGAAGATCAGCGACCCGCAGGAGACCGTTCTCGAGCGGAGCGCGGGTCACCACGTCGCCGCTTTGTATGCCGGCAAGGCGACTGTTGATTACGCGATCCGGCAAGTTCGCCTGGTTGTGCACGGTGACCTTGCCGTATTGGCCCTCGATCACGGCGATGGTTACCACGCCATCCTTGATGTCCTGCGCAGGCAGGTAAGCCTGCGCCACGAAATAGCCGTTCCGATGATATTCATCGGAAATTTTCAGGGCCATGGCGCGCAGGTTGTACAGCGTCTGCTCGTTCCCCGGCTGGAAGTCGGCGAATGCGACCAGCTCCGCTTCGGAATAGGCGTGCGCGCCGATGACATGCAGGCTTTTGACCATAATCTTCACATCGTCGGCGCCGGGCCGGGCCGGCGCGTTGCTCGGCTCGATACGGATCTCGGGTGCCGGCTTGCTCAGGCTCGGCGGCGGCGGAATCTGCTTGAGCTGGCTGCCTGCGGTAGGCGTTTGCGCGGCTACGATGCTTTGAGTGAGTGCCAGTAGCGCGAACGGCAATAATTTATTGTGTAGCATGATCCCCTGTCCCTTCGACGTAATTAACGATAAAAATGTTTGCTTGAGGGGAACTTTGCGCCTGCGCATTGCGGAAGTCCGTGCGATACCGAACGGAGCGAAGGATTTACCGCGGGCCGGGTAGATTTGTTGGTTTTTTGCAGCACGTCGGCGAGCGGAGGGCACGGTCGAATACTGGTCTATGATGAAGCGATTGCCTGGCAGCAGGCCTACACGAGCCCAACACCATGACCGAGCGCGACAATTGATGAAGATAATTCTCGCTATCGCGTTCTGCGCGCTATTGGCTGTCGGTGGGCTGGTGCAGGCGCAGAGCGGCGACGTGCTGCGCATCGTGAACCACTTGCGCGCTCCGGACGGTGCCTGCGCAGCGACCGCACCGCCGTTCGTGCAAAGTGACGCGCTCGACGCCGCAGCCGCCCGATTGTCGCGCGGCGCATCGCTCGCCGCTGCGCTCAAGTCCGCAGGTTACCGCGTCACCGAGGCGAACGTCATCGTAGTCTCGGGGAACGGGCTGCACGCCGAACTTGAGTCACTGCTCAGTAGCCGGTATTGCGCTCAGATCGGCGCGCCGAAGCTCTCTGAAGTCGGCGTTTACGATAGCGGCAACCAGATCTGGATGGTGCTCGCCACGCCGTTTTCGCCGAAGGTAGGGCTGACGCCGCGGCAGGTCGAACAACGGACGCTGGCGCTCGTCAACGAAGCGCGCGCCGAACCGCGCCGCTGTGGCGACAAAGCGTTCGGCGCGGCGCGACCCGTCAGGTGGAACGAGACATTGGAGAAGGCTGCGGCTCGCCATGCCGCCGATATGGCCGCGAATGACTACTTCAGCCATACCGGTCGCGATGGCGCGACGCCCGCGCAGCGCGTCGCGCGCGCGGGATACCGCTATCGAATGACGGGCGAGAATATCGCGTCCGGCCAGGTCTCACCGGAAGCAGCGATCGCCGGCTGGATCAAGAGCCCCGGACATTGTGCGAATCTGATGAACGGCGCGTATACCGAGATGGGGGTCTCATTCTCGGTCAACGCCGCGAGCACGATGGGCGTCTACTGGGTCCAGCTGTTCGGCACGCCAAGGTAATCGCATCGAATGCGTGCGGGGACGAACTCAATCGCAACCCGATTGGAGCCAGGATCGTGTCCGAATTGCGGTCGAATTGCACAGCAAATTCGGCGCGACGCTTTATCCGGCGCTTAAGCCGTGACGCCCAACTCGCGCAGGATCTCTTCCTTCATTTCCTGAAACTCGGGCCGCGACAGTTTGCGCGGATGCGCGAACGGCACCTCGAAGCTGGCCTGGATGCGCGTCGGGCGCGGCGACAGCACCAGGATGCGGTCGGCCATGTAGAGCGCCTCTTCCACGTCATGCGTGATCAGCAGCACGGTGTGGCGCTCCTCGGACAGGATGCGCAGCAGTTCGGTGCGCATGCGCAGGTTCATCAGCGCATCAAGTGCGGAGAACGGCTCGTCCATGTACAGGATCTCGGGCTTGACGACGAAGGCGCGCGCCAGTTCCACGCGCTTGAGCATTCCGCCTGACAGTTCGTGTGGATAGCTGTTCTCGAACCCCTTCAGGCCGACCATCTCTGCATAATGGTCTGCCAGGGCCGCCTTGTCCCCATGGCCATCGCCGTTCAGGCCGAACATCAGGTTCTGCTGCACGGTTAGCCACGGGAACACGGAGCCGTGCTGCGAAATCACGATGCCTTTCGAGCTCGGACCCGTGCGCACCACATCGTCGATGCGCACGGCGCCTGCATCCGGACGTTCGAAGCCGGAGATGATCTTCATCAGCGTCGACTTGCCGCAACCGGACGGCCCGACGATGGCCACGAACTCGCCGTCGGCCACCGACAAACTCACGCCATCCACGACCGGCAATAGCGACTTGCCGGACTTGAAACTCTTCCTGATTTCGTTGACGACGATCTTAGCGTCCATAGCGCCACCTTACCGATTTGAGGCCTTCCAGTTTACGCATTACGCCATCGAGAATGAGGCCGATGACACCGATGATGATCATGCCGGCGATGACCAGGTCGTAGCGGTTGCCGGCGTTGCGCGAGTCCATGATCATGTAGCCGAGGCCGGAGTGCAGCGCGATCATCTCGGCCGCCACCACCACCAGCCACGCCACGCCGAGCGCGATGCGCATGCCGATGATGATCTCGGGCAGCACCGCGGGAATGATCACCTGGCGAAACAGCGTGGCGCGCGAGACGCCGAAGTTCTCGGCCGCGCGCAGGTAGCGCGGCTCGATCGTATGCACGCCGGCGGCGGTCTGCACGATCATCGGGAACACGGCGGCGATGAAGATCAGGAAGATCGGCGACACATCGCCCACCCCGAACCACAGGATCGCCAGCGGTATCCACGCGATCGGCGAGATCGGGCGCAGGATCTGGAAGATCGGATTGAGCGTGATGTAGGCGGCGTCGACGCGGCCCATCCACAAGCCCATCGGAATGGCGACCATGGCCGCCAGCAGGAAACCCGTGCCGACCCGGAACAGCGAAGCGCCGATGTGCTCCCACAACGTGCCGTCGGCGGCCAGTTCCAGCGTGCCCGTCACCACCTGCAGCGGCGTGGGGAAGATCACGCTTTCGGTTTGCACCACCACCAGCCACCACAGGCCGATCAGCGCCGCCAGCACCGCCAGCGGCGGGAGAATCGTTTTCAGTTTTTCCATAAGCACCTAATCAGAGGGGGTCAGAGTAATTTTCG
>DHXL01000174.1 GCA_002415335.1 Oxalobacteraceae bacterium UBA5157
ATATACCTTTTTCAGATTCATTTTTGGAGCTGCCGTAATAGCTCTGCTATGCAAAGATTCATGCCGCTTGATTGTTTTTTGTCAATACTTGAATAGCGACATCGAAGTCTAATCAAATGGCAGTTGGCTTTCTGGTTTGCCTGATCGATAAACGGATCAGGAAAAAGACGTTTATCATTTTTTCCCGGGAGCATTTCCATGAATCCGTTCAGACTCTTCGCTTCAATCGTTCTGGCCGCTCTGCTAGCCTTTCAGTTCGGCTGCGCATCGACATCGACCCATAAGGGAACCGGCGAATACGTTGATGACGCGGTCATTACCACAAAAGTCAAAACGGCCATTCTCGATGAGCCTGGTTTGAAATCCGCGGAAATCAATGTGGAAACCCTCAAGGGTGCGGTTCAGTTGAGCGGTTTTGTCAGCTCACAGTCCGACATCCAGAAGGCGGTGGGAGTTGCACGCGGCGTCAAAGGGGTGAAAGCGGTCAAAAACGACATGCGCGTCAAATAGTTACGCCTGAAATGTTTTAAGCATCAAGTATGAAAAGTCCGGCTGTACACGGTTTGCGATAAAAGCAATGCGCTGGCGGTGTGTCGCGTCAATCACGCGACACACCGCGACTATTAGCGTGAGGGCTCTGAATTGGGATCATATCAAGGGAAATTGGAAGCAGCTCAAGGGTAAAGTGCAGAAGAAATGGGGCAAGTTGCCCAACGATCATATCGATGTCGTGGCCGGGAAACGCGAGCGACTGGCAGGCAATATTCAGGAAGTGTATGGCATCGGCAAGGCCGAGGTGAACCGGCAAATAGACGAATTCGCCGACTCGGCGCATTAAGTAGGAAATTCAGAATTGCGCAAGACCCCCAAAAGGAGACAGGAAGTTGACTTACCGTATTTCGATTCACTCTTAAACGCCGGGCGGTTTTTTTCTTCACCCGGTCACTGCGATTAAAAACAAGGAGAAATGCCATGTCATTGGGAACCATACTGCTAATCGTCCTCGTGCTACTGCTCATTGGGGCATTTCCAACCTGGCCACACAGTCGGAGTTGGGGTTATGGTCCAAGCGGCGGGCTGGGGTTGATAGTGATCATTCTGCTCGTGCTGCTGTTGATGGGGCGGCTATGACCTGAGCTATTTGACTGCGACAATCACACACGAATACACAGGAGAGATTTGTAGTGATCGTCCACGCTCGACAAGATGATTTCCCTGCTGGCCGGTATGCGGGGGGGATATTGGTGAGCTCGGGGCTGGCAGAGCGTTACACCGATTCAAGAGAATCCCATGAAGATAAATAAAGGTTCCACGAAGACTGATGCACCTGATTCACAGAAAAAACCGCGACGGAAGAATGTCAAGGTATCCAAGGGCACAGATCGAAATATCGGCAACAGGCTAGCCGAGGAAATTGCCAATGAAGATGCCATGGCAGCTCGCGAGAAATCCGTAACGGCGCGAGAAGAAGTGACGGTTTTGCGTGAAAGGACCGCCGATCAGCGTGATGCCGTAGCCCAGACACGTCAAGATGTTGTTGTCTCGCGTGAAAAAGCCGCGGGTCAGCGTGACGCCAAAGCGCAGGCACGAGAAGATGTTACGGTTTCGCGTGAGGGCGCCGCTAACCAGCGTGACTATACAGCGCAGGCGCGAGAAGATGTTATGCGTTTGCGTGAAAAGGTAATGCAGGAAGCAGAGGCTTTGAAGGCCGCGGTTGAAGATCATATCGCCAAGTTGCGGGATGCAAACGAACAGCTGGTCATCGCGACAATCGAAGCGCAGACAATGACCGAAGAAATCCGGAAGACGAAAGACCGGCTGGACCATATGGCTCAGCATGATTTTTTGACCAACTTGCCTAACCGGGTCCTGTTTAAGGAAAGGCTCAATCAGGCAATTTCCCTGGCAAAGCGCCACGGCACGAAACTGGCGATACTGTTTCTAGACCTCGACAGGTTCAAGACTATCAATGACTCGCTGGGACACGCGGTTGGTGACAGTCTGCTGGAGGCATTCGCGCAACGCTTGATGTCCTCTATACGCAGCACCGATACCGTCAGCCGCCACGGAGGAGACGAGTTCATGGCACTCCTTTCGGAAGTAGCTGATGAGGAAGCCGTCTCTGCCTTGGCCGACAAAATGTTGAAGGCAGTTACCGCCCCCTACACGCTGGCAAAACAAAATTTTCATATTGGCGTCACGATCGGCATCAGCATGTATCCGACTGATGGTACGGTTGCAGAAACGCTGATTCGAAACGCCGACGTCGCGATGTACCATGCGAAGAATGACGGGGGCAACAGCCATCATTTTTTTGCACCTGAAATGAATGCTCGCGAGGTTGAGCGGCAGAGAACCGAGCGCGACTTGCACCGCGCCCTCGAACAGCAGGAATTCGAACTTTATTACCAGGCTCAGGTAGCGCTTCAGACAGGAAAAATCATTGGCGCCGAAGCGCTTATCCGTTGGCACCATCCGGTTCTAGGCGTACTCCTTCCTGCGACGTTCCTGCCGATCGCCGAGCAGTGTGGCGCTATTGTGCCGATCGGCCGTTGGGTGCTCCGCGAAGCTTGTCGGCAGGCGCAAGCCTGGCT
>DHXL01000136.1 GCA_002415335.1 Oxalobacteraceae bacterium UBA5157
AATCCTAATAATCTGTAAGCGCATTCCAAGCCTGCGACGAGGGTTCGATTCCCTTCACCCGCCCCCCGGTCAGATCAAGGCGCCAGCGGTAAGGTGCTTTTTTTGCATACGGTCTGGATCGTATGCAAGTCGGAATCCCATTGTTGGCGCGACCATTATCCGCAAGCGCGCAATCAGGCAAGTAGAGAGCATTCCCGCATGACTGAAAAGAAAACTCCTGCCGCCTCAGGCAAGCCCATGTTCTACGACCCGACTGAACATCGCATTCGCAGCTTCGTCACGCGCGCCGGGCGACTGTCGACCGCGCAGGCGCGCGCCATCGAAACCCTGGGACCGCAATTCTGCATTCCGTATGCGAAAGCGCCGCTCGATGTCGAGGGGGCCTTCGGCCGCAGCGCGCCGACCATTTTCGAGATTGGTTTCGGCATGGGCGAAACCACCGCAAAAATTGCGGCCGGCATGCCGGATAAGAATTTCATCGGTGTCGAGGTGCATACGCCGGGCGTCGGCAGCCTGCTGAAATTGATCGGCGAACTAGGTCTGAACAATGTGCGCCTGATCCAGCACGATGCGGTCGAGGTATTGACGCACATGATCGCGCCGGCATCGCTGGCCGGCGCGCATGTGTTCTTTCCCGACCCGTGGCACAAGGCGCGCCACAACAAGCGGCGTTTGCTGCAGGCGCCGTTGGTCGGCTTGCTGGCGTCGCGGATTGCAGCGGGCGGCTACCTGCATTGCGCGACCGACTGGCAAGACTATGCGGAACAGATGCTGGCGGTGCTGAGTGCGGAGCCGGCGTTGCAGAATACAACCGAGGACTATGCCGCGCGGCCCGATTATCGGCCGGTGACGAAATTTGAAAACCGCGGCCTGCGGCTCGGGCATGGCGTATGGGACCTGGTGTTCAAGAAGCGGTGAGCCGCAGTGCGTCTAGCGCATCGCCTCGATCAACGCGATAATCTCTTCGCCGTAAGTCTCCAGTTTTTTTTCACCGACTCCGGTCACGCCGCGCAAATCATTCAACGATCCGGGCCTGGCCTTGGCAATCTCACGCATCGTCGCATCATGGAAGATCACGTACGCCGGCACATTATGCTTGCGCGCCGTTTCTACCCGCCACCAGCGCAGCCGGTCGAAAACCACTTGTTCGGCGTCCGACAAATCCGACTCGACATAGCCTTTCGGCTTGCTGCTGCTCGGGCGTTTCTGCTTGACCGGTTTCTGATATTGACGCAGCTGGACTTGTTGCCCGCCGCGCAATACCGGTCGCGCCGCGTCGGTCAATTTCAGCGCGTTGTAGGCTTCATGATCGACCGTCACCAAACCCAATGCGATTGCTTGCCGCAAAATCGCGCGCCACTCCGCTTCGGTGCGCTCGGCGCCGATGCCGAAGGTCGACAGTTGATCATGGCGCCATTGCTTGATCTTGTCGGAGTCGACGCCGCGCAGGACGTCGATCACATGCAGTGCGCCGAAACGCTGATCGACGCGATAAATCGCCGATAATAGCTTCTGCATCGGCACCGTGCCATCGAACGATACCGGCGGCGTCAGGCAGGTGTCGCAATTGCCGCACGGCGTGGCCGGCTGGCCGAAATATTCAAGCAGGCGCACGCGCCTGCAACTCAGGGTCTCGCACAAGCCGAGCATCGCGTCGAGCTTGACGCCCAGCACGCGCTTGAAGGTCTCATCCGCCTCCGACTCGTCGATCATGCGGCGCTGCTGCACCACATCCTGCAAGCCGTAGGCCATCCAGGCGTTGGCCGGCGTGCCGTCGCGCCCGGCGCGCCCGGTTTCCTGGTAATAGCCTTCGATACTTTTCGGCAGATCGAGGTGCGCGACGAAGCGCACGTCCGGCTTGTCGATGCCCATCCCGAACGCGATGGTGGCGACCATGACGATGCTTTCTTCGCGCAGGAACCTGGCCTGGTTGGCGGTGCGCGTCGCAAAATCCATCCCGGCGTGGTACGGCAACGCCGCGATGCCGCTATCGTTCAGGAACGCGGCGGTTTCCTCGACTTTCTTGCGCGACAGGCAGTACACGATGCCTGCGTCGCCGGCGTGCTCGCCTTCGATGAAATCCAGCAACTGTTTGCGGCCGTTGGCTTTCTCGACGATCTGATAACGGATGTTCGGCCGGTCAAAGGACGAAACGAAGTGCAGCGCGTCGTCAAGCTGCAGGCGATGCGCGATTTCGGTGCGCGTCTGGTGGTCCGCCGTCGCTGTCAAGGCGATGCGCGGCACCGTCGGAAAGCGCTCGTGCAGCACCGAGAGCTTGATGTATTCGGGACGGAAGTCGTGGCCCCATTGCGACACGCAATGCGCCTCGTCGATCGCGAACAACGCGATCTTCGACGCCGCCAGCAGGTCCAGGCAACGCGGCGTCATCAGGCGTTCGGGCGCGACATACACCAGGTCCAGGTCGCCGCTGCGTACGCGGCGCTCGATGCGCGCGGCTTCTTCGTAGGTCTGGGTCGAGTTCAGGAAAGCCGCCCGCACGCCGACTTCGGCCAGCGCATCGACCTGGTCCTGCATCAGCGCGATCAATGGGGAAATCACGACACCGACGCCATCGCGCAGCAGGGCCGGGATCTGATAGCAAAGCGACTTGCCGCCGCCGGTCGGCATCAATACCAGCGCATCGCCGCCGTGCGCGATATGCCGCACGATCTCGGCCTGGTGGCCACGAAAGGACGGGTAGCCGAAAACGGTTTGCAGCAAATCGAGCGCACGGTCGCCGCCGCTCGATTCGGACACGACGGCGTTCAATCCGCCCACACAACCCAACCGCCGTACGCGCTGGCCAGCACGACCAATCCGAACGCGATGCGGTACCAGGCGAACGCCGAGAAATCATGCGAGCTGATGTAACGCAGCAGCCAGCGCACGCACAGGAATGCCGAGACAAACGCTGCCGCTGTACCGATGCCGAACAACGGCAGATCGGCCGCCGATAACAGCGCGCGCTCCTTGTAGAGCGAATAGACGGTCGCGCCGAACAGGGTCGGAATCGCCAGGAAAAATGAAAATTCGGTGGCCGCTTTGCGCGACAGCCCGAACAGCATCCCGCCGATAATGGTGGCGCCCGAACGGCTGGTTCCCGGCACCAGCGCCAGCGCTTGCGCGCAGCCGACCTTGAAGGCGTCGAGCATGCTCATGTCATCGACCGATTCGATGCGCGCGCGCGGATTGGGATTGGTCTTGTGGCGCTTTTCGACCCACAGGATGATCAAGCCGCCAACAATAAAAGCAATCGCGACCGGGACCGGAGCAAACAGCACCGCCTTGATCTTGCTGTTGAACGCCGCACCGAGTATCGCGGCAGGCAGAAACGCAATCACCAGATTGAGCGCGAATTTTTGCGCCTTGGCATCGCTCAGCAAGCCTGCAAGCACCGTGGCGAGTTTCATCCGGTATTCCCAGCACACGGCAAAGATGGCGCCGGCCTGGATCACGATTTCGAATACTTTAACTTTTTCACCGGTGAAGCCGAGCAGGCTGCCTGCCAGGATCAGATGTCCGGTCGACGAAATCGGCAGGAACTCGGTCAGGCCTTCGACGATGCCCATGATGAGCGCTTTGAGCGCGAGAATGAGGTCCATGTTTGTGGTGATAGAAGTGTTCGGTCAATAAAAAACCCGCCGACGCTGTGCCGTGCGGGTCGCCGCTGGGTGGGATCGGTAATCGTTCCGGCGGGCAGGCTGGTGCAGGGTGGAAGGTTACCACGAGACGCGCGGAAGCGGTCGCCAGCGCCAAGACTTTGCTATTCCTGCTCGTAAGCTTTTTTCAAAGCCGCGATGTCAATCCTTTTCATTTTGAACATGGCTTGCATGACGCGCTGCGACTTGACGGAATCCGGGTCGCGCAACAGGTCGATCAGGACGGATGGAACGATTTGCCACGACAGGCCGTACTTGTCTTTCAGCCATCCGCACTGGACTTCCGCACCGCCGGCAGACAGACAGCTTCTCCCACAAGTCGCCCACTTCCGCCTGCGCACGCCGTGCAGGTTCACCTGCCGTTGCCGGGATTATTCGCTCTGACGCGGCGGCGTCAGTTGCCGGTTCGCCCACCACAATGCCGCGAGCGGCACGACAATCCACTGCATCATTGGCGCCAGGCCTACCTCAAGCCAGGGAATAACCGGCATCCATGGCGAGTACGCCCAGCTGTCCCGCGTCAAATTGATCCGCTCGCTCAGCACGGTATAGGCAACCGCGAGAACAACCACCAACGCGCCGACCCTCGTTATCGGCCACTCGGCAGGCGCACCGGCGCGGCTCAGGACCAGCGCGAGCAGCAAAGCCGCCAGGCCGATCATGGCATCGCCCGCGGTGCAATGCGCTACCGCGAAAACGATCCGGCCCAAACGGGGCTCTGTCCATAGGGTGTAGAGCGGCAACTGCACGATTTCCCACGCGAGACTGCAAAAAGCCAAGCGCGGCAGATACCTTCGGAAGATGAACGACCAGGAATCGGGGTATGCATACCAGTTCATTGCGGGCCTCGCGCTGCTAGGGCGGATAGGACAATAACATAGGCGTTGAGCATTTAACGGCTCGACAGGATCAGCAGCATTCCACCGCCGACTTCAAACGCTCTCTGTGACTGGTGCTGATGACGACGAAATCTTGACATCCCGATAAAAATGGGATATATTCCCATTA
>DHXL01000076.1:0-1784 GCA_002415335.1 Oxalobacteraceae bacterium UBA5157
TTTTCCACCGAATCGCCGATCAGCGTCTTGATCTCTTTCGCCGCCGCGGCCGAGCGCTGCGCAAGGTTGCGCACCTCGGTCGCGACCACCGCGAAGCCGCGTCCCTGCTCGCCGGCGCGTGCCGCTTCGACCGCCGCGTTCAAGGCCAGGATATTGGTCTGGAACGCGATGCCGTCGATGACGCCGATGATGTCGACGATCTTGCGCGAGCTTTCCTTGATCGAGCCCATCGTGTGCACGACTTGCCCGACCACTGCGCCGCCCTTGACTGCAAAGTCCGAGGCCGAGACGACGAGCTGGTTGGCCTGGCGCGCGTTATCGGCGTTTTGCTTGACGGTCGAAGTCAGTTCCTCCATCGAGCTGGCGGTCTCTTCGAGCGACCCGGCTTGCGCCTCGGTGCGCGCGGACAGGTCGAGGTTGCCGGTTGCAATTTGTCCGGATGCGGTGGAGATGGTATCGGTGCCGGCGCGCACTTCGCCGACGATGCGGACCAGGCTTTCGTTCATATCCTTTAGCGCCTGCAGCAAGTTGCCGGTTTCATCGGTGGTCGAGACCCGGATCGTCTGCGTCAAGTCGCCCAGCGCGACTTTCTGGGCGACCGCCAAGGCCTCGTTTAGCGGGACGGTGATGGAGCGCGTAAGCGAGTATGCCAGGGCAATGCTGGCCAGGAATGCCGCCAGCCCGAGGCCGAGCATCAGCAGCCGCGACGCGTCGATGTCTTGCGTGGCTTCGGCGCCGCTCGCTTTGACTTGTTGCTTTTGCAGATTGATCAAGGTCTTGATCTCGCCGAGCAGCGCGTCGAGCGCGGGGAAGGTTTCCGCGTTCATCATCTTGGCGGCATCGTCGCGATTGCCGGCTTCGACCAGCTCCGCGACCTTGATGAAAGAAGCCGCATAGACGATGCGTGCAGCCTGGATCTTGGTCAGCGCGGTCTTGCCGTCGTCGCTGGCAACCAGTTTGGCGAGCGATTCGAGCGCCGCGTCGATCGCTTTCTTGTCGGCGTCGATCCGCGCATAACTCTGTGCACGGGCCGCCTGGTCGGGCAGGATGAACAAGGCCAGGGTGCGCCGCGCATCTTCGCGCGCAGCCGCATCGATCGCGTTGGCGGCCGCGGCGCTGACCCAGTCCTGGTCGATGATTTTGCTGTTGGCGTTGCCGATCGATGAAAATCTGATAATGCTGATCAGAATCATGATCAGCATCAGGGCCATCAAGATGCCGAAGCCGCCGCTCAAGCGGACGCTGATCCTGAAATTCCTGAAGTTCCTGAAATTCATTTTTTCCCCTTGCGTGGAACGACGTTCCGCCAGCCCAGCCTCACCGCGCGTGCCTCGCGGATGGCGTCACGAGTGGCTTTTTCTCTATTCGGCCATCTTCGTAATCAAGCCCATGTCGTCGCTCGACATCAGCTTGTCGATGTCGACCAGGATCAGCATGCGTTCGTCCAGCGTGCCGAGGCCGATCAGGTAATCGGTGTTGAAGACGCTGCCCATTTCGGGCGGCGCCTTGATTTGATCGGGCGCCAGCGTGATCACGTCGGATACGCTGTCGACCACCATGCCCATGGTGTGACCGCTGATGTTGAGGATGATGACGACCGTGAACTGGTCGTAAGTCGGCGTGCCGAGATTGAACTTGATGCGCATATCGATGATAGGCACGATGATGCCGCGCAAGTTGACGACGCCCTTGATGAATTCGGGAGAATTGGCGATGCTGGTGACCGTCTCGTAACCGCGCAATTCCTGCACCTTGAGAATCTCGATGCCGTACTCTTCCTGGCC
>DHXL01000076.1:1884-11918 GCA_002415335.1 Oxalobacteraceae bacterium UBA5157
TACTCTTCCTGGCCCAGCGTGAAGGCGAGAAATTCATGGGGGGCGGCTTCGCTGGCGGAGCGTGTTGCGGCGGATGGTGTACTGGCTTGCGCGCTTTGCATCATGACAAGTGCCCTCATAGGAAGCGATGGACTTCGGAAATCGAAGCAGGTATGCGCCATGCGGCCGTCATCCACGCCCCGAAACTTCCCGGCAAGAGGTTTCCGATCGCCAATAAAAGAGTAGCAGAGTCCCGCCAATAATGCGATCTCGAATTACAGGGAGCGGGGCGCTCGTCGCGCTGGATCTGGCGTCGGGTTCGGGTGCTGTGATAGTTGTGAATTCGCCATGATGGCCGCTGGATTCACCACAGTTTCGCGACCGGCAGGACCACGCCGGCGAACACCGACCATTCGTGCGCGCTGTTCAAGCCACGCGTCAACCCCGCATCGAAGGTCAGCCGCTTACTCGGGCTGAGCGTCAGCGCGGCCAGTACCTGCGCGGTATTCTCGGCGCCGGCGCGATGGGTGCCGGACAGCTCGGCGATACTGCCCACGCGCGCGTTCACCGGCAGCGAGAACGCGGCGGACCAACCGTCCTGGGTGCGCGCGGTGCCGCTGTCGATCGCGCCGATCCGGGTCAGGTTCAGGTTGCCATCCACATGCAGCGCGCCGAGGTCTTTGCTGACGATGCCGTTGAGCGTGTAGTCGGCCTTGCCGCTGCCAATGCTTTCGCCGGCGGTCGGCAACTTGACGCCGAACTCGAGGCCGTATGCGGTCGCGTCGTCGACCAGGAACGCGCGTTTCAACACAAGGCCGGTGTCGCCGCCGCCGCGCATTCGATTGCCGCTTTCGTCGCGCGCCGACACGACGGTCTCGCCGCCCAGCAGCACGCCCCACTGGCGGCTGAACGCGAGTTTGAACAGATACGGGAGGCTGTCGCGGCGGGTATCGCCGGATCGGCTGCCGAGTCCGCCGAGTTCCAGTTCCAGCTGGCCCGGCAGCGGCAGTTGCGCCGAGTTGGAGACCGAGGGGCGGTACGGAGTGATCGCGTCATCGTCGGCGGCAAGGGCCGACAGCCCAACGGCGCAAAGTAATGCGGCGCTGGCAAACTTGATGCTGGGTCGCATGAATTCCTTGGTGTCAGGTCATCCTGCCCTTCGCGAGCGGCGGGTTCTTTGCGAAATATTTTTTGATGCCCTTCACCACCGCCTCGGCCATTTGGTCCTGATAGCCTTCATCGGTCAGCTTGGCTTCTTCTTGCGGGTTCGAAATGAACGCGGTTTCGATCAGGATGCTCGGGATGTCGGGCGCCTTCAATACGGCGAAGCCGGCTTGCTCGACCGAGCCCCGGTGCAGGCGGTTGATGCCGCCGATTTCGCCCAGCACCGACTTCGCCAGTTTCAGGCTGTCGTTGATCTGCGCGGTGGTCGACAGGTCGAACAGCACGCTGGCCAGTTGCCGGTCATGGCTCTTGATGTTGACGCCGCCGATCAGGTCGGCGGCGTTTTCCTTGTTGGCCAGCCAGCGCGCGGCAGTCGACGATGCGCCTTTCTCCGACAGCGCGAACACCGATGAGCCGCGCGCGGTCGGTTCGACAAACGCGTCGGCATGGATCGACACGAACAGGTCGGCTTGCACCTTGCGCGCCTTTTGCACGCGGACATTCAGCGGTACGAAAAAATCGGCATCGCGCGTCAGCATCACCCGCATGTTCGGCTGTGCCTCGAGCTTGGCCTTGATGCGCTTGGCAATGGCCAGGACCACATCTTTTTCGCGGCTGCCGCCGCCGCCGATCGCGCCCGGGTCTTCACCGCCGTGGCCGGGATCGAGCGCGATGGTCAGCATGCGCGTGACTGTATTCTGGAACGGCTTCTGTTGCTGTGGGTCGCCCGCTCGCGGTTCGACCTGTGCCGAACGCAGGGATGGCTGCACCTCCGGCATCGGGTCGCGCGACCAGTCGCCTTTCGAGATCAACGCGGCGATCGGGTCGGGCGCATTGACCGGGTACAGATCGAACACCAGCCGATGCTGGTAGCCGGCAACCGGCTCCAGCGTGAAAACTTGCGGATTGACTTCTTCCTTCAGGTCGAACACCAGCCGCACCACGTTGGGGCGGTTTTGGCCGACCCGCACCTGGCGGATATACGGATCGTTCGGCTGAATTTTCGCGACCAGTTCCTTCAGCGTCGAGTTCAGTTCGAGGCCCTCGATATCGACCACCAGCCGATCGGGATTCTTGACGACGAAGTGGGACACTTTGAGCTCGCTGTCGTTTTCCAGCGTGACGCGGGTATAGTCCTCCGACGGCCAGACGCGCACGGCGAGGATTTGGGCGGCACGAGCGGCCGGGACAAAGACGGAGAGGAGCAGCGTCGCACCGGCCTTGAGCACCGTGCGACGGGTTTGTGAGCTCAAAGGTTTGGTGCGAATCTGAGGCGATCGAGGCATTGAAAACCCTTGTCTGACAACGCGCTCAATTCTACATCACGACCGCGGCCGGATACTGTCAATGACACATCGATGTCGGGTGACGGCAACACCGGTGCGGCGTTCTCCGGCCATTCGACGATGCAAACCTGGTTTTCGTTGAATTCCTCGCGAAATCCGGCATCCAGGAATTCCTCGGCTCCGGCCATGCGGTACAGGTCGAAATGCACCACCGTCAGCGCCTTTCCCGCAATCGTCACGGTGTATGGCTCGGCCAGCGTGTACGTCGGGCTCTTGACGTGCCCGGCATAGCCTGCTGCGTGCAGCAGGGCGCGCGTGAGCGTCGTCTTGCCGGTGCCGAGGTCGCCGTGCAGGTAGATCGTCAAACCAGGCGCGAGCGCGCGCGCCAAGGCCGCGCCCAGGGCAATCGTGCCGGCTTCGTCATTCAGGTGATCTTTAAAATGCCGCATCGAATAAAATGTAATAAGTTTAAGTGTTGCGGGAAAAGTTTAGCGCAGCGTACTCTGTCCCCCGACTGGTCAAAGACTGCATCATGCAAGACACCAGCACCATCGATTTGCCCGCATTGCTGCTCGCCATCAAGTCCTGGGGCCGCGAACTCGGTTTTGCCGAAATCCGTATCGCCGACACCGACCTGACCCGGGCCGAGGCCGGATTGCGCGCCTGGCTGGACGCCGGCCATCATGGCGAGATGGATTATATGGCAGCGCACGGCAGCAAGCGCGCGCGTCCGGCGGAATTAGTGCCCGGCACCGTGCGCGTGATCAGCGCGCGCATGGATTATTTGCCCGCTGCGGCCGCACCCGAGTGGCGTGCGCGCGAATGGACGCGCATCAACGACCCGCAGGCCGCGACGATCTCGCTGTACGGCCGCGGCCGCGATTACCACAAGGTGCTGCGCGCACGGCTGCAGAAACTGGCGGACCGCATTGCCGGTGAAATCGGCGCGTTCGGCTATCGCGTCTTCACCGATTCGGCGCCGGTGATGGAGGTCGCCCTGGCCGAAAAAGCGGGCCTCGGCTGGCGCGGCAAGCACACGCTGCTGCTCAACCGGGACGCCGGCTCGATGTTCTTCCTCGGTGACATCTATACCGACTTGCCGCTGCCGGTCGATCCGGCGATCGGCGGCCATTGCGGCCAATGTAGCGCCTGCATCGAGGTTTGTCCGACCCAGGCGATCCTCGGGCCGTATCGACTGGACGCGCGGCGCTGCATTTCGTATTTGACGCTCGAATTAAAAGGCAGCATCCCGCTCGCGTTGCGGCCGCTGATCGGCAATCGCGTCGCCGGGTGTGACGATTGCCAGCTGGTATGTCCGTGGAACAAGTTCGCACAGCGCGCTGCCGTGCCCGATTTCGACGTCCGGCATGGATTGGACAGCGCGACGCTGGTCGAATTGTTTGGCTGGAGCGAGGCGGAATTCAGCCGCAACACCGAGGGCAGCGCGCTGCGGCGTATCGGTTACCAGCGCTGGCTGCGCAATATCGCGGTCGGCCTCGGCAACGCGGCGCGCGACGGCGGGGTCGCGCCGCAGGTCGTCGCCGCATTGCAGGCGCGCGCGGACGATCCATCCGAGCTGGTGCGCGAGCACGTGGCATGGGCACTGGCGCGCCACGCGGAGTGCCGGCCGTCGGGCGAGCCGACCGGGCAGGCTGCGCGATGATCGAGACGGAGCGACTGTTGCGGATGCGCGGACTGGCATGCGCGCTGTTGTGGCTGGCAGCAGCGCCTGCACAGGCAAGCTACAAGGTGGAAATAACGGCCCCGAAGGCGCTGCGCGCCTTATTTGCCGAGCATCTCGAACTGGTGCGTTACCAGCAGCGTGATGACCTGAGCGAGGAACAATTCAAGTATCTGGTGGCGACCGTTGGCGAGCAGGTGCGTCAGCTTGCCGCCACCGAGGGTTACTTCTCGCCCAGCACCGTCGCGACGGTCAGCGCGAAAGACGGCGGCCGCGTGGTGCAGCTCCTCATCGATCCACACCAACGGACCAGTGTGTCATCGGTCGCGCTCACGCTCAGCGGTGCCGCAGCCGCGGAGACTCCGCGGCCGCTCGACGCATTGCGCCGCGATTGGCGCTTGCCGGCCGGCAACCCGTTTCGGCAGAAAGATTGGGATGCCGCCAAAAACGCCGCGCTGCAAGACTTGCAGAAACGGCGTTATGCCGCCGCCCGTATTCAGCACTCGGAAGCGCGCATCGAGCCCGACCGGCATGAGGCCGCGCTCGCAGTGCAATTCGACAGCGGGCCGGCGTTCAGCTTCGGCCCGCTGCAGATCAGCGGCACCAAGCGCTATCCGGAAAGCATCATCCGCAACGTCAACCCGCTGCGACTCGGCGAAGAGTACAGCACCGAACGCTTGCTCGAACTGCAGCGCCAGATCCTGAACACGCCGTATTTCAGCAACGTCGTGATCGATATCGCCAACGAAGGCGGGAATGACGCGGCAAGCGAGGCGGCCCAAGCGGAACGCGCGCCGGTCACGGTGCACGTCACCGAATTCCCGACCCAGCGCATCCGCGCCGGCGCCGGCTACGCATCCGATACCGGCGCGCACGTCGAGGGCCGCTATTCGCACAACAATGTGTTCGACCGCGCGTGGGTGTTCGACAGCCAGCTCAAGCTCGAACAGCGGCGCCAGTTCGGTGAGCTGGAATTGGCGATGCCGCCCGATCGGCATGCGTATGTCAACAGCGTGCACACCTCATTCGAACGCACCACGCTGCAAGGTGCCGATGTGCGCAGTCTGCGGCTCGGCGCGCAACGTACCCGGACGCTGGAAAAGTACGACCTCGCGATGACGCTGGAATACTATCGCGACGAGTTACAGGAAATCAGCGGCGTCCCGCTGGCGGACCAGACGCTGGCGCCGGGCAAGCATCAGGCGCTGGTGCCGGGCTATAGCTGGACCCGGCGCGATGTCGACAATCTCGTTTTTCCGCGGCGCGGCAGCGTGGTATCGGCGCAAGCCGGATTCGCGCTGCAAGGCGTGCTGACCGACCAGACTTTCGTGCGCCTGTACGGGCGCGTACGGCGCTACCTGCCGCTGAGATCCGGCGATCTGATCATTTTGCGTTCCGAAGTGGGCGCGCTGCTGAGCAAGGGTAGCAGCGCCGAGGTGCCGGCGTCGCTGCTGTTCCGCGCGGGCGGCACCGACTCGATACGCGGGTACGGCTACCAAAGCATCGGCAACCTGCAAAACGGGACGGTGTACCCGACCAAATACCTGCTGACCGCCGGCGCCGAATATCAGCACTGGTTCTCCGCCGAGTGGGGCGCTGCGGTGTTTTACGACGTCGGGACCGCGACCGACAACTGGACCGACAGGACCGCTTATCAAGGCATCGGTGGCGGCGCACGCTGGCGCAGCCCGGTGGGGCCGGTCAATCTGGATCTCGGGTACGGCGTGCGCGATCACCAATTCCGGCCGCATATTTCGCTGGGCGTTGCCTTTTGATCCCGGACATGGAATCCGCACCGCACGCCGCAAGCCCGTCGTCCGCACCGGTCAGGCGCCGGCGCAGCGCACGGCGCTGGCTGGCCGGGCTGCTGGTCGTCGTGCTGCTGCTGCCGCTGGCAGGCGCCGCGCTGCTGTACCTTGCGGCGCAATCGGAAGCCGGCACCCGGCTCTTGTGGCGCGCGGCAACCGGCGTGTCGCGCGGGCGCTTGTCCGGCACGCTGGACGGCGGCACGCTGGCGCACGGGCTGCATCTGCGCGCGCTGACGCTTGACGACGCCAAGACCCGGGTATCGGTCGATCGCCTGGACGGCGCATGGCGGCTGGATTGGTCGCCGCTGGCGCTGACCGTCGACTACCTGCGCGCCGGGACGGTCGATGTGCGTTTGCCGGCCGCGCCGTCCTCGGCGCCGATCAGCCTGCCGCAGCAGCTGCGCTTGCCGCTCGCGGTCACGCTCAAGGAGCTGTCGCTGCGCGCGTTGACGCTGCACAAGGATGTGTTCGAGATCGCGCTGAACGATCTGCTGCTGAGCGCCGGCTCGGACCGCGACGGCCACCGGCTGGTATTGAAAAAACTCGGCACGCCATACGGCACAGCCAGCGCCGACCTGCGCCTCGGCACCGCGCGGCCGTTCGCGCTGAGCGGCAGCTTCGCGCTGGCAGGCGTCTATCAGCGAGAACACTACCAAGCCGGCGCGCGCCTGTCGGGTACGCTGGAAGCGCTGGCGATCGATCTCGATGCCGGCGGCGACAAGTTGAACGGCAGCGCGCACATCGATGCCACGCCGTTCGCGCCGGTGCCGCTACGGCGCGCGCAGCTGTGGTTCAGGCACGTCAACCCGAAGATGTTCGCCGCCGCCGCGCCGCAAGCCGATATCGATGTGCGCGCGACGCTCGGCCCCACTGCCGATGCCGGCTCGGCGCTGGCGGTGAGCGGATCGATGACGCTGGCGAATGCACAGGCCGGCCCGCTCGATCAAGACCGCTTGCCGCTGATATCGGCCAGCGCCGATCTGCGGCTCGATCCCAAGGTCCAGCAATTGTCGAACTTCAAGATGAAGCTGCCGAACGGTGCCGGCATCGACGGCCAGGGCGCCATGCGGAGCGACCGCAGCGGCGAATTTGCGTTCGAAGCGAGCGCGCTGGACTTGCACGCGCTGCACGGTAAGCTCAAGGGTTCGCGCCTGCAGGGACCGATCAAACTGAGCCTGCAGCCCGGCCGGCAGCAAGTCTCCGTCAACCTGAGCGATCCGCATTTCACGGTGCAGGCCGAACTCGCGATCGACGCCGCCGAGCTGCGGCTGCAGAGCGGCCGCCTGAGCGCCGGCGCGACGCAACTGGCGCTGGCCGGTACGCTGACGCGCGACGCACAGTCGAACTTTGCGCTGCGGGGCAAGCTCGGCGATTTCAATCCGGCGGCCTGGGCCGATATGAGGCCGGCGGCGCGCGGCAAGGGCGCACGCAAGTCGGCCGGCAAGGCGATCAGCGCGCGCATCAATGCCGACTTCGAGGCCAGCGGCGCGCTGGCGCCCGAGCGGCAAGTCAGATTGAAATTCCGCGTGCACGACAGCGTGTATGACGGCTTGCCGATGACTGGCGGCGGCGTCATCGCGCTCGCCGGCCGGCGCCTGCTGGCCAGCGATGTGACGCTCGCGGCAGCCGGCAACCGGCTGCTGCTGAAAGGCGGATTCGGTGCCGCCGCCGACAGGCTGACGGTGAAGCTCGATGCGCCGGCGCTGGAACGGCTCGGCTTCGGCCTGGGCGGATCGCTGCGGCTCGACGGGCAAATCAGCGGCACGCTGGCGCAACCGAATCTGCATGCGACCTATCGCGCCGAACAGCTGGTGCTGGGTGCGCATCGGCTGGCCCACCTGGAAGGCCACGCAGATGTGCAGGCATCGGCCGGCGCGGGCGCGATCGATCCGGCCAAGGTGCGGGTGGCTGTCGATGTCGATGCGCAGGGTTATCAAGGCCCCGCGCTTGCGCTCGCCAAATTGAGCGCGCAGCTGCGCGGCAGTTACGCCGATCACACGCTGCATGCCGCCGCCGACGGCGTGCTGCGCGGCAAGCCGGTGGCGCTGACGCTGGCCGCGCAGGGTCGATTGAGCCGGCGCAAGGACGGCTTCGGCTGGGATGGCACGGTGCAGACCTTCGGCAACACGGAGGCGCCGCGTTTTGCGCTGAATGCGCCGATGGCGCTCAGCGTCGCGCCCGGCAAGCTGGTGCTCGGCGCGACCCGCGCCACGCTCGAAAATGCCGCGATCGACTTGAAGAGTTTCAGCTATCTCGATGGCAGCATCCGCTCGCAAGGATCGGCCGGCGCGCTCGATGTCGGGCGCCTGTTTGGGGTGTGGCGCGCGTTCGGCGGCGCCAGCGTGCCGATCAAAACCGACCTGGTGCTGGATGCGCGCTGGAACTTCGCGTTAGGCGACGCGGGCAGCGGCTTCGCCGAAATCGAGCGGCGCCGTGGCGACCTGATCGTCAGCGGCAATCAGGGCGACGTGGCGCTCGGCTTGACCGAGTTGCGCCTGCGTGCCGATCTGCAAGCGAAGCGCATCAATCTCGACGCGCGCGCGGCCGCCAGCCGCATCGGCACGCTGGCTGCGCAGGGGTCGCTGCAGCAAACCGGTCCGCGTGCGCTGCCGTCATCCGACAGTGTGTTGTCGGGGCACGCCGGCATCGCGATGCCGCAGTTGAGAGCAGCCGGCGCGTTATGGGGGCCGCAGGTATTGCTGGACGGCGCGCTGAACATGGATTTGATCGCCAGCGGCACGCTCGGCCAGCCGAAGCTATCCGGCACGATCGCCGGCGACAGGCTCGCGCTGAATCTGTTCGACTCCGGCATCCGCTTGCAGGACGGTACCGTGCGCATCGCCTTGAGCGAGAATCTGATCGAGCTGCGCCAGATCGAATTCCACGGCGGTGAGGGCACCTTGCGCGCCAGCGGCAAGGTTCTGCTCGATCAATCGAATCCGGAACTGAGCGCGAACCTGACTGCGACTGTGATTGCCGACCGCCTGCAGCTGTTCGCCAGTCCGCAGCATCAGCTCACCGTATCGGGCCAGGCCAGGATCGCCAACGTCGATCGGCAGCTGCGGCTGGACGGCAAGGTCCGGGTCGATCGCGGGCTGTTCGACTTGCCGAAAAGCGGCGCCCCGAGGCTGGGTGACGACGTCGTAATCGTGCAAGCGGGCGGCAAGACGCAATCGACGGCCGGCAAGCCGCAGGACAAGCTGGCGCAGGCCACCGAGAAACCGGCCGGCAGCTTTTCGCCGCACGTCGACATCGAAGTCGATCTCGGCGACGATTTCCGCTTCCGCGGCGCGGATGCCGACCTGCTGCTGCGCGGCAGCATGCACGTGAAGAGCGAACCGTATCTGCCGATCCAGGCTTCCGGCACCATCAGCGTGGCCGACGGCACTTACGAAGTATTCGGCCGCAAACTGGCAATCGAAACCGGCCTGATCAATTTCACCGGGCCGCTCGACAATCCGAGCGTCAACATCCTGGCGATGCGGCGCAACCAGGAAGTCGAGGCCGGCGTGCAAGTGACCGGCTATGCGCGCCAGGTGCGCGTCAAGTTGGTGTCGGAACCGAACGTCGCGGACGAGGAAAAGCTATCGTGGCTGCTGTTCGGTCACGGCAGCGCCAGCAGCGGGCTGGGCCAGCAGCAAGCCGCCGGCGCGGCTCTCGCCTTGTTGAACAACTCCGGCGGGAAACGCCTCGCGCAAGGCTTCGGGCTGGATGCGTTTTCGATCGGCGCCAGCGAATCCGGCCTCAACGACCAGCAAGTGGTCCATCTCGGCAAAGCGGTCAGCGAGCGCTTCTACGTCGGCTATGAGCAAAGCCTGGCTGGCGCCGCCAGCATCGTCAAGTTCACCTGGCAGTTCTCGCGCAACTGGTCGGCCGTTGTGCGCGCCGGGGCCGTGAATAGCCTGGATGCTTTGTTCACGCGGCGTTTTGACTAAAGACAGACACCATGAATCAAGCACAAACATCACAGGGCGAACAAGACAAGCGTTGGCAGTTCTGGATCGACCGCGGCGGCACCTTCACCGATATCGTCGCGCGTGCGCCGGATGGCAGACTGACTACCCACAAGCTGTTGTCCGAAAATCCGGAACAGTACAAGGATGCGGCGGTCGCGGG
>DHXL01000283.1 GCA_002415335.1 Oxalobacteraceae bacterium UBA5157
GCGCATCAATCACCGCTGCGCTATTCTGGCAAAATCAGGCTCTCGCCGCAAGGCGACATACAGGACGGTGCCGAGTCGAACGTTGCAAAGGCAAGGCGACGTCATTGACCGATAACTCTGATTGGACAAGAGATGGGACGCCGCGGCGAAGCATGGGTCATCGGCCAGGCCGTAATTCTGACCTTATTTATTTTTGCGCCTAGGATTGGTCCGACTTGGCCGAACGCCGAAGTGTTTCATTTTGTCGGATGGTCGCTTGTCATGCTGGCTTTTCCGCTGTTAGCGTGGGGCGCACTTAGCCTAGGGCGCTCGCTGACGCCGTTTCCGCGCCCACTGCCACAAGGCCAGCTAGTCACTGCCGGAGCGTATCGATTTGTGCGCCACCCCATTTATTTTTCCGTTCTGATTGGGTGTGTCGGCTTGGCTTTGGCCAGTCAGAGTCCGCTAAGGTTGCTACTCACGTTAGCTCTCGTCGTCTTCTTTGACCAGAAGGCTCGCCGCGAGGAAATCTGGCTGCAGGACCAGTATCCTGAATATGCATCCTATAAAACGCGCGTCAAAAAGCTGATTCCCTGGATTTACTGATTGCAGTAAAAACCGGAGCTGCCCGGAGGTCCGTCATTCAGGAACGCCTTGCCAGAAAAATAGACATTCCGCAATCCGAGCGCCATTCTCTTGGGCCATGGTGATGCGGCAACTGGCAGTTAAAGGACGGGATTTTTGTCTAGCGGCAAACCCATGTCGCGCGACCAGTCATTAGCTCACCATGAGGTTAAGAGCCCCCGTCCCAGAGCGGACGCGACCAGCGAGCGCCCCAGCCTGTGAGTGCAACCAAATTCTCTTAGGTCCTTGAAGGTAAAGCTTATTTTTGTGACAGCGGTGTTGCTACGCATATGACCAAAATCCTTTGAACATAAGGCTTCCAGGGCGATTCTGCCGTTGAAAAATGAGAAAAATATCCGCTGGCGACTGAAAGCGCCTTATTGAGCCAGTAGTTGGTCCAGTACGTTGGGTCGTAAGGCGTTTTCAGGACATGTTCCTATGCAACAGCCCGTTAGCCGCAGCAACCGCGCTGTTCCTGAATCGGCGGGCATTTCATCGAGCCATACGAGCAGTACACGCAGCAGTCTCCTGCCTTCGGACGCAGTAGGGTCTTGCACTTCTCGCATTCGTAGTAAAACTGGCATGCGTCGGTGGGCATGACCTCAGCCTTTGCGTGGCCGCACTGCGGGCAGGTCAATACAGATTCGAGAACGGCAGATGTCATGACAGTTACTTGTGAAGAGTAGAAGGGAAACCCGCGTCGGTCGTCGCCTTTGCCAAGGTAGCCGTATTGGCTTTGGCCGGGTCAAATTTAACGGTAGCCGTTTTGTGGTCAAAATCGACTTTGGCATCTTCAACGCCTGGGACCTTCTGAAGCGCTTTCTTGACGGTGACAGGGCATAGGGAGCACGTCATGTTCTGCACGTCCAGAACAGCCGTCTGGATATCGGCCGCAAAGGCTGAGGAGGCAGCCAGGAGGCCCAGGGAAATCAGTTTGGAAAGCATGCGCATGATGGTTCCTTTCAAAGCAAGAAAATAGGCGCCACATAGGGCACCGCCAATAGACCGACAATCAAAACGGATACGGTCCAGAAAATGACGCGCTGCCGCGTTCTCGTACGCGGGTCAGCGCAGGGCGTGCCGGGCTCACATACCTGGGGAGCCAAATATAGCCTGTGAAATGCAACCCCAAGAAACACAAGGGTTGCAACGATAAGGTAAGGACGAAACGGTTCAAACGCCGTCAGGCTCCCTACCCAGGCACCGCCGATGCCGAGCGTCAGCAACAGCAAGGGCCCGACGCAACATACCGACGCCCCGACTGCAGCCAAGATGCCTGCGATGAGCGAACGCCCGGAATTCAGAATTGCCATGTAGAACCTTGTGAACGGTTGGTTAAGCGTAGTATAGATTCCGTACGTTAGTACGGAATCAAGCGATAATCATTTCATGCGCTCACTTCTTTATTTTGGATTCGCCTCTTTTTTTGAAATCGCCGGCTGCTTTGCCTTTTGGGCAGTTTTGCGATTGGGCAGGTCACCAGCATGGCTCTCGGCCGGCCTGGCAAGTCTAGTACTATTCGCATGGTTGCTTACCCGGGTGGAAACGTCAGCGGCCGGGCGGGCCTACGCGACGTATGGAGGCGTGTACATCGTCGCTTCGTTACTTTGGTTGTGGCTTGTCGAAGGCAGGCTGCCGGACCGATGGGACGTCGGCGGCGGTGCATTGTGCTTGATGGGCGTCGGCGTCATTTTCTTTGGTCCGCGAACATGAGGTTGCCATGAGTGAACACGTCCAACTATCCATCGGGCAGGTAGCGAAAGCCGCCAACGTCAATGTCGAAACCATCCGCTATTACCAACGTCGTGGACTGCTCGCGGAGCCGGCGAAGCCGCTTGGTGGCCACCGTCGCTATTCGGACCAAGAAGTGAGCAAGCTACGGTTCATCAAGCGCGCCCAGGTTTTGGGCTTCACCCTGAAAGAAATCGAAAATCTGCTAAAGCTGGACGGCGGAAATTGCTGCAGCGAGACCCATGATTTGGCTGTGCACAAACTCGAACTCATCGAGGCAAAGATGGCCGACTTGGCCGCCATGCGCGCCGTTCTCACTGGATTGGTACGTCAATGTGACATCGGGGACAAGCAGGGAGAGTGTCCGATTATCCATGCCCTCCTCCAAACCGACGACCACGACGAGACCTAAAGCAATACTGCTCACGCCCGAGGATTAGTGCGAATTTGTCTACTTGGAAACGCGAGGCCGAAGTGGACATTTTTCCTTGACGGAGTGGTGCTTTGAGACCGTCGGAACAAATACCACGCAGCGGTAAAACTGAGTGCCGCCGCGTTTCTGGTGCCCGCTCTGGCCACTAAGACCCAGTTGGCTTGTGTTCGTAATCAGCCTATTAGAGGTCTATGCCTTACGTGTGAAAGCATTCTATTTGCTTCCTATTGGAATGAAATAAAGGCCTGCCGCGAACAGACCGTAAAACAGCCCAAAGAAACTTAATTTAATGGCGCTCAACTCGTTCTTGCGCAATAAATGATACAGCCCGACAATCGACGCCATCGTGACGACTGCGGCCCATACAAGCGCGGGCTCGAGCATCCATGGCGTGAACATTATTCCCAGCGCACTAGGAATCGTCGCCTGAATCATCATTGCGCCACTAATGTTGGCAAATGCGAGCGTTTGCTTGCCCTGACGGACCCAAATGACGGCATTCAGTATTTCAGGCAACTCCGTCGCAATCGGACTAAGCAGCAGGGCAACGAGCTGCGGAGGCAGTCCCAGCCATGGGCCAATTGCATCAAGCTGATGGACGAACACTTGAGAGCTGATGAAAATGACGACGAGCGCCGCCCCGGTTTGCAGCAAGGCCCAGACTCTGGCCGGCTCATTGTCCCCCGAGCGAATTTTAAGCGGCTCGAGGTCTGCCGCATCGCCGGCATCGCCTATCGCTATCATTTCATATCTGACATAGACAGCATAGGCAAGAAGGAACAATCCACCCAGCCACGGCTTAATCGCAAATGCCACCAAGCCTAGCGCTACCTTGAACACGAAGATGGCCATGAACCACTTCTGGTCGCCGACAAGGCGCCGGCTGTCTGCGTGAGACAACAGCCGATTTTTCTGCTGACTTTTGTTGCTGAGGAAGGTCCAGCCGACGACAGCGTACGCAATAGTCGCTAGCACAAGAGGTCCGCCTAGCGCCGCACCAATCCCGAGTTCTTTCTGCGCAGGGTCATGGCCAAACACGACAGCGACAAAGGTCACGACGCTTTCTGGAAGCGCCGTTCCGAAAGCTGCAAACACTGTTCCGGTCGCGTTTTTGGATACTCCAAATTGGTGGCCCACCCATTCAACGCCATTAACGAAATACTCGCACGAAAAATAAATGACAGCCGCTGACGCGAGCAAAAGAAAGATAGTCACAGCCACGTTATTGCTCCGCTAACAAATGCGGACGCCAGTCGCATGCACCGTTGAGGGAAACACAGAGAGGGGAAATTCATGGACTCACTTGCAGGGGCTGGACACATACCGATGGCTCGACAACTCTGCCCGGCCCCGGTGAGAGTTGTAGATGCCAAAGGTCTTGCCAAACGAGTGTCGCCTATACCATGGCGATTGCGCCAAGTGTGTTGACATAGGCCCTCCGCGTAGTGCGAAGGCGGCTACTCCCCAAAGGAAGCCTGTATGGTACTGCAAAGAACTAGAGGCGGCAACCTCGTGTCCACCGACGCGCTTGATGAGATGTTTCATAAAATACAAAAATTCAAGCGCACTCATGAATTTCTATCGTCATATGGACGACTCCTTTATGCCTCGCTCTTTGTGCATGAATTTTTTTCGGGTCGGCCTATGGTCGTGCCACCAATCCTGCGTCAATTATGGCCATTGCGTGGTCAAGCAATGGCCAGTCACACAGCCATCGTCCTGCCAACGCAACGACGGCAAGCACTGACGAGGCTTCGCCGGAGCCGGCGTGCGCATGCGCGAACTTGTGGTTGCGGTGATGGCCGCCTGCGCGACACCTTTGTACATAGCTTGGC
>DHXL01000405.1:0-2453 GCA_002415335.1 Oxalobacteraceae bacterium UBA5157
ATCGAGCGAACCGGGATCATCGTGCCGGGCGCTCCTCGAGAACGTAGCCCATGCCGCGCACCGTGTGCAGCAGGCCGCTTTGAAACGGCGCGTCGATCTTGGCACGCAGCCGCTTGATCGCCACCTCGACCACGTTGGCGTTGGTGTCGAAGTTAATGTCCCACACCATTTCGGCGATCGCAGTCTTCGACATGATCTCGCCTTGGTGGCGCGCCAGTACCGTGAGTAGCGCGAACTCCTTGGCGGTGAGGTCAATGCGGCTGTCTTCGCGGAATGCCTTGCGTGCCAGCAGATCGATTACCAGGTCGCCAACCCGTATTTGCGTCGCCTCGTGCTTGCGGCCGCGGCGCGTCAACACGTGCAGGCGTGCCAGCAATTCCAGAAAGGAAAAAGGCTTGACCAAATAGTCGTCGGCGCCTGCGCGCAAGCCTTTCACGCGATCCTCGACGCGGTCGCGCGCGGTAAGCATGATCACCGGCGTGTCCTTCACCGCGCGCAATGACTGGAGCACCGCCAGGCCGTCGAGACCGGGCAGCATCTGATCGAGCACGATGACGTCGTAATCGATTTCAAGCGCAAGGTGCTGACCGTCGATTCCATTGTGCGCCAGGTCGACGCTGCAGCCCTGCTCGGTCAACCCCCTGCGGAGGTAGTCCGCTATCTTCAGTTCGTCTTCGACCACGAGGATCTTCATCGGTCCATCCCATCCGCTGCATAGCACCGTGCAGGCCCGCATGCACGCCGGATAATCGTCATTCGCCTATCATGGCCCCGTCTGGTGCGCGGCGCGCCAGACGCGCCTGCTTCCTGCGAACATACCAGTCGTGGGCGCGATCGAGGTAGAGATAGACCACTGGCGTGGTGAATAGCGTCATCGCCTGGGACACCAGCAGTCCGCCCACCATCGCGTAGCCCAGCGGCCTGCGCAACTCGGAGCCGGCGCCATGACCCAGCATCAGCGGCAGGCCCGACAGCAGCGCACACATTGTCGTCATCATGATCGGGCGGAAGCGCAGCAAGCAGGCCTGGTAGATGGCCTGGTGGGCATCCAGCCCCTGCTCGCGCTCTGCGGTCAGTGCAAAGTCGATCATCATTATGCCATTCTTCTTGACGATGCCAATCAGCAGGATGATGCCGATCAGCGCAATCACGCTCAAGTCGTAGCCGCCCAGACGCAGGATCAGGAGCGCCCCGAGACCGGCGGACGGCAAGGTCGAAAGGATGGTCAGCGGATGGATATAGCTCTCGTAAAGCAAGCCGAGCACGATGTACACGGCCAGCAACGCTGCGGCGATCAGGTAGGGCTGGCTCGCAAGCGATTCGCCAAAGGCCTTGGCGGTGCCCTGGAAGCTGCCCGATAGCGTCGCCGGCACACCCATTTCGGACTCGGCCTTCTGGATCGCATTGACGGCGTCGCCTAGCGCAACGCCGGGCGCGAGATTGAAGGAAATCGTCACCGCCGGGAACTGGCCCTGATGGCTGATTAGCAGGTAGGCGGTCTTGCTGGTGTCGATCTCGACGAAGGCCGACAGCGGTACCTGCTGGCCGGTCAGCGGAGAGGTGATGTACAGCTTGTCGAATAGCGCCGGGTCCTCCTGCAACTTCGGCGTTACTTCCAGAATCACGTGATAGCTGTTGGTCTGCGTAAAGTATTGCGCGACCTGGCGCTGGCCGATCGCGTCATACAATGTGGCGTCGATCAGCGCCGGCGAAATGCCGAAGCTCGACGCGCGCGCGCGGTCGATTGTGAGCGTGGCCGCTGCGGCCGCGTTCTGCTGGTCCGATGCCAGGTCGGTCAATTCCGGCGCCTTGCGCAGGCGCTCAAGCAGGCGTGGAGCCCAGGTGTTGAGCTCGCCGAGGTCGGTGTCGGTCACCGTATACTGATACTGGGTGCGCGACAGGCGGCCGCCGACGTTGATGTCCTGCGGCGCTTGCATGAACAGGTTGATGCCCTGCAGCCCGGCCACTTTGGGGCGCAGACGCGCGATCACCTGGTCGGCGGTGGCGGTACGACCCTCGTCCTTGGGCTTGAGCGCAATGAAGAAGACGCCCGTATTGGCAGTGGTGCCGCCGCCGAACATGCCAAAGCCGGTCACGTCCGGGTCCTGGCGCACCACTTCGGCGAGTTGTTCCATGCGCCGGCCCATGGCCTTGAACGACGCGTCCTGCGCGGTTTCGGCGAAACCGTAGATGGTGCCGGTGTCTTGCTGCGGGAAGAATCCCTTGGGGCTGAACACAAACATCAGGACGGTCAGTGCCAGCGTTGCGAGAAAAACGCACAGCGTCGCGAATTCATGCTTGAGCACAAAGTCGAGCCCGCGCTTGTAGCCTGCCAGCATCGCGTCGAAGCCGCGCTCGAACAGCCGGTACAGCCGCCCGTGCGGCTTGGTGTGCGCGTCGGACAGAAAGCGCGAGCACAACATCGGCGTGAGCGCGAGCGAGACCGCAACCGA
>DHXL01000405.1:2646-5919 GCA_002415335.1 Oxalobacteraceae bacterium UBA5157
CCTTTTTCGATGTAACGATAGATGTTCTCCAGCATCACGATCGCATCGTCGACAACGAAGCCGACCGAGATCGTCAGCGCCATCAGCGACAGATTGTTCAAGCTGTAGTTCAGCAGGTACATCCCGGCCGCCGTGCCCATCAGCGCCAGCGGCACTGTCAGGCCGGGAATGACGGTGGCCGGCACGCTCCGCAAGAAAGCGAAGATCACCAGGATCACCGCGACAATGGTGATCATCAGCGTCAACTCGACGTCGTGAACCGAGGCCCGAATGTTCTGCGTCCGATCGACCAGGGTGTTGACCGAGACGGTCGGCGGGATCGCCGCCCGCAGCCGCGGCAGCGCGGCCTGGATGCGGTTGACCGTATCGATTACGTTGGCGCCCGGCTGCTTGTGGATGAACAGGATCATGCCGCGGCCGTTGTGGACCGCACTGCCGGGCGGCATGGTCGCGCCGGCATAGGCCCAGCCGGCCGTGAGCACGTTTTCCGGACCCTCGACCGCAACGCCGATATCGCGCACCCTTACCGGCGCGCCGTTGCGGTAGGCCAGCACCATATCGTTCCAGTGCTCCGCCTGCAGGATCTGGTCGTTGGTGTAGACCGCGAAACTTTGCTGCTTACCGTTGATGCTGCCGGCCGGCTGGCTGACCGTGGTGGTCGCGATCACGCCGCGTACTTCCTCCAGGCTCATCCCCATCGCGGCGAGCTTGGCCGGATCCACCTGCACGCGCACCGAGGGCTTCTGCGCGCCGCCGATGCCGACATCGCTGACACCGGGAATCTGCGAAATCTGCTGCGCAAGGATGGTGTCGGCATACTCGTTGACCTCGGTGAGCGGCAGCGTGTCGGACTGCACCGCGAGCACCAGGATTGCGATATCGGCCGGATTGGTCTTGCGAAAGGTCGGCGGGTTGGGAAGATTGCTCGGCAATTGACCGCTGGCTGCGGTGATCGCGGACTGCACGTCGAGCGCGGCCGCGTCGATGTTGCGGTTCAGGTCGAACTGCAGCGTAATCTGCGTGGTGCCAAGCGCGCTGCTGGACGTCATCTGCGACAGGCCGGAGATGAGCGAGAAGTGGCGTTCCAGCGGCTGGGCCACATTCGAGGCCATCGTCTCCGGATTCGCGCCGGGCAGGCTGGCCGAAACCTGGATGGTCGGGAAATCGACCTGCGGCAGCGCAGCCACCGGCAGCAGCGGCCATGCCGCGACGCCGGTCAACATGATGGCCAGTGCCAGCAGCGAGGTGCCGATGGGACGTTTGATGAAGGCCGCGGAAATGCTCATGGCTGCCCCGTAGGCGTGGCGCCTGGGGTTACCGACGCGCCGCCGCCGGGGCCAGCCACGACCGCGACGCCGGGCTTGATCTTGTACTGGCCGTCGAGCACCACGGTCTCGCCGGCCTGCAAGCCCTTGGCGATGACGGCCTTGTCATCCTGGATCTGCAGCACCTCGATCGGCCGCATCTGCGCCTTGCCATCGGCCCCGACGACATAGGCATACGTACCCGACTGACCCCGTTGCACTACCGCCGCAGGCACCGTAAGCGCCTGCGCGTGCTCGCCGAGCAGCAACCTCACATTGACGTACTGGCCCGGCCACAGCACGTGCTGCGGGTTGGCAAAGCGGGCCTTGAGCTGTACCGTGCCGCTGGCCACGTCGATCTGGTTGTTAACCAGCACCAATTCACCGCGCGCGAGCAGCGCGTCGCCGTTGCGCGAATAGGCCAGCACCGCGAGCCGCCGCCCCACCTGCTGGGAGCGGTTGATCGCCTGCACCGCGTCGCCGGGTAGCGCGAAAACCACGGCGATGGGATCGATCTGGTTGATCACCACCAAGCCGTTGGCGTCACTGGCGTGCACGATGTTACCGGGGTCGACCAAGCGCGCGCCGACACGCCCCGCGAGCGGTGCGGTGATCGTCGCGTAGCCCAGCTGAACCTGGGCATAGTGGATCTGCGCATCGTCGGCCTGCACTGCGGCTTGAAACTGTGCGGCCAGCGCACGCTGGGTGTCCAGTGTCTGCTGCGAGGTCGCGTCCTCCTTGATGAGCCGCGTGTAGCGATCGAGGTCCAGCCGCGCGTTGGCGAGCTGTGCCTCGTCTTTCGCCTTCTGTGCTTGCACCTGCTCAAGTTGGGCGCGCAGCGGACGGGCATCGAGCTGGGCCAGCACCTGGCCGGCCTTGACGTCCTCGCCCTCGACATAGTCGACCCGTTCAAGCTGGCCGTCGAGGCGCGTCTTTACGGTCACCGTAGCCTGGGCCTGCACGGTGCCGACGCCGATCAGGAAATGCGGCACGTCTTCGCGCGCGACGCGAACCAGCGTGGCGTGCACGGCGGGCGCGGCCTTGGGAGCGGACGGCGGCGCGGCGGCGCGGCTGCGCAGCGCAAACCAGGCCATGGTGGCCAGCGCCAGGATCAATGCCGCGCGGTATAGCCGGCGGCGCGCAGGTGACAAAGGGGTGTAAGTGGCCATGTGCTGATCGTCTTCAGGAGCCGGCTGGCGTCGGGACGACAGCTGGGGAGGTGGATGCGGGTGCGGCAGTGCGAGCGGCGTTGTCGAGGTCGCCGGCTGCGGGGCGAGCCACGGAATCGCCGGCGGCTCCAGCCAGTTCGGCTGCGTTCCAGCCGCCGCCGAGGGCCTTCACCAGCGCGGCGCTGGCGACCAGCTGGCGACCGAGCAGTTGCACTCCGGCGCGCTGGTTGGACAGCAACAACGTCTGCGAGGTAACGACCGAGAGGTAGGTGACGGTGCCGGCGCGGTATTGTGCGAGGCTCGCGTGGTCGGCCACCTGGGCGGCAGCGACCGCCGCGTCCAGCGCCGTGCGTTCTTCGGCCAGCACGCGCAGCGCGGCCAGGTCATCCTCGACTTCCTGCAAGGCCAACAGCACCGCTCGCTTGTACTGGCCGACGGCGGCGTCGTAGGCGGCCACAGCCGCGTCGGTCTGCGCGCGGCGCGCCCCGCCATCGAAGATCGTCCCGGCCAGCGCGGCACCCAGCGACCAGATGCGGCTGGGCGCGTCGATCCATTGCGAAAAGCCCGCGCCTGCGAAGCCGCCACTTGCGCTCAGCATGAGGTTTGGAAAGTATGCGGACTGCGCCACGCCGATGTCAGCATTGGCGACGGCCACGCGGCGCTCGGCCGCCGCGATGTCGGGCCGCCGCTCCAGCAGTTGCGACGGCAAACCGGCGGGGACCTCGGGCAGCGCAAGGCCCAGGGCGCCACGCATCCGCAGATTTACGCGGAAGGCGACGAACTGAAGTGCTGTCTCTTAT
>DHXL01000286.1 GCA_002415335.1 Oxalobacteraceae bacterium UBA5157
TGCTGGCGATGCCGTCGCTGAGCAGGACGCAGCAGAAGCTCATTCTCGAACGCTTGCAGCCGCTGAAGGTGAAGATCAAGGTGACGCCGCCGCTGAAGGATTTGATCAACGGCAAGGGCGTGTTGCGCTTGCAGGATGTGCGCGAGATCGAGATCGAGGATTTGCTTGGTCGCGATCAGGTTGTGCCGGACCCGCAGCTTATCGCAGCGTGTATCACTGGCAAATCGGTGATGGTCAGCGGGGCCGGCGGATCGATCGGGTCGGAATTGTGCCGTCAGATATTGCATCATCAACCGACTCGGTTGATTCTGCTCGAAATGTCGGAGTTTGCGCTGTACACCATCGAGCAAGAATTGCATTTGCTGCAAAAGACGCTCGGCACCACGGCAGAGCTGATGCCTTTTCTCGGCTCGGTGCTGGAAAGCGAGAAGTGCCAGCGCATCATGCGCACGTTCGAAGTGGAGACGGTTTATCATGCGGCCGCTTACAAGCATGTGCCGCTGGTCGAACATAATCCGATTGAGGGTATTCGCAATAATGTCTTTGGTACGCTCAGCATTGCGCAGGCGGCGATGACCGCCGGCGTGAAAAATTTTGTGTTGATTTCAACCGACAAGGCGGTACGTCCAACCAATGTGATGGGGGCGACCAAGCGCCTGTCGGAACTGATTTTGCAGGCGTTTGCCCAACAACAATATGCAAAGCGACTCAATGCAAAGCCGCATACGCGTTTCTGTATGGTGCGTTTCGGCAATGTCCTCGGCTCGTCCGGGTCGGTGGTGCCGTTGTTTCGCAAGCAGATCATCGCGGGGGGGCCGATCACGCTGACGCACCCGGAAATCACGCGCTATTTCATGACGATCCCCGAGGCAGCGCAGCTAGTGTTGCAGGCCGGCTCGATGGGCGCGGGCGGCGATGTGTTCGTGCTGGATATGGGCGAGCCGGTCAAGATCATGGATTTGGCCACGCAGATGGTGCGTTTGAGCGGGCTGGAGGTCAAGAGCGAAGCGACGCCCGAAGGCACGATTGAATTGCATCACGTTGGCCTGCGTCCGGGCGAGAAATTGTATGAAGAATTGCTGATCGGCGATAACGTCGAAGGTACCGATCACCCGTTGATCATGTGCGCACAGGAGGCAGAAATTCTCTGGCCAGAGTTGCAGGGGCTTTTGCGGGAACTCGGGGATGCCTGCGACCGTTTTGATTTTGAAGAGGTCAGGGCAGTGTTGCACCGCGCGGTGGGTGAGTATGCGCCGCAATGTGGGATTGAAGATTTTATCTGGCGTGAGAAGAAGAAATTGCCAGTGGCACCTGCTGGTGTGATGTTGCATTGAAACTGACGGGGCTGTATCGAACGCCCTGCAGGCCTGCGGCGGCAGAATGCGCCATCGTAGGCGAACAGCAATTCATGCGGCAATTCGAGCATCCTTGGCGCCATGTCGACGAGCCAAATATTTTAACCATTGGGAAAGCGTATGAATGTGAATATATCCGGATTGTCGTTGCTTGAGCTCCGCGCATTGCAGGAACAAATCAAGCAGGAAGTCAAGAAGCGCGAACACGAGGATGTGGCCAAGGCCCGCGAGCAGATACTGGCGATCGCGCAGAAGGTCGGGATTCCTTTGAAAGACATTATGGGCAGCGATGCCCGCGTCAAGACCGCGGTTGCTGTCCGTTATCGCCACCCGTCGGATCCATCGCTGCAATGGACCGGACGTGGGCGCCAGCCAAAGTGGGTAAAGGATTGGGTCGGCTCTGGGAAGGCCCTGGACGCGCTTCGGGTCTAGCCTCAGAGATATTTTGGAGCCGCCGGTAGCCACACTGCGCTACCTACGCACATAGAATGTGTGACGGATCCACGTAGTCGTTAAAAGATGGTCCTTATCACTAAAGATACTGAAGAGCTAAAGAGGAAAAATGGAAAAGCCGGGCACACTGAATAGGCAGGAAAATAGCGTTGACGAGGAGATGATCTCCCTGACCGACTTGATGATTACCGTGTGGCATGCACGTTGGCTGATTCTGGTGGTGACTGCACTAATCGTTGCTCTCGGACTGTCGGGGGCATTGTATTTTGCCAAATACAAGAGCGAAGGTTTTTTTCAGTTTGGCGGCGCCATTCCCTTGCGGAAAGACAAGGTCGAAACAGGTAGTGGGATCTTACTAGCCGATTACAAGCGCTATGCAGCTGCCTTTGGCACGAGCGAACGGTTTGCCGAGTTTGTGCAGCAGACCAAGCAGGAGGCAACGGTTGGCGTCGATGGTTTACGCAACGTATTTGCATCGCGCGAAGGGATTGCCAAGCTCGTTGAGCCGGTGTATCCGTTTACCAAGCTTGATGCGAAGGAGTTGACGGAGCAGCCCAAGGACATCAGCAACAACGTGATCGGGCTGCGCATCAATTACGAGGCTCGCACGCCGGAAAATGCACAGCGGATGGTAGGCTTTTTGGGGCGCTATGTGATGGATAGCATCGTCTATATGATCTATTCAGATGCCCTGCGATTCAAGGATGCTGAAATTGCCGCAAAGATCACCAAGCTCGATAATGCCATTATCAATGGCAACGAAAGGCTTGAAGAAATTCGGCGTAAAGGGGCAAGCCTGACACAGATTGTGGCGCGCTATCCCAAGTCAGCCGATCAGGCTTCCCGCCAGGTAATCTCGGTGACCGAGGATAGCGCCCGCTATCTATCGCCGGTCACGCAACTGATGACGACCGAGGTCGAGGCCTCGGAAATGAAGGAGACCATTTTTAGGGTAAAGCGTGAGCAGCAGCAAAGTATCCTTCTGCGCGAATATTACAATCGAGCCGGGGCTTTGCTGGCCGGGACCAAATCCGGAGAAGCCATATTGCGCGGGCTGGAGCCGGTGAAGGAGAGCGTATTCAAGGGCAAGAATTTGGACGACGAAGTGGTCAAGGAAGTCTACAACACGATCACCCTCGATAACCAGAGCGCGATCAGCACGTATCTGGTGCAGAGCCGCTTCATCGCCGGACCGAGCTTGCCGGTCCACCGCTCGACCGGCCTGACGAAGGTACTGGCACTGAGTCTCTTGTTGGGATTATTCGTGTCGCTCTTGCTGGCGTTCGGTCGCAACTGGTGGCGCGAGAACCGATTGAAGATGGCCGATTGAAAAAATGCTGACTCTCACACCCAACATTTTCAAAGCCTACGATATCCGCGGCGTGATCGGCAAGACGCTGGATGCCACGATCGCGCGCCAAATCGGCCACGCGTTCGGCAGCGCGGCCCGCGCCAAAGGCGAACTCACGGTCATCATCGGCCGCGACGGCCGCCTGTCCGGGCCGGAGCTGAGCGCAGCGCTGGCGCTTGGCTTGCAGGCGGCCGGCGTCGATGTGATCGATCTCGGCGTGGTGGCAACCCCGATGGTGTATTTCGCCACCCATGTGCTGGATGCGCAATCCGGGATCATGGTGACCGGCAGCCATAATCCACCGGATTACAACGGCTTCAAGATGGTGCTGGCCGGCGAGGCGATTCACGGTGAGACGATCCAGGCGCTGTATCACGCTATCGCGGCCAACGATTTCCTGCACGGTGCGGGCCAATACCGGACCCACGACATTCGCGATGCCTACTTGCAGCGCATCGTCGGCGACGTCAAGCCGGCGCGCCCGATGAAGATCGCGATCGATTGCGGCAACGGCGTGGCCGGTGCGTTTGCCGGCGACCTGTACCGCATGATGGG
>DHXL01000287.1:0-13376 GCA_002415335.1 Oxalobacteraceae bacterium UBA5157
GTGTATGTCGACCGCCTGCCGCCGTGCAACCATGCCTGTCCTGTCGGAGAAAATATCCAGGCATGGCTGTTCCATGCCGAGTCGGGCGACTATGAGAAAGCCTGGCGCGAGCTGGTGAAAAATAATCCGATGCCAGCCATCATGGGGCGCGTCTGCTATCACCCGTGCGAGTCGTCTTGCAACCGCGGCCAGCTTGACGAGACGGTCAATATCCACGTGGTCGAGCGTTTCCTTGGCGACGAGGCCATCAGGCACGGTTGGCAAGTGGAACTGGCGCCGCCGTCAGGCAAGCATGTGCTGGTCATTGGCGCCGGCCCTTCCGGCCTGTCGGCCGCCTATCACCTGCGCCTGCTCGGCCACGCCGTGACGATCCTGGAAGCGGGATCGCTGACCGGCGGCATGATGCGCTTCGGCATTCCCAAGTACCGCCTGCCGCGCGAAGTGCTGGATGCCGAAGTCAGGCGCATCGAGGACATGGGTGTCGCGATCCGGCTCAACCAAAAAGTCGACGACGTGCTGGCCACGATGAAGGAGGGCGGCTTCGACGCAGCGTTCCTCGCCGTCGGCGCCCATCTCGCCAAGCGCGCCTACATTCCGGCGGGCGACGCCGGCAAGATTCTCGACGCGGTTTCGGTGCTGCGCGGGATGGAAGGCGCAGACAAGCCGTTGCTGGGACGGCGCGTCGTGGTGTATGGCGGCGGCAATACCGCGATCGACGTGGCGCGCACCGCCAAGCGCCTGGGCGCGGAAGAATCGATCATCGTCTATCGCCGCACCCGCGAGAAAATGCCGGCGCACGATTTCGAGGTCGAGGAGGCGCTGCAGGAAGGCATCATGATGAAGTGGCTGTCGACCATCAAGGATGCCGGGGAAACCAGCTTCACGGTGGAAAAAATGGCACTCGACGAGAAGGGATTTCCGCAGCCGACCGGCGAATACGAAACCATCGAGGCCGATTCGCTGGTGCTGGCGCTGGGGCAGGACGTCGACCTTTCGCTATTGGGGAACGTGCCCGGCCTGGCCACCGAAAACGACATGGTGCAGGTGGACCGCGGCATGATGACCAGCTATCCCGGCATCTTCGCGGGGGGCGACATGGTGCCCTCCGAACGCACCGTCACGGTTGCCATCGGCCACGGCAAGAAAGCGGCGCGCAACATCGATGCATGGCTGCGCGGGACGGCGCTTGATGCCGCCCAAAAACACGAGGTGGCCACCTTCGACAAACTCAACACCTGGTACTACACCGACGCGCCCAAGGCAGTGCAGCCGGTGCTCGACATCATCCGCCGCCAATCCACTTTCGAGGAAGTGCTGGGCGGACTCGACGAAAGCAATGCGTTGCTGGAGGCGCGCCGCTGTCTATCTTGCGGCAACTGTTTCGAGTGCGACAATTGCTACGGCGTCTGCCCCGACAACGCCGTCATCAAGCTCGGCCCGGGCCAGCGTTTCAGCTTCAACTACGACTATTGCAAAGGCTGCGGCATCTGCGTCGCGGAATGCCCGTGCGGTGCGATCACGACGGAACAGGAAACGATTTGAGCTAACGCGACTGGATGAACGTCCACGCCGTATCCGGGCATTGAAGCGCTCAGGGAAGGCCGGCAGTGAGTCTTCTTGCTGCCGGCTATTCAATTTGCCTCAGCCCCTCCGTCGGACTCATGGCTTTGAATAGGTTGCCCCGTGCGCCGCTTCCAGGCCGACGGTTTATTCGGCTGCTCCGCACGCGGGCGGCCGGAGGCCTTTGATGCTCGGTCCGAGAGCGTATGCACACCTATCTTGCCCTGCATCATGGCTCGTTCCATCCAGGTCGATTATCGATAATTCCCGTGATAAAGATCAACCGGTAGTGCCCGAAATGGATGCATCCTCATCGCAGGATTCGATCCGCTCATTGCCTGCGCTGTGGGAGGAAGATGAAATACCGGCGACGGCTCCACCGCTTCACGATAACGCGAAGGCACGGTGCAGTGGTCCGATTGCCGGCCCGATTCTGACCACTGACCGCATCGTGGCAGCGCCCGGTGCCGGGCGACTGCCAGGTCGACACCGCAGGGCTCGGCGTGCTGTCAAACCGAATGTCGGGTAATTCGCCATGACGAATTTTCGATCAAGGGGCCGGTTTGGACGTTATCTTTGGCGTATCAAAAAGGAGAAGCAGCATGTTGAATTCATTGAAGCAAACGGGAAGGAACATTGGCCATGAGATTGGCCGGACATGGGAAAACCTGTCGGAAGGCTGGCGCGAATTGCTCAGTCGCAGCAGCGACGCACTCACTCATTTTGCCCGCAACAAGGACGAGAAACAGGGCGAGAAAGGGGCGCTCGCCACTTTCCCCCAATGGAGCCTGCTGGCGGGCGAAGTGGAAGAAACCGGAAAGGAAATCGTGGTGCGCGTGGAGCTTCCCGGTATGGAAAAGGACGATTGCAGCATCACCATCGAAGGCAATATACTTTACCTCTCCGGAGAAAAGCGCTTCGAGCGCGACACGGACGACAGCACCTACCATGTCATGGAGCGTGCTTATGGCGCATTTCAACGCACCATCCCGTTGCCGCGCAACGTCGATATGGAAAAGGCAAAGGCGAGTTTCAAGAATGGCGTGCTGACCGTTCGCCTGCCCAAGGAAGGCGCTGAAGCAGCCAGGTCGATTCCGGTGTCCTGAGGCGCGACCATGGGTATTATCGGCATCGATCTCGGCACCTCCAATTCGGCGGCGGCGGTATTGCGCGGCGGGCGCCCAGTCGAGAACAAAAAATGAGCACACCTGTACCACTGGACTCGCAACAACTTCACCAGCCCTGCGACCCCGGACAATTCGCATTCCAGACCACGGCGGATCTGGAGGACTTGACCGAAATGATCGGGCAAGTGCGCGCCATGGATGCGCTACGGTTCGGCGCCGGCATTCGTCACGACGGCTACAATCTTTTCGTGCTGGGCCCCTCCCGTATGGGCAAGCATAGTATGGTTCGGCAATTCCTCGAAAGGAAGGCCAAACAGGAGCATGAACCGGCCGACTGGTGCTATCTCAACAACTTCACCCAGCCGCACAAACCGCAAGCGCTCAGGCTCCCCTGCGGCAAAGGTGCAGCGCTGCGGCTGCACATGGCTCAGTCGGTTGATTATCTGCGTATCGCCATCCCGGCGCTGTTCGAAAGCGATGAATATCGCGCCAAGGCAGAAGCAATCCAGGACGAGTTCAGCAAGCGGCAAGAGCAGGTGATCAAGGAATTGGGGGATGACGCCGTGAAGCAGGACATTGCCCTGTTGCGCACGCCCGGCGGATTCGCCTTCGCGCCGACCCGCAACCACGAAGTGATTCCCCCGGACGAATACGAAAAGCTGGCGGAGGAAGAGAAAAAGCGAATAGTCGTCACGATCGCCGAATTACAGGAACGGCTGGAAAAGATCCTTGCTCACCTGCCGCAGTGGCGCAAGGAGCGGAGCGAACGGGTCAGGCAGCTCGACCGGGAAACCATGCTATCGGCCGTTGTCCACGTGATCAATGAAATGCGCGGAGCATTTGCCGATCTGCCTGAGGTGCTGAAATACTTCGACGCCGTACAGCAGGACATGGTGGAGCACGGAGACGATTTTCGCAGGCAAGAGGAGTCAACCAGCATCTCGGGCATGACGGTCGTCACCCAGCCCGCTTTCCACCGGTACGAGATAAACGTGCTGGTGACCAATGGCAAACAGTCAGGCGCTCCCATCGTTAGTGAGGACAATCCGACCCACAGCAATCTGGTCGGACGGGTCGAGCATGTCGCCCAACTCGGTGCGCTGGTCACCGATTTCACACTGATCAAGCCGGGTGCGTTGCATCGGGCCAATGGCGGCTATCTGCTGCTGGATGTGCGCAAGGTGCTGGCGCAACCATTCGCCTGGGAAGGTCTGAAGCGGGCGCTGCAATCGCGCAAGATCCACATCGAATCGTTAGGGCAAATATATAGCCTGGTCAGCACGGTATCGCTGGAGCCCGAGCCTATTCCGCTGGATGCAAAAATCGTCTTGTTTGGCGACCGCCTCTTCTACTATCTACTGCAGGAGTACGACCCGGAATTCGGCGAACTGTTCAAGGTAGCGGCGGATTTCGAGGAACGTATGGAGCGTAACGCCGATACCCACTTGCTGTATGCCCGATTGATTTCCACGCTGACCCGCAAGGACGCGCTGCTACCGCTCGATCGCGGCGCGGTGGCAAGAGTGATCGAGCGCGGCGCGCGCCTGGTGGGTGATGCGGAAAGACTAACCGTCCGTATCCGCAGCGTAGCTGATTTGCTGTGCGAGGCCGATTACTGGGCACATGAGGCCGGCAAGGTGGTGGTGGATGCGGCTGAGGTGCAGCGTGCGATCGATAGCCAGGTTCGACGCCAGGATCGGCTCCGCGACCAACTGCACGAGGCCATCCTGCGCGGGACCCTGATGATCGAAACACAGGGAGCCGTGACGGGTCAGATCAATGGTCTGTCGGTGATCGAGCTGGGCGAATTCGCTTTCGCGCAACCGACCCGGATTACCGCGACCACCCGGCTTGGCGAGGGGGAACTGGTTAATATCGAGCGCGAAGTAAAACTCTCCGGCGCCATCCACTCGAAGGGCGTGCTGATTCTCTCTTCATTCCTTGCCGCGCGCTACGCCAGGAACCAGCCTCTGTCGCTTTCCGCCAGCCTGGTATTCGAGCAGTCCTATGGCCTGGTCGATGGCGACAGCGCTTCCATGGCCGAATTGTGCGCACTGCTCTCCAACCTGGCGAATGCTCCGATCAAGCAGTCGCTGGCGGTGACCGGCTCGGTGAATCAGTTCGGCCAGGCGCAGGCGGTCGGCGCGGTGAATGAAAAAATCGAGGGCTTCTTCGACATCTGCGCGGCGCGGGGATTGACTGGCGAGCAAGGGGTGCTGATCCCGGCTGCCAACGTCAAGCACCTGATGCTGCGGCAAGACGTGGTGGCGGCCGCCGAAGCACGGAAATTCCGCATTTACGCGGTGGAAAACGTCGATCACGCCATGGCCATCCTGACCGCCTTGCCGGCCGGTGAAGCCGGCGCCGATGGCAGCTACCCGGAGGGAAGCGTCAATCGCGCGGTAGCGGCGCGGATGGCCGAGTTGACTACCATCAGGCAGTCGTACGCGCGGCTTGCCGGGCAAGGATCGGGAGACAGGAAGGACCCCGATTCTTCTTTCTCGCACCTGTCGTCCGGGATTGATTGATCGGCATCAAACTGAAGGTGAGCGATCATTTCTCCCCAACGCGATTATTATGAAGTCCGGGGCATCGCCACGGATGCCGACCCGCGGCGAGCGCCTGTTGTACGAGCAGCTGCATGCGATCGCCGGAAAGGTCCAGTCACGCTAAATCTAGAACTGCGGTACCGCACAGCCAGGCTTTGCTTGCCGTTGAATTTCTCTTGGATTCCCAGACCGTCCTTCTATAATTATTTGTGTGGGTAGCGTTCCGTCAATTGTTTGCTGTGCATGGCAAGAGAATGGCGGCGCTGACGCATTTTCCATATAACTGTTTTCAGGAAAGAGGAGGTTGATGATGGCCAGCAATCTAATGCGCTTCGACCCATTTTCCGAGGCCGCGCGCCTTGATCCATTTCGCAATTTTGAGGATATTTTCAGGGACTTTTCGATGATGCCGACTTTGCGCGGTGTGGAATCTCCTCCACGCATTCGAATAGATGTGTCGGAGACTGACAATGATTACCTGGTGAAGGCCGATATACCGGGTGTGAAGAAAGAGGACATCAAGGTCTCTATCGACGGCAATCAGGTGTCTGTCAGTGCTGAAGTGAAAGAAGAGAAGGAGGCTGGCGGCGCGGGCATGCTGCGCAGCGAACGTTACTATGGTCAGGAGTTTCGCGCCTTTACATTGCCGCAAGAGGTTGACGACAAAAAAGCAGTAGCAAAATACGAAAACGGCGTGCTCCACCTGACATTGCCGAAGAAGCATGGAACTGGCGGCAAGCAGCTTTCGATTCAATAGAACTGAGAACATCGCGTTACGAACGCGGCGTGAACAGGCAGGATTTTGGCAATTTGAGAAACACGGCAGGCACTGCTGGTCGATCCATGACTGGAGCAACTCGCTTCGACCGGCAGCCTGTCGAGTATGTTGAGGCCGTGCGGGGGTTTTTATGTGTCTGGCGATGGATGCTGGCGTATGTCGAGATGTCTTGGATGGCGATGGCAAAATCGCGCGCCCCGCTGTTCGCGCGCATAGAAGCCCGGATCATGTCGAGGAACCGCCGGAGGAGACGACGGTGGAGCCGCTCGATGATCCGGCGGAGCCACCCTACGAGGATGATCCTGGCCCCGTAGAGGTGCCGCAACATGACCCAGAGCCTCAAGAGGAGCCAACTCCCGATTCGCAGTCTGTTTTCGGCGTTCGATGTGCGCCCTAAGCGTGCCCATCGAAACCGCCCCCTCATAACTAATGCGACATCAAGACCGGAACGATCGCAGATTCGAGGGCCGTGCGCGTGACGCCGCCTAACAGTATCTCGCGAAGCCGCGCATGCCCATAGCCTCCCATCACAATCAGATCGGAGGCGAGTTCGGTTGCGAGCAATAGCAGTGCGTCGCCGATCGGGGTACTGGCGGTTCGTTGCCTGACATTGACTTTGATATCGTGTCGCGCGAGGTAAAGCGCGATGTCCGCTCCCGGCTCTTGACCGTGCACACCCGCTGGTTCCTCCGGATTGAAAACCGCCACGTCGACCGCCTCGGCATGCTGTAGAAACGGGATCGCGTCGGCGACGGCCCTTGCGGCCGCGGCGCTCGCATCCCAGGCGATCAGCGGTCTCTTCCCGAGATCGACGAACGGCCCGGCGCGAGGAATGATCAGTACCGGACGGCCGGAATTCATCACGACGTGTTCCGGAAAATCGCGCGCCACGACAAGAGTCGACGCGGTCGGATCGCTCTGTCCGATTACCACCAAATCACAGTAGCGCGCTTGCAAGCCGATGGCGCCGCCCGCCTCGTCGTCCACCAGACGCGTTTCGAACGAGGTTACGCCCATGCGCCGGACCGTCGTTTCAAATTCGGCCAGTGCGTGATCGGCCCGGTCTCGCTGCCTGTTCAGAACCAGCTTGAGATCCGGCACGATCGGTTCGATGCCGCCGATCTGATCGCGCGCGCTGGATATGCCTGTCGTCGCCGTGCCGATCAAATGCGCGTGTTCGGCAAGCGCGATGTTTGCCGCAATCTTGATGCGCTCGTTCGCACGGCTGGAGTCGTCCACATGCACGAGAATTGTTCGGTAAGACATGGTGTATTCCTTTAGATAAATTAACTCGGCGTGCTGTTTCGCGCATTACACCCCGACCGGAAAAGTTTCCGGCGCTTCGCCCGTCTCCCATTGGCTCGTGGGCTCCAGCGGTTCGACTGCATGCGTCTCGTCGAAATGCAGAACGGCGTCGAATTGCTGCGGCAGGTGCGCGTAAAAATAGTGGCTCTGGCGCTCGGTCTCTGGACGATAGATCACGCCGATCGCACGCTCAAGCCGACGATCGAATAGCGCCTGTGTCGCTGAATTATTTTTGCGCAGTGGCAGCATGAAATTCCCTATCCCGGTCTGATGGAATGTCTCTTCGTAGCTGCCGGCCAACGCAGGTCTGACCCGCTTGCGCTGGGCCGGTTCATCCCAATCCGAGGCGGCGGTGACCGTTCCCTGATACGTCGTAAAACCGATCAGCCTCGTCTCATCGCCGTAGAGTTCACGCGCCAGTTGCCCGACATTCCATTCGCCTTGCCGGCCCACCTCGGTCGCGCGCGCGTCGCCGACATGCGAGTTGTGCTCCCACACCACAATCTTTGCCGGCTTGCCGCTTGTCTGTGACAGGTGCTGCGCCAGCGCATCGAGCGTTTCCGCCATATACCGGTCCCGCAGGTTCCAGGAGGAGACGCGGCGGTGAAACATGGTGCGATAGTATTCTTCGGCATTCATCACAAGCCGGGCATTTTGCTTCGCATAGAAAAATGCGTCTGTCGCCTCCGGCCCGTCGCGTCGTAAATAGTCGGTCGCGCGCGCCTGTAGATCGCGCAGCTGCGCGACGACTTCATCCTCGCAGGAGGCCGACAGGCCAAGGCTCGCCGCATACCCGTAACGCTGGCTGTTTTCGCCGAAATGATCGAAGCAGGCGTAGCGGGTCCGGGCACGCCGCGCCGCTTCCGGATCGACCTTGTCGAGATAACGCAAGACCTCGTCGGTCGATGTGAACAGGCTGTAGAGATCCAGGCCGTAGAAACCGATTCTTGGCTCTTGTAACAGCAAGGATGCGTTATGGCTGCGCAGCCATTCGACAAAATCGACCACATCGGCATTGCGCCACATCCACGTCGGGAAGCGCCGGAATCCGGCCAGCGCCTGTTCGGCCTTGGCGTCCTCGGCCTGTCCGCGAACATAGCGATTGACGCGATAAGCGTCCGGCCAGTCGGCTTCGACCGCAACGGCGGTAAAACCCTTTTCGACAATCAGGCGTTGCGTAATGCGCGCGCGTTCCTGGTAGAACTCGTGCGTGCCGTGGCTCGCTTCGCCAAGCAGAACGAAGCGCGCGTCACCGATCAATTCGAGCAGGGAATCGTAATCGTCCACGGCGCCTCTCAGCATATGTGCAGCAGAAGATATCGCAACGCTTATTGGGGAGTTGGTAGCAGTTTTCATGGTGTTCCTGAATCCGGATCACTCCTCATTCCGAGCTCGCTAAGTGCCGCTCAAGCCAATCGGTGGCCAGCGCCGCTGGCGCTTCCGGTTTGCCTGGATTTGGTCGACCGGACGTCCGTGGTACGTTCCACTCCATTCGCTCCACAGGAGTCGCTTTTTTGGCGCCTTCCTCTTCAATGTAAGTGCAGAAACCCAGTCGCGCTGTGACAAAAATCAATCAGGAATTTATTGGCGCGGTGAGGACTCTTCAGTTCGCTCTGGTCCTCACCTCGGGGGCACCCATCTTTCATCGGTCGCCTGGACCAGCAGGAAGGTGTCATTCGGCTGACGCTTCACTGCTGTCCCGAACTTTTTTCCTTCCCGGTTCAGCGTTTCCATGAGCCAAAGCACGCCTTTCTCGGGCGCGCGGTTTACTCTGAACCGGCGGGTCTGGGTCGGGGTCATGATCAGGCGCAATAGCCGGCCGCTCACGATATCCAGTGTGGGGAAGTACATCAGGGCCAGGTCGCCGCGGTATTCCTCATGGCCGCCGATGCCCTCGTAATCATTCAGGAAATCGCCGCAGCCATAGAGGATGAGGTGGTCACGGTAAACCTCCACGCCTTTCACGTGGTGGGAAGAGTGACCATGCACCAAGTCGACCCCGGCAACATCGATCAGGCGGTGGGCGAAGTTGCGTTGCTCGGGAGAAACGGCGTAGCCCCAGTTTCCGCCCCAGTGCAGCGAGACCACCGCCAGATCCCTGGCCCGTTTTCCGGCGCGTACCTGGCGGCTGATGGCCTCCAGGCTGTGCTGCGAGAGGTCCGGCAGGAAGCTCACACCGGGGCGGCTCCACCCCGCAGCCCATTCGGGCGGCACGCCGCTGCTTTCCATGCAATAGGCAAAGACGATCACCCGGCCCTTGCCCGGGACTGTCAGTACCGTCGGCGCTGCCGCGTCGGCTGCGTCGCGGCCTGCACCTGAAGTGTTGATCCCGGCACTTTGCAGGACGTCCACAGTCTCCGTCAAGCCGCTGTATCCCCAGTTCAGTACATGATTATTGGCAAGCACGCAGCAGTCGAAGCCGGCGGCAGCAAGGCAGCGGACATTACCGGGATGCATGCGGTAATGGATGCCCTTATCGGGCCAGGCATCGTCGGATGTGGTGACGGCGGTTTCCAGGTTGGCAATGCGCAAATCGGGCCGCACACGGGCAAGCTCCGCCAGAGCATCGCCCCAGATATAGGCAAAATCCACGGGTCGCGGGATGGGCCCGGCGCCACGCTCTGCGAGCGCGACTTAACCGAGCGCCGAGCGCATGCAGGACTCGAAGAGAGCGGGCGGGACCGGATGGGGAAGTATCTGGTCGATGCCGCGCCCGGTCATCACGTCGCCGCACAGAAACAAGGTTATTTCCCCGGACGCCGGCATCGCAATCACGCTGGTCTCTGTCATCTCCTCGGCCTCCTTCGCGATGCCCGGCACGGCGGTTTCCAGTAATGTGGATCCGGCTTCGGCTATTTCAAGAATGTGGCCTACCCGATTGGTCAATACGTGCTGAGTGGCAGCGAGCTGCTGCACTGCGAAGAGCGCGGCGTGTGGGTACGCAAAGGCGAAGTGAGACCCAAGTTGCCGGGCTTTCATTCGGCTGTCTGTTCCCCATCCCGGGACATCTCAGCGCAGGATCGCCTGCAGATCCAGTGCATCGCGCACGGCATACGCCGCCTGGTCATTGTTGAAGTAGACATAGGCGGCCCGGACCTTTTGCTGCTTGAGCCAGCCGGCCCAGTTCGACAGGGCGGCTGTGCCGTAGCGCCCGCAATAGGGCTCGCCGGGGCCGTGCAGGCGCAGGTAGACGAAGTCCGCAGTGACCGCGCGTGGGCTTGTGAAACCCCGTAGATCATAGACGCAGAAGGCGGCATTGAACTCGGCGAGCAACTCAAGCACCGGGTCCTTATGCCAGCACGGGTCGCGCAGTTCGAACGATGCTTGCGTGCCTTTGGGAAGTGCCTGCAGGAATGCGCGCAGCCGTCCGGTATCGGGCCGCCAGTGGGGCGGCAACTGAAACAGTAGCGGACCGAGCTTGTTGGCGAGGCCCTTGGCTGCGGCCAGCAGCGGCGGCAGGGTCTGCGCTGGATCCTTGAGCTTCTTCATATGGGTGATGTAGCGGCTCGCCTTGATACTGAACACGAACCTCGCAGGCGTTTGCTGGCGCCAGGCGGCGAAAGTCTCGCGACTGGGCAGGCGATAGAAGCTGTTGTTGAGTTCCACCGTCCCGAAGTGCCGGCTGTAGAAGGCCAGCCACTGGGTTGCCGGAAGTTCGGGCGGATAGAAGCGATCGCGCCAATGGGGATAGCTCCAGCCCGAGGTGCCGACGTGCAGGTAGGTCGCGATTGGCGACGACGAGCAGGACATGCCGCTAGTCCGGTAGCCTGTCGCGGCGATTCGCTTGCCGAAGTTCCTCGCGCAACGCCGCCTCCCGCTGCCGGTAGATGGAGGGAAAATGGAATGGCATCACGGTTCTCGCCCCCCCCGCAGCCAAGGCGAGCCGGCCGGCCTGGTCAGCGCTTAGGTGCACCTTTGCCGCCACCCAGTCGGCGTCCGCGTCCAGGAACACGCTCTCGATGTACCGCCAATCGGTCCCGGCGCCAGACTTCCCGATACAAGCCGTCGCCTGGATGTTTCACGTTAGCAGATAAATGCGTAGCGGATTTGCGAATGCGCAAAGCGGCTCCTGTTCCCCTATGGTCACCTTGTAAAACGCAAAACAAAAAAGATGTTAAGCGACCCGAGATTTGCATTGGCTTGTCCTCGATGTTTCTCAGTCAGTATCTCGGTCCTTGCTGGTATCGGCGACATATCGGATCCCGGATTCGGGGACCAAAAATCGGAGGTCCAGCTACTTCCCCATTTGTCTTTGCAAGGAGAAACCGAATGAAAGCAGCGCAGCCATCCGCTTCCACTTTTCAGCCCGGCCGGCACCCAGGGGCGTTGGATGAACTGAGTCACGATCCCTATCACGAGCGCGATAAATTACCCGATCCTGCCGTCTGTAGCGATTGCGGCGCCGTGTACCATCAAGGGCGTTGGCAATGGATTACACCGCCCGTCCACGCACTTCAGGCCAAATGCGCGGCGTGCCGGAGAATCCATGAAAAACTGCCCGCAGGCTACGTATCGATTGAAGGCGAATTTTCCCGCGAGCACCGCGACGAGGTGATCAGCCTTGCGCGTAATCTGGAAGCACGCGAAAAGGAGGCGCATCCCTTGCAACGCATCATGACGATCGAAGAGCAAGGTGACCAGCTAACGATCACCACGACCGGTATTCACTTGGCCCAATATATCGGTGAATCATTGCAAGATGCTTATAAGGGCGAACTGGAGTTCCAATACAACAAAGAAAAATATTTGTTGCGGGTGCATTGGCGACGTTAACCGGCGACGCTAATCGAACGGATCAAATTCACCTGAAAGCGGCACGATCGCCTTGCGCGCCGCGGCACTCATCTGGGTCGCGGCGGTCCAGTCGCCGCCGATCGGTGCAAGGACTTGTCCAACTTCCAATGTGATAGGGGTGCGGCGCGGACGCCATATCTCGTCGCGTAACACAGCGCGCGTACCGCGCAGGCCAGCCGCCACCACCGGCGCGCCGGCCTTGGCCGCGGCAGCGAAAGCGCCGGCGTGAAACGGTTTCAATCCCGCTTCGCGGCTGAACGTGCCTTCCGGGAAGACCACGAGATTGTCGCCGCGCAGCAGCGCCGCCGTCATCACATCGACATCTGCCGCGCTGCGCTTCACATCGAAGCGCTCAATGAACATGGCGCCCAGACCGGTCAACAGGACGCGCATCAGACGTTGATCGGCGAACTCCCATTTTGCTGTGAATGCGTATCCCGGAGCCGGCGGCAGCAGGGCCATGAGCACGATGGCATCAAGGTAGCTTGCGTGATTGACCACCAGCACGTGCGGCCCGGACGGCAGCCGATCGAGTCCCGTGACGGATATCGGAACAGCGGTCAGGCGGAACAGCAGGCGCGTCGCGAAATGCGCGATGTGCCGCCCGAGCGCCGGTCGCTGCAGCAGCGTCACCAGCCCGCCGCACGCGAGCGCGAGCGCGGCAAAGACGGTCCAGGCATAGCCACCATACAGCCATGCGCCGGCCTCGCGCGCGAGCAGGGTGGCCCGCGCCAGCATACCGGCTGCCATGAAGCGTGCGGCATGCAGCCATGGCGCGACAATGCGCGGTGCGACTTTGCCTCTCTCATAGAATTCCCTGCTGGCGAGACGGCGGATCTTGCCGCTGGATGTCTTCAGCACTGTATGGGGCGGCACCAGGACAATATCGTCCGCGGGCATCCCGATGACATCGATGGCGGTCTGATTGAGCGCGCGGCGCAGCGCTGCCTGCCCGGTTTCGTCATACTCGCGGGTTTCTGCCATGATCACCAGCCGTTCGATGCCGGTTGCGGGATCGGGGCTGGCAAACACCGCCACGCATCCTTTGCGTATGCCGGGCAGATTGCCGGCCGCTTGTTCCAGATCGTAGGGGTAAAGGTTGCGCCCGCCGCGCTTGATCAGATCCTTGACGCGTCCGGTGATGAAGACTTCCCCTTCCGCCAGGTAGGCATGATCGCCCGAATCGAGCCAGCCATCGCGGAACAGCGTGGCCGTGGCTTCCGGATTGCGGTAGTAGCCCGATGTCGCCGCAGGTCCGCGAAA
>DHXL01000287.1:13439-19183 GCA_002415335.1 Oxalobacteraceae bacterium UBA5157
CGCCGCAGGTCCGCGAAACTCGAGTCGTCCGACATGGCGATCGGGCAGCTCGTACTCGGCGTCATCGACGATCCGGATCGCATGCCCCGGCAATGCGCGCCCGCAGGAAGGAACGGCGAGGGCATCTGCATCGGCTTCCGTTGCGGGCACGGCCTTGCCGGCGCGGGTGAACGAATCGCGTTGAATCCGATCGATCCGCGGTCCGCGTTCCAGAGGGGGAAACGCAAGCCCGACCGAGGACTCCGCCAAGCCGTATACCGGCGTGATGGCCTGAGGGCGCAAGCCGCAGGGTGCGAAGCGCGCGGTGAACGATGCCAGCGTGGCAGGGCTGACCGGCTCCGCACCGTTGAATGCCAGCCGCCAACTTGACAGATCAAGTTCCGCCAGGGTGGCATTGTCAACGTGGCGCACGCACAAATCATAGGCAAAATTCGGCGCCGCCGAGATGGTGCCGCGATGGCGCGCAATGGTCTGAAGCCACAGAGCGGGTCGGGCGAGAAAGGCAAGCGGCGACATGAGCACCAGCGGCATGCCGTGATACAGGGAGCCGAACCACGCACCGATCAAACCCATGTCATGGTAGAGCGGCAGCCAGGACACGAACACGTCGCCTGGCGCGACCTGCGACGCTTGCCCGAGCGCGCGAATATTGGCAAGCAGGTTGGCGTGCGTCAGCACGACGCCCTTCGGATCGCCGGTACTGCCCGACGTGTATTGCAGAAATGCGATGTCGCTTCCATGGAGCCGATGGCGCAATGGCGTTGGCGCGACGCTCACCTCGCCAGGCGTGACGATTGCGGCCAGACTCGGTACCGCAGCTTGCAGCATGATCGCCACCGGCTTGGCCTGCGCCACGGTGATCATGAGCACCGCTTCGGCGTTGGACAGGATGCGCGCGTGCCGCCTCAAGTGGTCCTCGATCTGGGCCAGGCGTGCCGGCGGATAGATCGGCACCGGAATGCCACCCGCCAGCATCACGCCGAAAAAACTTGCCAGATAGTCGTGTCCAGTGGGTAGCATCAATGCCACGGTTTGTCGGGGCTGGAGTCCTTGTGCCGCGAGACCGGCGGCGACGGCGAGCGCGGCGTCGTGCAGATCCCGGTGGCGGATGGCGTGTTCCCGATGCTGTTCGTCATGCATCAGGATGTGCAAGCGATCCGGCTGGCGCGCGACGTGCCACTCCAGCACGTCCACCAGCGTTTCAGCGCTGTCCGGCAAGCCGGCGCTTTGGACTGCGCCCAATTCCGTTGCCAGCGCCGGCCCAGGTTCCTGCGGCGCCCGTCCCAGAAACCGTAGCACGTCGCACGGCGTATCGGCTTGCGCCAGCGCATCGCTGGACAGTTCGACCCCGAAAGCCTTTCCTATCCGCAGCATCAGCTCCACGCGCGCCAGGCTGTCGAGCGCGAAGTCGCGCTCGAAGGAGCTGTGCAGCTTGACCGCATAGAAATGGCCGGGGTGGGTTTCGTGCGCCAACTGCTGCACGATGCGCAATACTCGCTCGGTTGCCGAGGCATCGGGTGGGGTGACGGCGGGTTCGCTCACAGCGAGTCCTGTTGGGATAGGGCGAGAGGCGGGATCGCGCAGCGCGGCGGCTCGCGCCTCGTTCTGGAGGCAGGTTTCGAAATTACCGCTTTTGCGGCACGGGTCATGGTCGGCGCAGCGCGCAGGATTTTCACCTCGCCCGACGGAGCCTGTCGCTATGTGTTGCCTCTCTAGCGCGCAACATCGACCTTCCAGAGTGGGGCTTCTTGTCAGTCGACGCGGTGCTTTCCGACCAGGTGGACGGTAGTCGCTTGCGGACCCTCCTCACCCATTTCCGCACTCAAGCGTACTTCGGTGTCAACGGCCAGCTTGTCAAAATCACCGTCGACCAGGCTGTTACGATGAAAGTAGACGAGCTGGCCATCGGATGTTTCGATCCTCCCGTAATCGCGATCTGGATCGAGTTCGACGATCCGGCCATGTCCCGATGTGTCATGCGCCTTGACCTTGCCTTGCTGAAGACGGGCGTAGTCCTCGAGCTGACGACGCATGGCGTCGAAGGTATCGCGAATGGCAACATAGACGTCGGTATAAGCGTGATGTTCGTCCGGCTCCCGTCCTGCCACCAATTCCCGATGGGGTACCTTGACGTCGATGCGAATGTGGTAATGATTGCCTTGCTGATGATGCTTGTGCAGGGCCTCGACCGCGACACGGCAACTCATAATTCGGTTGTAAAAGGTGCTCAGCTTCTCCGCACGCTCGCGAATCTTGGCCTCGATAGCCTCCGAGCGCCCGAGATTGCGGAAAGTAATCTGCAAAGGTAATTTCAGTGACGAGTTCATCCGGCTTGGCCCTCATAATCATGCCTACTCAGTCCGGCTACCTTGATCGGCATCCGGGTCGCGCTGCTTCTTGCGAATTGTCGCTTGTTCCTGTCCTGCAGTGGAACACCTCGGCTTCAACTCGCCCAAGGCGGCGAAAGCGAAAAGGAGACAGCCGCTCGCTCAAGACCGCATGAAAAGTATCCAAGAATCTGGCCGAAGAAGGTTGATAACGATCAAAAGCCATGCTGATTAGCGTGTCGTCGGAGAAATGTGTTCGTCATGGCATTCTCGTCGAACCGCGCGTCGGCATGCCTTCCGACCACGGTGACGCAGAAATTGCTTCCAATGATCTTCATGCTTCAACGTCCGATAGTCGAACAGGTTCGGCACCCAGCCCGGTCATCTCGTCGATAGCCGCCTCGCCGTCGCCGGCCTTGAGATTGACCGGGCGGATCGCATCAATCAAGAGTGCGACCTTGAAGCCGTTTGCCAATGCATCCTTTACCGTGTTCAGTACACAGTAATCGGTGGCGAGGCCGCCGATGAATAGGCGCTCGACATTCTGCGAGTGAAGTTGGCTGGCCAGCCTGGTTCCCTCGAAACCGGAATAGGCGTCTTTTCCCTGGGTCGTCGCTTTCGACACGACGATTGCTGCGGGCGGGAGATTCAGTGTCGCTGCAAACTCGGCCCCTTTGCTCTGCGCGATGCAGTGGGGAGGCCAGATCCCTCCCTGTGTCTTGAAGGAGCAATGGTCGACAGGGTGCCAGTCCCGTGTCGCATAAATCGGCAGGGATCGGTGAGCGAACAGTGCAATGGCACGGTTCAGGACCGGGATGACTTCATCGCCGTTCGGTACGGCCAAATTTCCATGATCCAAAAAATCGTTCTGGACGTCAACAATGACCAGTGCGTCCCTAGGCGTTAACAAAAGCGCGTCGCCAACCATAGCGGACCTGCCTGTCTCGAATGTGTCATAAGGTGACAGACGAATTTCCGTTTCGTTCCGATTGCAGTCAAGAATGGTTTCGCCGAAATTCTGAGAATTCGCAAGTCATGCCTATTGGTTGATACTCGTCAAAGAACAACGCGCCGTATCGTCGCAGTATTGTTGAAATGCGTTCAGGGCTTTGCCGGCCGATCTTTACGCAATCACATTGATGGCCGCGCGCATGGGGAGAATGATTTTGGCCAATGACGATGGTGTCAACCGGTGGGAACATTTTCGCCATGGTTCGGATATCGGCATCCGGGGAATTGGCAGCACCAAGGCGCAGGCATTCGAGCAGGCGGCACTTGCATTGATTGCGGCGATTGTTGCGCCGGAAGCGGTGCGGCCCAAGCGCAAGGTGGCGATTCATTGCGATGCGGCCGACGATGAGTTCCTGTTGCTGGATTGGATCAATGCCGTCATTTTTGAAATGGCAACGCGCAACATGCTGTTTTGCCGCTTCCAGGTCGTGCTCGACGATGCCGCTGCCGACGCGATGGTGCTGGACGCGACGGCGTGGGGCGAACCGGTCGATATCGCGCGTCATTGTCCGGCGGTCGAGGCCAAAGGTGCAACGTTTACCGAACTGGCCGTCAAGCCGGTTCACGACGGCTGGTGGATCGCACAGTGCGTAGTCGATGTCTAATTTCTGGAAGCGCGCGTGAGGCAATTGCCTTGCGATCGCCACATGGATTCGAACTCAGTATGGACATGTCAAGACTCATTCGCCAGTCGAACACGGCGTGGGAAATCCCGCCCCGCGGCGCAATGCGCGTGCCTGCGATTATCTTCGCCAGCGAGGCGCTGGTGCGGCAGGCAGATCGCGCAGCATCTTGAGACACGGGGAATCCTGGTGCGCAGTCCCTCGATGCGCGGCGTGGCGGAAGAGGCTCCCGATGCCTATAAGGACGTCGCCGAGGTGGTGAAGGCGGCAGATAGGGCGGGACTTGCGCGTACAGTCACGCGGCTTGAGCCCAGGGTCTGCATCAAAGGCTGACAAGGCGGATTCGAAACCCATCCGCCAGAATCGTCGGCCATCCAGCCCGGCGTTGGCTTCGCCCAATTTACGTGAAATGTCGCCTCAACCGACCAGGCAGCAAGCGCTACGCACTCCTATCATTGCTGCGCGGCTGCGATCCCGGCGGAAAGTACAACCACGCTGCGACGACCAGCAAGCCGAATAGCGAGTAGCCGAGCGTGAAGACCCACGACGGAGCCTCGTAATAGAGAACCCGCTGAAGCCAATGCTCAATAAAGCTGCCACGATAGGTTGTTGCGCCGGCGCTCGCACGAAGCCACATTTCGAGCGCCGTAAGCGGGCAGGCGACACCCAGCCAAGCCTGTGCCACGACAATCGCGATAGCAACGAGGTGTACCAGTCTGAACGCCAGTACATTGACCCACGGCCAACCCCGAAGATTGCCGATGACGACGACAACCATGCCGGCAATGACGAAGGCCACCACTCCAACATGCAACGTGAGAAGGGCATTCGCCAGCAGTTGATACAGGAATTCGTTGCGCACTCAGTATCTGGGGAACCGGGAGTTTTTCTTCCTGGGCGTGCGGCGCCAACTAGTCGAAATCACGTCAAACGCCACGACCCGCCAATCCTTGCGGATTGGCGGTAGAGGTGAAGATCCCAGGCCAGCGTGTCGGGCCGGTCCGTCTGAGGACGCCTTCATCCGTTTCGATGTCAAGCAACGAAACTTGACTCAATTTCTTGAGTCCCTCAGCATCGCATCGCTACGCATGCGTGAGCATTTGTCTCGATGCGCTTTCACTATACTCACCGGAGCGTTCGGGCGCTTTGACAATCCGCAAACAATCCGGCGTTCCGAGGCGATGCAGCACCTGACGCTGGATGCCGCGGGCGACTTTGTTCATGCTCGGAATATAAAATGTTGCCGCGTGCGCCAGTCTTTTCCAGTGATGTCTGGATTTGGCGCAATCGGCCAGCGGTCTTAATCGGTATTTGACGACTTTGCGAGGCAGTAAAAAGACAGCGAGCCATTGATTCAATGGTTTCTGGCTTAATCCGGGATATGCGGGAAGTAGTTGTGGTGCCCACGGAGGGACTCGAACCCCCACACCTTACGGCACATGGACCTGAACCATGCGCGTCTACCAATTCCGCCACGTGGGCACTGTTGCAAGCTGAAATGAAAAAAAATCCCATTCATTCCGTTTTTCGCACTCAGGTCGATGCGAAAGACCAAGATTATAGCGGAAAACTGTGCGAAGTCAAACCGGCCATGCCGATATTTATTGCAAAGTATCGTGGATGTTACCGTTCTCCTCCGTTACACTAAGCGCTGCATCAATAACAACCAAAGAAACACCCTTTTGAGCCAATATCTCTACACTATCCCCAGCCGAGAGGAAATTCTCGGCATCTTACGTACCACGACTGAGGCGCACGACGCGGCGTCGATCGCGGCGTCACT